>JAGBWQ010000150.1 GCA_017629735.1 Kiritimatiellia bacterium
CATGTTAACAATCTTGGAGGCCTCTTCGCGGCGCGCATCTACAAATGCAAGCTCTGCCGCGACAGAAGCCTTGCGTCCCTTTACGTCTGCCGCCGCCGCCTCATCGAGAAGACGGAGACGATCGACTGTGTCGTGGAAGTGAGGGATAACAGCCTTAAGCGGAGGCGCAGGAAGATCTGCAAGATCGTTCTGGAACGCCGCAAACGCACCTGCCGCAAGCTCGGCCTGCGAAGGATCTGTAATGAGATCGACAGAAGTGTAGCCTTCGAGGAATTTATAAACGCGCCACGGATTTTCGTAGCCCACCACATCGAGAGTCTTTACACCCTTTGCCTTGAGGTGAGATGTGACACGAAGGATATTTTCACGAAGAATTTCTTTGTCAAAGAAATCGGTGACGCGCTGGAGAATAAAACGCTCTCCGCCAGCCGTTTCAACTTTGAAAGTATCGTTGATATGCCCAGAGCCATAGCGGGAGACATCCGTGTAATTCTTGATGCCAAAATTTTCAAGGGCATTTGAGAGCTCTTCTTTTGTATATTCCTTGTTGGACATAATTCTACTCCTTAATTTACTTAAGCACTCCATCTTCGAGCGTCAACACTCTGTCGCATATTGCCGCGGCCTCTGGCGAATGCGTCACCATCACAAGCGGAACGGAAGAGCCAGCCGAAAGATCTGAAAGTATGCGGAGAATTTCCGCGCCCGTCATCGCATCGAGGTTGCCTGTCGGCTCGTCGGCCAAAACAAGCTCTGGATCTGTGACAAGTGCCCTTGCGAGCGCGACGCGCTGCTGCTCTCCGCCTGAAAGCTCGCCAGGCAAGTGATGGGCTCTCTCGCCAAGTCCTACCTTTTCAAGAAGCTCTCTTGCTCTCTTTTCAGGGCGCACAACGCCAGCTTCGACACGCATCTTCCGCGACATCGTAGGCAGTAAGACATTTTCAAATACCGTCAACTCCGGCATAAGATGATACTGCTGGAAGACAAACCCTATATTCTTTGGCCGCGTCACCGTGCCAGAAGTTTGCTTTTCCAACCCTCCAAGAATATTAAGGAGAGTCGACTTGCCAGCACCGCTACGCCCAACAATGGCAATTTTTTCGCCAGGGAAAACGGAAAAATTGACACCCTTCAAAACCTTTATCGGTTTCTGCCCAGACACCTTAAAAGTTTTCGTAAGATCTATCGTTCCTAGAACAACCATGTCGCTCGCTTTAAAGCGCCACCTTTCTCATTTATGCTGTTCACACATTATACCAAATTTCCACCTAAAGCTTATCACTCTCCAGTAGCTTCAGCAAGCTCGCCAAGCACCGAAAGCGTATAGCAAGTGCAGTTGAGCCACCCCTGCTTAGAATCGCTACGCTTCCATGCTTGTGCGTACTCCGTTGGAATGTAGCCAGAAGGCTGCTGTATGCGAACGAGCGAATCTCCAAGCGCCCTTGCCTTGGCAAGATCGAGCGGATTTTTCTCGGCGCGATAAAGCGCAAGATAAGTCTTAATCAGCTTTGAGTTGGAAGCATCGATCGGAACATAATAGACATACTGCTCAAGCGCGCACGGATAGAACCAATCGTGATAGCGGTTCTGCTGGGTAGTTGGATCGCCAATTGGCGTATTCACCCCGTGTCCATTCTCCGCGCAAGGCTTCTCCCAGCAAACAAACTGATCTTCTGCATAGCGAATAATATCGCGTGCAATTGAAAGATACTTCTTGTCTCCAGGGAAACGCTCCAACAAATAAAGCGCTAGTTCGCAGGCTGGGTGCTTGGAGGGATTTTCGTACTTCTGCACCAACGGTGCGTCCTCGAACTGCCCTTCCCAGAACCAATCTTTAAGAGGATTTGCCTTAATCCACTCAAACGCTCTATCTCCACATGCACGATATTTCTCGTCGCCACATGTCCTATAAAGACGCTCAAGGAATGTTATCACGCCTGTGGGCTGAACTCTATTTTCATTCAAGATCTTTCCATCAGATTCACGAATGAAGATAGGCCATGTGCCATCGGCTTCTTGCAATTTGACATACGTATCTCCAATACGCTTTGCAGCGTCGAGATATTTTTTGTCTTTCACACGATCGTAAAGCGCCAAATACGCCGCGCCTACATTGCATGGATAGATAAGCATAATCTGCCCATAGCGGAATGAACCAGCCTCGCGCTTGTCGGCATAAGTCGGCGGCCAATACTCAAGCGGCGTTCCCTTGGGCTGCGAGATGGAGATAAGGAAATCCGCGGCATTTCGCGCGAGCTTGATTGCATCTTCCGCCCTATCAGGACGGCGCGTGGCATAGCCGAGCATTCCGTTGATAAGAGCCGCATGCATCTTGGACGGATAGCAGTTGTGCGTATATGTAGGATCGGGCTTGCCAGTCTTGAGGAAGTACTGCGTAGAGGGGCGCTCGAAGATCTCGTCGCCGCACTTTGCTATCGCCTCGGAGTAGGAGCGCGGCGCAGATGGATATGCGCCAGGGGTAAATGGCGCAGAACGCCAGAAGGAGCGCGAGAACCTATCGCGCGGCCAGTCGGGAATGCCGTGAAGCTTACCCTTTTCGTCGACAGCAGAGACATACACCCATGTAAGGCCTGGGGCAACTTCGTTCCACACGGGAGTTAAAGGCGACTGCGAAGAGGGCGCGTCAAATGTGTGTATCTTTCCTTTGGAATCAAAGACCGTGAAACGATATTTGACTGTACCAGGAGCGCCTTTCGAAAAATCGAACGCAGGCGGATACATGTACATGCGCGCATACTTATTCCAGAAAGGACTTCCATCTACACCACCAGGGCGAACAGCATTTGCGTAATCTTCGCGAGCTAACTTATTTAAGTCAGCTACGCTTGCACAATCGGAAGACAAACAAAAACCAACAATCGCTGCCGGCAACGCCAGCATCTTAACAAAAAACTTTCTTTCCATCTTCTAACCTTTAAAATTTTACTTTCTCTCAGCCAAGAAATGCTCCTGCATCAGCAAGCGCCTTCCTCAGACTCTTAACATCGAGATCGCGCGGATGGATGCCCTGCTTTGCCGACATCGCAGCAGCCATACCAGCCGCCTCACCAGTTGTCATACACGGCGTGATAAGACGCAGCGTATCGATCGTATCTGGCGCGCCAATCATACGGCCGCAGCAAAGGAGATTGTCGACCTTCTTCGGAACGAGCTGACGGTAAGGAACCGCAATGCCGTAGCGGCAGCCGCCATCGCCCGCCCAAGCAACTGTATCTGCAGGCACTGGCCCGCGCGCTGCCGCGGCGTCGACCACAAATTCTGCGTCGATAAGACGCGTAGCTCTAACACCGATTTGCGAGCAAGTATTGGCGATGTAGATTTTCTCCCAGCCGGGCGTCTTCTGCATCTCGCGAACCTGCTCCCACCAGCGCTTGCGGAAGTTAACTTCTGCGCGGCTAAGCTCGCGAACATCAAGGCCGTTGCCCTTTGGCCCAGGCCCCATATTGCCCCACCACAAGCCTCCGTTTGCCTGATTCGAGCGAATGGGCCAATGCGGATACATCTTTCCATTCTTGTCGCGGCGACGCTCCTTGGCGGTAATACGATCCATATTGGCAACCTGAACACAGTGACCAATGCCGTGTGTAATCTGCCTATAATTTCCACCTGCGCTGAAAAGAAGGTCGCCATCGCCAGTTGCATCGATAACCTGCTTTGCCAAAATCGCCTGCGTGCCCTGCTTGGACTCGAAAATAACGCCCTTAACTTCAGCTCCGTCCTGAATGACATCTACGCCCCAGCTATGGAAGAACATTTCGACTTTCGCTTCTGCGATCATCTTATCCATCAAGTATTTAGAGCCTTCCGCATCAAGCGTTGGCTGCCAGTGATACTGATCGGTAAAGTCGCCAGTGGAAATGCCTTCCTTAAGTCCGCGATCCATGAATTCCTTCGCAAGACCCTTGGTGACTAGTTTCCACTTGCCATCTTCCTTGATACTAGTTGCCATGAAGAGGAGCACAAGGCCGTTGGTGAAAAGGCCACCAAGCGAGCCATAGCGCTCGACAAGAGCCACCTTCGCGCCTGCGCGTGAAGCTGCAATCGCTGCACTAAAGCCAGCAGGACCGCCGCCGACAACAACGACATCAGTCTCGTGGAATATTGGGATTTCGCGCATCGGACGAAAAACCTTGCCACCCTTCAAGAATGCGCTAGGGCAATCCGTCATAGAATGGGGAATATCAAAAATACGCTTTACGCCCCAATCATCCTCTTCGCGAACATAAAACTCGCCAGCCGTTCCAGCCAAAGAAGGAACTTCGTCTCCGAACGCGGCACCAGTAACACCAGCCGCACCAGCAAGGCCAAGCTTCCTTAAGAATTCACGCTTTGTAATCTGCATTTTAATTTTCCTTTTTTTATTAAATCATTTTTCAATGCTTTCGCAAACAGAAACAATCTCGCAAAGTGCCGCGGAAGAGGCGAGCATGCAATTCGGCCAGTCTTCGCGCGTTCTCATCCAAAATGTTGGCAAGTAGCCGTCATCGCGTGTTTCACGAACGATCGCATTTCCCAAGGTGCGAGCTCTGGCAAGATCGAGGGGGTTTTTCGTCGCACGATACAATGCAAGATATGTACGAATCATCTTTGCTGAGGATGCGTCGATCGGCACATAACAATTGTACTGCTCAAGCACCGCAGGACAACGCCATGTCTCGCAATCCCAAACATGCAACTTACAACGAGGGTCGTTCTTGCCATGCATCGGACGCTCCCAGCAAACAAACTGGTCTTCTGCAAAACGCAAAATTTCGCGAGCCTGAGCAGTGCGGCGCTCATCGCCAGGGAAGCGCTTCAAAAGATACATTGCTGTGTCGCACGCATCGTGCTTCGTCAAATTCTTGTAGGGAGCAGTCGGGGCGACATCTTCAAACTGCCCTTCCCAGTTCCACGAAGTAAGAGGCCCCTTGTCCACATACACGAATGCGCGGTCTGCCGCTTTCCTATATTTGATATCGCCGGTCACCGCATACATACGTTCAAGGAATCCGAGCATACGAACTGGAACGAGCCTGTTCTTTTCGACGCTCGTGCCGTCTTTGATCCACACATTAAGCGGCCACGAACCATCTTCGCCTTGCAGAGCCAAATAGCGATCGGCAATGCGCGTTGCGGCAAGCTTAAGCTCTGGAGACTTTGTAACTTCATAAAGATCGAGATATGCGTTTGCGACGGCGCGAGGATAGACGAGCATGATCTTGCCGTTGTTCTTCGCGACAATTTTCGCAGGGTGCCAGATAAGCGAGGGGTGCGCCTCGTATGTCCTTGGGAAACCTGCAAGAGGGCTTCCTTCTGGCTCAGTTATCGACATAAGTTTTGCAACAGCGCCTTCGGCAAGCTTGCGTGCGGCTTTCGCCTCTTCGCTATCGCCAACAGAAAGCTTTGCCATTGCAGAAACAACTGCCGCGCCCATCTTCGAAGGATATGCAACAAACACCTGATTGCTGGAACAAACCATCTCAGGAGGGACGCTCTTGCCGCTTAAATAGTTGGCCAAAACAATAGGCTGATTCATCACATAGCGAGCGATCAACTTCGCGGCCTCTGTAAGCGAACGCTTCGGCGTAGGATATGCGCCCTGGCGGAAAGGCGCTTGCTTCCAGAATGTGCGCTCTCCGACCTTTGCAATTACATTCCCCTTCTCATCAATCGCCTCACAACGGACTTCCATCCAGCCTGAAAGCGGCAAATCTTTCCAAATGGGAGAGAGAGAATCGTTTGGAGTGCGAGCAACGAACGAACGCTCAACACCAGCCTCGTCCTTTACAGTAAAGCGATAGGAAGAGGCTTTGTCGCAACGGGCAAAGCCAAATGTCGGCGGATACATGAAAAATACAGAACAGACATTCCATTCTTTCTGACCATTCACACCAATAGGCCTTACTGGACGAAAATAATCGGCATCGATATTAGCCGAAGCACTCAACACTGATCCAATTGCAACCGCTGCAAATAAAAGTCTCTTCATTTTAATTCGGTTCTCTTTTGTTATTTGATTCGCTTTTGTTATTTGATATATATTGCGCTGCCGTAATTAAGGCCGCTCTTCCACTGCCACACAAGTCTACGATATGCTTTAGGCGTGGGGTGAGTATAGGACAAAGTTCTTCCTCATCCGCTACGCACAAGATTTCCGTCAATGTCATAAAGCTTCCAACCTACGCAGGAATACTTGCTGGAGGTTGTTTGATCTGTCCAATAAGCGTCCCCGCAACTCAAATTGCGAGTATCTCCCGGCATTAACTCCGCTATATAGCCATACTGAGGATCGGGCGAACCCACGCCTTCTATTGTGCTTGAAATCTCAAGAGTAGATTCTGAAGAATTTTCAGCATTAAAGCGCACAAGATCGACCCTCTGATTAGTGAGAATTTCTGCTTCTGTGAGCTGACGATTGTAGAGGCGAACACAGTAGATCGAGCCCGCAAATGCATAGCCAGAACCCCTATTAGCCCTTGTGCCTATATATGTTTCTGTTTTAGGATCGCTCCATACTGCAGAACCGCCAGAACTGAGCTTCTTGGTGTTAACATAGGCTGACTCTGGCGCACTTGCCTTATAACACACAGAGAAAGTATTAAATATAGTGCCAGATGTATAACTAAACAAAGTCTTTAAAGGCGAGCCCGAATATGGAATAATTTGAGTGCCATTATTATAATTTCCAAATGCAATTCCAGATGTCTCTGGTGCTTGTAATAGAACCTGATTGCTGATGCCATTATTAAGACGATAAACAATCTCCATTGTACCGTTTGCCGCCGCAACAAAAGTCGACTCCGTATCACTTTCAGAAAGAACACCATACGAATCACACAACGAGCTAGTCGCTGTGCCGCGAAAGACCATGCAATTAGTGCCAACCGTCACATTGTAAAATGAAAACGCATACCCTCCTATTAGATCTTTCCATACCGTTACATTATTGGCATGACAATTCACCCCATTATTACCAATGCCGTCCCAAAACGCAATAAGACCATCTTGAATATAATCGGAGAAATTTGAAATATTACGATGCTTCTCCCACTGCCATTCGAGCTTGCGGTAGGCGGCAGGCGTTGGGTGCACATATGTAAAGGTAGATTCCTGCCCACTCGAGACAACGTTGTCGTTCTCATCATAAAGCTTCCAGCCTACGCAACGATACTCAGCATTACCCTCTGAATTTGTGACAATCGTCTGTCCACAGGAAACTTCAAGAGTTTGGCCCGGAAGAAAACCTGAAACGAGCCCACGCCCTGGGGACGGATTACCCATAAGCGTAGGATTACAAGAAATGATCAACCCAGAATTTGAATCTCCATAAAATCGCAACTGGTCGATAGAACGATTCGAAATGATTTCTGCAGCTGTCAACTTTCTATTATAGAGGCGAATACAATAAATAGACCCTGGGAAAAATGATTTTTTGTTGGATCTAACTCCAATATAAGTCTTATCGACAGGTTCCCACCAATGGTCAGCTCCAGCAGATGGAGCAGCAGCACCATTAGCCATTACATAGACAGGCATGCCGTTGTTATATGTAATGGAAACAGAATTCGTGGCAGTTCCTGTTTCAAACGTATACTTTGAATTGACTGGAGAACTACTTTTGCTCGAAGTATGCGGAAGGAGTGAACGACTATTAGTGAAACCGAAAGCTATTCCTGCATCTGCAGAGGACTGAAGCAATACCTGATAACTGCTCGGCGCGACGCGCGAAGCATAGACAATCTCCATCGTGCCATTTTTCGTGTCGACAAAAGTTGAAACCGTATCTTCCGCGGAAAGAACACCAAAGGAATTTGCGTTCCCTTCAAACGTGATGCGATCGTCACCGACCGTGGCATTAGTGAGAACAAATTCTCTCCCGCGCACGATATCCTTCCACACCGTTGTATCGGAGAGATGAACACCTGCTCCTGCGTTTTCAATACCGTCCCAACAGGCGACAAGACCATCTTGGACGTATGAAGAAGTAGAAAAAGCAAGCACATTAAGCGCAGCACCTAAACAAAGAGATATAAATGCAAGCGTTTTCATGCGTGCATTATACCAAAATTTTTAGATAAATTGTGGAAGCCTCTGTAATTCACAATCAAGCATTGCACCTCGCACAGACAAAGCCCAATGTTGCCGCTGCGATTTAGTCATTTTCAATTCTTATTGCAATAACGATACTGCACGCGTTGCAGCGGCGGTGAGAGTAAGAACAGTCTCTGAAACAGCCGACAGACGCTCCGCAGAATGTCCACCGCAGGCACAAAGCACACATTCAAGCCCAAGAGCATCAGCAACTTCTTTATCATGGATAGAGTCGCCAATCATCAAAAACTTAACGGCCTCCCCTCCAGCAGCTCTTATCTCCGACTCCACCAAAGTGCGCACCGTCGCAACCTTCCCAGCGCCATCTAAATTATCTGACCCACGAACATCTGCAAAATAAGAGCATATTCCAAAGCGAGAGACTCCAGCATCTAGAAGATCTTGCCTCATTGCAGAGGCTATCGTCTGCCTAATCCCCGCAGACGCCACAATCTCAAGTGCCACGCGCGCATCTACAGCCAAGGACGAGCGCATCTTCGCATAAGTATCATGATATTCCTTTGCAAGATCGTCCCACTCTGAATCAGGAACTGTTATGCCAATTTCTTTATAAAATTCTCTTGCAGGAAAGCGAAAGCGACTCTTATAAAACTCAAGGCTTACACTCTTAAGAGAACGCTTCTCGAGCATTATATTAAGCGCATCAACCGCCGATATGGTATCATCAAGAAGAGTGCCATTCCAATCCCATATCACCACACCCTTCACTGCGCTTCTCCCTCCTTCACGCTACGCTTTTTCGCCAAAAAAGCAAGCGCTTCATCGAGAGTTGAAAATTTCCCATCAAGCTGCGCATCATAAAGGGAAGAAAGAATCTTTCCAAACTCAACGGAAGGCTTCATTCCAAGAGCAATAAGATCGCGCCCTCGCACTATTGGAGAAGGTGCAGAATCTTCAACCGCAAGCGCGCGCGCTTTATCTAGAAGCCATTGCAGATGCTCGGGATTGGACGGATATGGCGGTCTTCCCCCATCATCAGCCGCTGCCACCCTCACAAGCCTGTCGATTCGTATCACCTTCGCCGCGAGGCGGCGTATCGCTGAATCTGAAGATTTGTCGCGCCACATCGCAAATGGCCGCATGTGGAAGCGCACAAGAGGAGGAACTTCCTTTAAAAGCCTCTCTTCATTCGTAATTCCTTCGAGAAAAGACAATGTAGGAGCAACTCCTGCCTCATCGTGCCCCAAAGACCGAATGCGATCTTTAACAGGATCGTATCTTGTGCAAAACGGCTTGCCAAAGTCATGACAAAGAACAGCAAAGCCAACTGTAAGATCTTCTCTTTTGTCTCCCTGCCCTTCTGCACGCCTTCTTTCACGATCAGAAGCGAACGCATCAAGACAGCAACATGTGTGATTCCAAACATCTCCCTCAGGGTGCCACTTAGGGTCTTGCTTGCACCCGATAAGCCGCTGAAGCTCTGGATAATACTTCACCCAACCTGTTTCGCGAAGAAACCTAAGTCCCCTAGAAATTTCAACTCCCTTAAGAAGAAGCTTCGACCATTCCTCAAAAAGACGCTCTCTCGCAAGGCCTTCTGGCGTCATCGCGCGGCAAACATCGATAGTCTCTTGCGCGGGAAAAAACGAGAACCGTGCGACAAACTGCATTGCACGCATTACGCGCAGAGGATCTTCCGAAAAATGCTCCGAAACATGGCGCAGAATACGATTCTTGAGATCCTCAACTCCGCCCCAAGGATCGATAATCTCATCGGTAAGCGGATCTTTGTAAATCGCGTTTACCGTAAAATCGCGCCGCGATGCAGCATCGCGAACAGAAAGAGAAGGATCGCATTCCGTCTCAAATGCGCGATGCCCAAGCCCAAGCTTCGTCTCGCGCCGCGGAAGAGCTATATCGACATCGTAATGCTGGAGTTTAATTATGCCAAATGACGCGCCCACAAGATCGAGCGCATAATGTGACGAAAGAGTTTTAATAAGCTTTTCAGGCGAAATCCCAAAACACTCAATGTCAAAGTCGTCGCACTCTTTCCCGAGTAAACCATCGCGGACGCACCCTCCGACAAGAAGCGCGCGCCCGCCAGCAGAGCGCACAAGGCGAGCAACTTCTGCTACAACCTCACGAGACATCGCCTTTTATGCTTTTTTAGAAGTCTTTGCAGTATTGAAAACTGCACTTATCGCATTGCCCTTAAGCGCGAAACAATCTAACGGGCGCACAGAGAACACTGTGTTACCCTTAATTGGAATTTCGTCCAGAGACAAAATACAAGTTCCTGCAGCTCCTTCAGCTGTCTCAGGCTTGTAAAAATCAGGAGCCATCACGCGGCGCTGAACTTGAATAAGATCAACCTCATCTTCGACAAGAGTTGCCGTAACTTCGTATTCAAATACGCGGCACTTGTCCACTGACTGAGCGGCAGGGAACGAAAGAGTTAAAAGCGACCCCTTGCAATCTATCGACAACTTCGCATCTGGAGCAAACTGCGGAGCGACGCGCTTTGCTGCGCGAGCCTCAAAAGACATATCTTCTGCGCAAGGAACGCTTATCACCCAATCCTCACCGAGCGAAGCGTTTGCAGAGAAATCACGCCTTTCAATTACGAGAGTGCTTCCGTAGACGGAAACGACCATACCATGGCGGCCATCATTCGTCTGCAGCGAAGGCATCAAATGCTTGCGATTTTCACTCGTAAAGCCATGGCCGTTTCCTCCAAGATTTTCGCGTAGCGACATATCGTGCGAAATATATCTCAAAGAGGAAGTATTGATAGATGTAAACGCACCTTGCCAAAGCGAGCGCTCATCGGTAAGCGGATAATGACTATGGCCTGAGAACGCTACGGCATTGGGATACTTCGAAAGAATCCGCGTGGAGGCTCCATTATCGCGCCCCCATGCCCACGGTCCCATACATGTGTCCTTCGGGTGGGAATGTTGCGTGTAGAAAAATGGCTTCGAAGAATCGATCTCTTTTGCGTGCGCGGCAATAAAGCCCTCAAGATCGTCGAACTGATCTTTCTTCGTCCAGTGTCCACCGATAAATGTATAGCCCTTGATGTTCTTAATCCAGAAATCGGAATAAGGCTCGCCGAAGACTTCTTCCCACACTTGCGCGGGGCGCGCATCATCGAATGCAATCGCTTCCTTGCGGGCAAACTCCGGATCTTTCTTCTGGGTAGTGTACATTCCCCAGATGTCGTGATTGCCGTAAATAAAGAGCTTCTCCACATGGCGACCGCCAAGACCCTTGCCGCCGGGGAATACCAGATTGAAGGAGTCTGCGCAACGCTTAAGCTGACTTATGCGCCCATTATCGGCAATGTCGCCAGCAATGATTACACCATCAACTCCGCTATCACGAAAATACTTGAAAGCATTAACAAGAGTATCTTCATCTCCGGGGTTAGTAAGGTGCACATCGCTCAAGACACCGAACTTAACATCAGGTTCGCCCGAAAAGCCGCCCTTAAACAAGCTGCAACCAGCCAACGCGCCAAGAGAACCTACGAAAAAACGCCTTGAAGAAAGCATAAGTACTTAACCCCTTCTTATTAGATTAATACCCTGCACGATCCGTTGTTTTGACGGGGAAAGAAACTTTAATTCCAGCCTCGTCGATTGCATAGCGTATGTTCGCCTGCGCAACCTTCATTGAATCGTAGCTCAATGTAAGCGTCTTTGCCTGCAAATCCCACACAAAGGAATCTTTCAAGACACCTTGATACCTCGAAAGCACCTTGTAGACGGTCTGTTTATCCGTCTCCTTCAACGATGGCATCGACACTGTCATTTCGCGTATATCTTCGCGACGGCAGCCTCCTGAGAAAAGAGCCGCTGCGAGAGCAAACATAAAAATCGCATATTTCATTCCTTGCTCCTTTCTTGGAAAAGCATTTCCTTATTTAAAAACTGTATCGCAATGCCCGGGACCAAATGGCGACATCGCCCTCAATTCCTTTATCACGCCAGGCAAATGCTTCAGCACATAATCAACATCAGCATCTGTATTGTAGCGCGAGAACGAGAAACGCACCGACCCGTGAATTGCAGTAAACGGAACACCCATCGCGCGAATGACATGACTTGGATCAAGCGAGCCACTTGCGCACGCAGAACCTGTAGAGACGCAGATGCCAAGATCACTGAGGCGATATGCTATCGCTTCACCTTCAATATATTCGAAGCTAACATTAAGCGTATTGGGAAGCCTAAATGCCTTATCGCCATTAACGCGCACATCGGGGCAAGAGGCGAGAATCCCCTCCTCAAGCCTATCGCGCAGCTTTGCGATCTTCTCTGACTCTTCTGCCATTCCCAAGCGAGCAAGTTCACACGCTTTAGCAAGGCCAATTATATAAGGCACATTCTCAGTTCCTGCGCGACGGCCACGCTCCTGATGGCCACCAACAAGGAAACTTTTAAGCCTTGTTCCGCGGCGGATGTACATCATACCAACGCCTTTTGGCGCATGAAACTTGTGCCCGGAAATAGAAAGCATATCGACTGGAACGCTTTGAACATCCATCGCAATCTTTCCAGCCGCTTGCACTGCATCGGTATGAAAGACCGCCCCATGTTCGCGGCACATTTCAGCAATCTTTTCGATTGGGAAAACTACTCCGGTTTCGTTGTTCGCCCACATTACGGAGACGAGCTTCTTGCCTGGCTGCTTAAGGAAATCTTCAAGCGCATTAAGATCGAGCGCGCCCTTGGAATCTACGCCAATTTCCAAAGTTTCATGGCCGAGAGCCTTAAGGCGGCGCACAGGCTGCAACACCGCGGGGTGTTCAACTGCAGTAGTGGCAACTTTAAGATCGGAGCCAAACATATCGGCAGTGCCGCGAATGGCTGCATTATCAGACTCTGTTGCACACCCTGTAAAGACGATCTCATCTGGAGATGCATTGATAAATCTTGCGACCTCCTCCCTGGCGCGCTCAATATAACGGGCTACTTTCCCACCGAAAGTATGCATCGAGCTAGGATTTCCATACAGATCGCAGAAAAAAGGCATCATCACATCTCTCACCTCAGGAGAGACGCATGTTGTAGCATTATTATCTAAATAGACCGTAAATTCTTGCATGATTGTGAGTATTATACCATATCCGCTGGGGAAAACTTTTCTACTTAAGTGTTCTTCGCGAGGCTACTGCGCAGAGAGGATCTTCCGGCCAATTGTGCTTCGGGTAGCGCCCTCTCATATCCTTGCGCACTAAACTGTATGCGCCAGTCCAAAAACCAGACAAATCCTTAGTAACTTGTATTGGTCGATGCGCAGGGCTTAAAAGAGTCATCACGACTGGGACGCGCCCCATTACAACGCGAGGAGAGGCCATAAGCCCAAAACATTCTTGCAGACGAACCTCCATCGTCGGTTCATCGCCATCGTAACGCACAAGAATCTTAGATCCGCTTGGAACTTCAATCCGCTCAGGCGCAAGACGATCTACTTCTCGGCGATCGTGGCCTCCTGAACGCAAAATAGAATCTATCGCTAAAGTAATATCAAGCTCTGCGATATCCGACCACTTGTTCATACCACCAACAAAATCGCGAAGAGCAGCAACTATCTCATCATCAGTGAATTTGGGCCAAGAATCAGAATCGCCGCTCATGCAACGCGAAATAAATCTAACCCTATCAAGAAGCCGCCTCGATTCTTTCGTCCAGCATGGAAGATTCTCAACACCTTTTAGCCTTACACCATCCAAGAAAGCGTTGATACGCTCTTGCAAGCAATCATCTCCATCACTACGCTTCTCGTCTAACACAAGGCAACCAAGCTTTCTTCTCACAACAGACTTTACTCTATCTGAAGTGCGATCCCACTGGCAGAAATTCTCTTCGTAAATATCCGCGGCAAAAATATCCTCAATTTCCTCTTTCTTTATCGGGCAAGCTAAAAAGACTTTCGCCTCTACCTTGCGATCGTCTTGATTGCAGCAGACAATAAATGGAGACTTGAAGAGTGAATCACCTTCCTCCAAAAACGCACCCTTACCAGAGGTCATTAGGAAATGACCATTCCCGCGATTTGCCGCAATTCTATCTGGATAGGCAAGTGCAAGTAGCGCACCTTCTGAAAGATCTTTTCCCGATGGAGAAATGCGCGAGTTAGAATATCGTTTTGCAAGCGCAAGAACTCGCCGCGAATAAGGGCGGCTTGGAGTCTGACGCACCTCATCAAGAACGCACCTTATATCAACTTCCCTAGAACGCACCCCCTCCTCGACAATAGCTGCAAGGATATACGCAATCTCATCATCTGAAGAGCCTCCTGCCTCCATTATCATGTTCGCAAGGCGCGGATGCATAGGAAGGCGCGACATCTTCTCACCTTTAGGAGTAAGCCTTCCATCCTCTCCTACTGCGCCAAGAGAGCGAAGAAGCCACAATGCCTGATTCCACGCAGCATCTGGAGGTGGCGTCATCCACGGAAGATCAGTGCGCTTTGTCGCGCCCCATGATAATGACGAAAGAACTAATGAAGAAAGATCCGCATCAAGAATTTCGGGGATAGCACGTTGAGGATGCATTGCATCCTCGCTCTCCGACCACAATCTGTAACAAACGCCCGCTCGAACGCGCCCTGCGCGACCACGGCGCTGCTCGGCTCTATCGAGAGATACAGGCAGTGTAACAAGAGACGACATTCCCGTTCCGGGAGAAAATTTAGAAACACGCATTAAGCCCGTATCTACTACCGCAGTGACGCCTTCAATTGTCAAAGATGTTTCGGCGATGGATGTAGAAAGAATCACCTTTCTTTCTGAAGAGCGAGAAAAAACCTTATCCTGCTCCGCCTTCGGAAGCGATCCGTAAAGAGGCATCGCTATTACATCAGCATGATTCCGACAGACATTCGAAACGCTCTCCATCGCACGATTAATCTCACCCTCGCCAGGAAGAAAGCAAAGAACATCTCCTTCAGTCTCTTCTAACGCTTTCGAAACTGCAGCAGCAACAGAAGCCCCGGGCAGACGACGCACCTCAACCGGATACATTCGCCCTTCTGACTGAATCGTAACAGCATCTCCAAGACATGCCGCAACAGGCCCAGGGTCGAGAGTAGCCGACATAACAACGATTCTTAAATCAGGTCTAAACACGCGACGAGTCTCGAGCGAAAGCGCAAACGCAAGATCACACGGAAGCGAACGCTCGTGAAATTCATCGAATATAATACATGCCGTATCGGAAAGCTCTGGATCAGAGACGAGCCGCTGTGCGAGAATGCCCTCTGTTACAATTTCAAGACGCGTTCTTGATGAGACCTTCTTCTCAAGACGCACTTGATAGCCGACCAATCCCCCTACCTCTTCGCCAAACTTACGAGCTATGTATGAAGCGGCATTGCGCGCAGCAAGGCGACGCGGCTCAAGCACCACAATCTTTTTGCCTTCAAGATACGAATCCGACAAGAGTGCTGCCGGCACACAGGTTGTTTTACCACTTCCGGGAGGCGCTGAGAAAACGACGCTTTTATTTGCTGCAAGCGCGGCAGAAATCTCATGTATCTTTTCCTCTGCAGGAAATGTCATTTCACACTCCCAACGCCAGATGCTCTACTATACCGCATGGCGTTCATCGCAAGCGCTGTTAGAATTTGAACTCGACCTGCCAGCGCATAAACCAGCCGGGTCTATCGGTTTCAAAATAATCGCCAGGGTTGAAAAGCTCGGCATGAATATGCCCGACAATTTCAAGCCTTTCGCCTTGTTCCTTGTTGGGAAGAAGGATTGGAAAATTGTAACGCATTGAGTGCAGGCAGCCCTTAAAGCTTCCGTCGCCGCCGCCAAGATGATCATTCTCCGCGGCAAACATTGGGCCCGTTGAAAATGTAAGATTGTGCTTGGCTCCAAACTCTAAGCCTGCCTTAAACTCGGCATAATACATATTGCTCCACCAACAAGTAGCGTAATGCGGGCCGTAAGAGAAAAGCTCGCTATAGCACACAGCACGCGACCACATCGGATCCCACGCACCATGCCCACCATCGGTTTGTGCAGTATCCTTGGAGCCGCTCATAAGCCTAAGCCCAAATGAGCCAAAAGGCTTAATCGTCGACTCGGTAAATTTCTTCCAATTTACGCCAGCATAAGAGAACCAGCCGTAAAGAGTGTCTCCAGAACCGTTCTCACCGATCTGCCCTGCACCCTCGAATTGCAATGTCCACTCTTCGTCTATCCTAGAAATAATTTTCGTTCCAAGAAGCTCGCGTCTTGTAGACGGACGCTTGCTTGCGCCGCGCATATAAGAGGCTGTATTCTTGTGCATTGCATAAAGCTGATAATCAATGCTCTCGCTAATCGAAGAAGACCATACCGCACCAAAGCCCCATTCGTCGCGCTCGCTCTCATCGTCGCTCCCGCCAAGACCTGTAAGCGAACGATGGTCGCTTCTCTCAGTACCCCAACGCAAGTGATTATCGTCGTGGTCGTAAAGAGCAAAAAGATCGAGCTTTGAATCTTCTTCAAAATTAAGCGTTAGGCGAGCCATATCGGAGAAGAGCGAACGCGAACCATCGCCAGGCGTACCATCTTGGAAGATATGGCTAAGCCCATAGAGATTAGAAATATCCTGCCGCCCGATAGTAAAATCGAGGAAGCCATCGAAGAAACCCTTGCCCTCAATAAAGAGATTGTCGAGAAAGGCCTCGTCGGGGAATAAATTTGAACGCTTGTTTGGCTGAACATTCCAGCGAAATTCATCTGCAAGGCGCGTGTAAATGCGAAGACGCTCTTCAAACTTTACTTGTGCCCACACACGAGGACGAAACCTCATGCGATTAACATAATCGCCAGATTTTACACCAGGCGCGCTCTGAAGACCGTGATTGCCCGGCATTCCATCACCGGGCAAACACGGAGCATTATCGTAAAATTCCTGCCTGAGACGAAGATCCGCCCCAACATCAAAAG
>JAGBWQ010000151.1 GCA_017629735.1 Kiritimatiellia bacterium
CCCCACCCGCGCCAAAGGCGCATGTTGCAGCTATCACCATAGAGATGGCAGCAAGAACTTTCTTATTCATTTTTTCTCCTTGTTTTGTTTCAAATTTTTAACTTCAACATTGTCTATAAGACGCGTTTTGCCGTCGTAAACAGCAACGAGCACACGCGAGAGAGGCTTAAATCTCTTGAGAGGCGCGAGTGTCTCTGAATCTACGCACTCAACATAATCAACCACAAGGCCTGCTTTCTTAAGCTTTGCCGCGACCGATGCTGGCGTTTTTATTTCCCCTTCTCTCACAGAGAAAAGAACGCGCGAAAGAGTGAGAGCCTTTTGCTTTTCTTCGGCGCTCAAATACGTATTCCTGCTCGACATCGCCAGCCCTGATTTTTCGCGGACAATTGGAGAGAGGACAATTTTGACCCCGAAATTAAGATCGCGCACCATACGCTTAATTACGGCTGCCTGCTGAAAATCCTTCTCGCCGAACACAGCAAAGTCTGGCTGAACGATATTAAAGAGCTTTGCCACAACTGTACAAACGCCTCTGAAATGGCCAGGACGCTTAGCGCCGCAAAGCCCTTTTGAGAGAGTTCCTTCATCTACGAATGCAGAGCGATCGGCATGGTACATACTCTGAGCCGACGGCAAGAACACTGCACTGACGCCTGCTGCGCGGCATTTTGCCAAATCAGCTTTTTCGTTGCGAGGATATTTTTCGTAATCTTCGTTGGGGCCGAACTGAACAGGATTTACGAAGATGCTTACGACAATTTCGTCGGCACCTTTCGCCTTCGCGCGATCAACAAGCGAGATATGCCCATCGTGGAGATAACCCATCGTGGGCACAAGCGCGACCTTACGCTTCGCAAGAAGCATTTTTCGCGCCCAATCACGCATTTTTTCTGGATCTTTGAAAATTTTCATCCGAGTACAGGAAATCCCTTTTCAGCCGAATTTTAAAGAAAGGGAATTATACCAAATCCCACCCAAGTGGGCAAATGCGGGAAACTAGATATTCTAATCGAAGATAGCTGGGAATCGCCTCCTCTCTTGACACATGCACGCATGGTATGAGAGAATACATATATGCACGCAACATTAGCAGACATCATAGCAGACATCGCAGCAAATTCAATTGAAGCGAAAGCTTCTCTCATCAAAGTAGATATTTCCGACTCAAACGGCCGCCTTGTCTTGCGCGTCGAAGACAACGGCAAAGGAATGGACGAAGCAACTAAGCGCAAAGCCTTCAACCCATTCTTCACCGAAGAAGGCAAACACGATAAACGCAAAGTCGGCCTTGGTCTCCCCTTCGTAAAACAAACTTGCGACGCATGCGGCGGCGACATTTCCCTTGAAAGCGAAAGAGGCCGCGGCACTACACTCACCTGTTCCTTCGACTCATCAAGCATCGATCTCCCTCCTGAAGGGAACATCGCAAACGCCGCGCTCTCCCTTTTCGGCTTCCCTGGTGAATTCGAGATGATATTCTCTCACTCAAAAGGCGACCTATCTTACTCAATCGCCAGAACAGAGCTTATCGATGCCGTAGGTGGGCTTGAAAGTGCACAATCTCTTTCGCTTGCCCGCGAATTTCTGCAAAGTCAGGAAGATTCGCTTACTGCATAGCAGGACGCGCAAGCGTAATACACCAAACCTCCTGCGCTCCTGCCGCCTTCAGAGTCTTTGCGCACTCTGAAAGGGTCGATCCTGTGGTCATAATGTCATCAAGGAGCAAAATAGCCTTGCCAGGCGGAAGATTTTTAATAACTTCCTCCCCTTTCCTTGTCACCGCAAATGTTCCTTTGACATTAATCCTGCGCTCTTCACCAGAAAGCTCCGCCTGACGACGAAACGAACCTGTGCGCCTTAAGGCTCTGCTACAATACGGAAGAGATAGTCTCTGAGACAATGGCTTTGCCAGATACTCGCACTGATTATACCCTCTCCAAAACCTATTGCTGAACGACGAAGGCATAGGAAGGACACACGCGATCTCCTCTATCCTAAAGCGCACCTTTGCATAGGCTTCCAGAAAATCAACAAAGTCGTCTCTCAGATGAAGCGCCCCACGAAACTTATACGCGCTTATCATCTCGCGCAAATGCCCCTCAAACCGAAAGACATTCCCTGCTCGATCAAAATTAGGGCGAGGAGGCTCCATGCATTCTGAACACAAAAATCCGCCCTCTACCCCCGGAGCGTCTCGCCCGCAGCAAGAGCAAAGGCCATCAACCGGCGTGAAAGGCAGGCGCATAAGACAGTCTGAGCAGATATATCTGCCAGGACGGTCTGATGCGCCCGAACATACCGCACATTTACGCGGCCAAATGAAATCAAGAAGCTTTTGCAGCAAAGAGATTCTCCGGATACTCTCCGCTTTCCACAAGCTTGCGTATCTCAGATGCGACAAAAGGCTTGTCTTCGCGGTATGTCACTCCGAACCAGCTTGAATCGGTAGGAAGAACGCGGCACTTTGCCTTCCCTTCCTTGATAAGCTCGTCCACAACAAACGGAATGTACCACTCGCTCTTTTCCTTCGCTCCGTTTTCTTCAAGCCAAAGCGGGAAACGCTTCTCGAGCTCAGCAAAAAGCTCTACCGTAAAGCCCCAAAGATTCATGGATACGCGAGCATCAAGCGAAACCTTAACGGGAGCGTCCGGATTTTCGAGATTCTCTGCCGTATCGCCTGCACGAACAAGCTTCGTCATCTCCGTAACGCCCATCAAGCTTCCATCTTCCGACACATTGCATATTCCGCGAGCAACTGAACCATTCTCGGAAAGCGTAAGGGAAAGCTTATAGCCAACCATCGCAAACTGCATAGGCTCAGCGGATGAAAGGAATGCGCCCATCTTCGCAAACGCATCGCGGCCGTAGAAATCGTCGGCGTTGATAACGGCAAAAGGCCCTGCTACGACATTGCGCGCCGCGCGCACCGCATGAGCCGTTCCCCACGGCTTAGCGCGCCCTTCCGGCACAGTCCAAGGAGAAGGAAGATCTGTGATATCCTGATATGCATACTCTACGGGCACAAGACCTTCGTAGCGGCTGCCAACCTTTTCCTTAAACTCATTCTCGAAATCGCGGCGAATAACGAAAACGACCTTGCCGAATCCTCCGCGAACAGCGTCAAATACGGAATAGTCGAGAATAGCCTCGCCTGAAGGGCCAACAGGATCCACCTGCTTAAGCCCGCCGTAGCGAGAACCCATACCAGCAGCAAGAACAACGAGAGTTGGTTTAGACATTTTTAAATTCCTTTTTCAGATGTTGAGAGTTGCAAAATAATCATCAAGCGTTTCTGCGCGGCGAATAAGCCTTACAGAGCCATCCTTCTCAAGAAGAAGTTCAGCGCTGCGAAGCTTACCGTTGTACTGGAAGCCCATCGCATGCCCATGCGCACCAGCATCGCAGATAACAACGAGATCGCCGCGCTCAAGAACGGGAAGAAGACGCTGCACCGCGAACTTGTCGTTGTTTTCGCAAAGCGAACCAGTAACATCGTAGATAGTCGTATCGGAAGAATTCTCCTTGCCGGGGACGACGATCTCATGATACGCTCCGTAGAGAGCTGGACGCATAAGATTGCTCATGCAAGCATCAAGACCAGCATAGAGACGATAGGTATTCTTGATATGGCGAACGCGCGAAACAAGATAGCCGTATGGGCCAGTAATGCAACGCCCGCACTCCATGAAAAGCTTAAGCGGAGGAAGATTTGCCCCTGCGATAAGCTCATCGTAGGCACGCTCAATTCCCTTGCCAACATAGGCAACATCCATCGCCTTCTGATCAGGGCGATAAGGAATGCCGATGCCACCGCCAATATTGACGAACTCAAAGACGACGCCTGTCTCTGCGCTAATCTCTGCAACGAGAGAGAAAAGCATGCGAGCCGTATCGATGATATACTCAGGATCAAGCTCGTTCGACGCAACCATCGTGTGAATGCCGAAACGCGTAACGCCCGCTTCCTTCATCTTCGAATAACATTCGAAAAGCTGCTCGCGCGTGAAGCCATACTTAGCCTCCTCAGGCTTGCCAATAATCGCATTACCGCCTTTGAGAGGGCCAGGGTTGTAGCGGCAGCACATCACGCGCCCCTCGAAATCGGCAGGAGAAGAAGCTCCTACGGATTCACACAGATAATCCCAATGCGTGATATCATCGAGATTCACAATCGCGCCAAGCTCCCAAGCCTTTGCGAATTCCTCGGCAGGCGTATCGTTCGAGGTGAACATTATCGCCTCGCCAACATTTCCGACGCGCTCGGCAAGAATAAGCTCCGCCATCGAAGAGCAGTCGCTCCCAAAATCAAATTCCTTGAGAAGACGCATCAACTCAGGATTGGGAGCAGCCTTGACAGCGAAATATTCGCGGAAGCCCTTGTTCCACGCAAAAGCCTTGCGAAGGCGGCGAGCATTCTCTCTGATTGCCTCTGCGTCGTAAATATGGAACGGCGTAGGATAGGTCTTTGCGATCTGTTCAAGTTTCTCTTTATCGAACGGCAGTTTTCTCATTTCTTCTCCTGTTGTTTCTAATCAAGATTTCTTCGCTCCATACACGAGCGCAAACAAGGTGCCAAGCAGCGAAAAAGCTCCAAGATATGTTACGACTGTAATGGGCGGAAGCGGAGCAGGCTTTTTCTCTGGAGCTGGAACGGAAGGAATTTCCATCAGCATCACATTTGCATTGCCTCCTGCTGCATCACGAACGGCCCTTTCCGTCACATAATATGCTCCGGCAGGCACAGCCCCTTTGCTCTTAAGCCAATTGCGCATATCGGGCGTATTCAAAAGCTGCGCTGGCGCCCAAATAAAGCGAACATTAGGCGAGGCAGGATCTGCAGTCATTCCGACGCCCTTCGCGCCAAAACTCCACGAAACGGGGCCTCTGCCGCCCTGCAGGAAATCAGCAACTCTTCCACCGCCGCGCTTCTTGATAAGCTCAGCTGCAGGATTCGCAGACTTTACAATAGACAAATCCAATGGTGCGCAGTAAAGCTTTGCGCAACGAGCAAGATCGATAGCGCCAACGAGAATGACAATGCCAAGAATAATCCCAACCGTCTTCTGCTTCGCACCTAACGAAACAAGATGCTTGCGCACGGCCTCTATTCCAAAGCCAGCAAGAACGCAAAGACAAAGCTCCGTGAGATGGTGCCACTTAACTGGCGCACGGATAGAATCTCCAATAGGAAGCGCAAAGACTAAGCGATACAAAACTTCAAAATTGCGCCCCATTGAAAGGAGGTAGAAGAAAACTGCTGAAAGCGCGAAAAAGGCAATCTCCTTTTCACGCCCACGATCGACGAAAAAGAGAACTACTGATGCAAGAGCAAAAAGGCAAGTAACAAAACCTACATAGAGCGAGTGCTGGCGATAGTTGCCCTCCTTCGCTCCCAATGGGCGGCCAAGCGCACCAGTATAAGGCTTAACACCGGTATTCACTCTTCCGCCAAGAGAAAGAACCGTGGCGCAGCTCGTATCTCCATTTATGCGCGGAATAAAAAACTCAACTGTCTCATTCGGAGGAAGCGACCAGTTGGTGACAAACACCCAACGAGCTTCTTTGTCATCTGCCTTTTGCCCACCAGAAAGAGCCGAGCCCTTCGACTGCTCTATCTGTTCGTCGCGCCCTGCTTTTTCTTTAGCTGCGCCCTTGATACTCGGAGCGGCAATAACAGCAAAGACAAGCGCAGAGAGCACCATACCCTTAATGGACGGAATCTTCTTTTCGCGAATGCAGCACCAAATGAAATATGCCGCCGTAAAGACTGTAAACAAAAGCCAGATGTCGGGCTGATAAAACCCTCCCCATGCGACAGTCGCGCCAAGGAGAATATAGTTTTTCGCCTTACCCTTGCGAACGGCTCTATCTGCAAGGCCAAATGCGAAAACCGCAACCATAAGCAAGCGGAACCAACCTGCATGGCCAGCGGAAAAAAGAGTTAACCAATAACCGCAAAATCCCAAAAAGAGCCCCGCTCCGTAGCAAGACAGAAGCGAAAGGCCGCGCCCCTTAAGATAGTACGCGAGCGCAAGCGCGGAGAAATAAACAGCAAGAGCATATTGCATCTCTTGCCAGAGATAGGGAGAACCGAGAAATGCAGTTATATCCCAAGGCACGAACTTTCCGTTTTTGATCCATTCTCTCAAGACCGATGCAACATACCCTTGCTCAGGGAATGTCATACGAGCATCTGGCATGACGGGGCACACGGAAAGACCCCATGTACCCCAGAAAACGAACCCCGCCAACACCGCAAAAATCGCAGTGAAGGCGAGGAAGTAAAAGTGCCTTGTCTTAAGGCGCATTAGGCGATCTTGCCAAGCGCGATGAGAGCGAAGACCATCGTGAAGATGGCAACAGTCTCGACAATACCGAGCGCGGCGAGATAGTTGGTAAAGCCCTGATTTGTTTCAGCCTGCGCATCGCAAGCACCTGCACCGGCGCGACCCTGGAAGAGCGCGGAAAGGCCAATGCCAAGACCTGCGAAAATGCCAGCGATAAGAACAGGAAGACCTGCCCCTGATGCGACAAGAGGCTTGATGCCAGTTACAATGCCTTCGGCGTTCTCGATGAATTCGACCTTGCCGAGCATGATGAACATAAGAATCATTCCGTAGAGAGTCTGCGTAATAGGCGCACCCACGAATGAAAGAAGAAGGAAGGGAGCAGGCTTATTCGCCGCGTAGCACTTCTTCCAAGCGCCTACAGCTGCGGAAGCGGCAAAACCAGTGCCGAACGCGCTTCCTGCCGCGCTAAGACCCAAACAGGCAATTGCGCCTGCAACAATCATGTATGCATCCATTTTATTTCTCCTTTGTTTTCCTGAACGGACTGAAGGCGTACCCTGCCCAGGATATGCCCTTGTGGTTCGAAAATTCAAGCGTATTGAGGCGGACGGCATGGACGAGAATCGAAAGCCCCGCCATGGCAAGATTAAGAGCGTGTCCGACAACAAGAATGGCAACCATCAAAACGGACATTAGAGCCTTAAGATACCAATCCTCCGCTCCCGAAACGAGGCCTACCGCCATCGAATTGAAATTCTCCGCCACCTTCACCGACGCAAGACCTACTGCAAAAAGACGCACATAAGAAATAATATCGCCAAGTGCGCTCATGATATTTAGGGGCAGCATACCAAGCTCTGCTCCGCGGCTTTTAAGCTCGGACGGCTTGACCGTAAAGGCAAAAACGCAAACAAGCGAGATTGCAAAAATATAGAACATCACATTCGGAATGGACGGGAAAATACCGACAATCGAATTGGTGACAAAATACATGAAAAGAAGAACACCTGCCCAGCCAAACTCTGCAATCGCCGTAGTGTCGTTTATCTTGCACACACCATTCCAAATTCTTGCAAGCATAAGATGCGAGACACCTATCGTAAAGCAAAGAAGCATCATGTTATTGTAGCTTGGGTCTGCAAGCCACTTAACAGTCGGCCAAGATGCGCACCATGGAATCTGCGCACCAAACCAAGTGTTCGACAAAAGCCCCCAAAGAACTGTGGCAGAAGAAAAGACAGTAAGCATCACAAGCCACGACTTCATCAAGGGATTGCCCGGCGACTTAAGATATTTCTTCCATCCAAAAAGCGTCGCCGCAAGGAATATCGCACCATACGCGCCATCTCCAACGAGCATCGCGAAAAAGAGCGAGAAATAACACATGAACGGCACGGAAACATCTGCCTCGGTATAGCCAGGCGCAATGCCAAGGCCATCGAAAAGAGCCTTTACGGGGCGGAAAATTTTCGGCGGCTCAACGAGAGTGGGAGGCACTTCGCCATCTATCGGATCTCTCAAAAAAACACCCCAACCGAGAGAACGCGTACGCTCAAAAAGATCGGCTTTGACATTCTGGACTTCGTCCATCAGAGCCTGCACCTTTGTGGCAGGAATCCACCCGGAGACGACTGAAACTACACCCTTCTCTTCCAGAAGCTCTTTAGCCTGCTCGAAAGCTATGCGATCGGCAAGCCCTGGGAAGCGCGAGGCAATCGCAACATCATCGCACGAAGCGAGCTTCGCAGTATCGATGTTTATGCGGTTTTCTACTCGTGCAAGCTTCTCGCGCATTCTCTCAAGGCTCATCTCAGGAAGCACCGCCGGCAGCTCCACTGCATCGCGCAGCCCCTCAACCTGAGAAAGAAGCTTCTTCGCAAGAGTTGGATTGAAATTGCCGTACGGCTCGTATTTCCTAATCTCACGCTCAAGCCTATCGCGCTCGGCCTTAAGAGTCTCGCGATCTTCATCGATTGCAAGAACTTCCTCTACCGAACGAAACCTTATGACAGTCTCTTCGTCTGAGCGAGCCTTTCTTATCAGGCGCACCGCCTTCTCTGCGTCAGCAATGCGCTCCTTTGCCTCTGAAACTGCCGCGCCCGATGCGGAAGAAAGATTGAGATGAACTACACCAAGCGAACTTAAGCGAGAGATCGTCTCTTCCCTGCAGGAAGAAAGACAAACGAGGTCGAGATGCTTCATCGGAACTATCATGCCGCGCCCTCCTCTGCATCATCGGACTGAGGCGTGCGACTCTTTGCGATTTTGCCGCGCGTCACCGCCGCCGTCTGTTCATCGCCCAGCGCAATCTTAATAACGCGAATAGCCTCTTTGCACTCTGGAATCTTGACCTTTTCAAAGAGATTCACGCGCTGCGATGTAAGCTGAAGCTCCTCTGTCACCAAGCGCTTCTGCTCCTCGTAAATTGCTCTTTCGCACTGAAGAGTGAGAAGCTTTGTCGCCACATCCACAGCATCATCAATCCAAGCGGGTGTTTCCCACTTGTCAATTTTACCAACTTCAGTATCAACCGATTCAAAAGTAGGTATTGCAACACCCGCGATATTGGCCGAGCCTGTATTGACACTTTTAACCTTGATAAGGCCAGAAATAAGGGAACTATCTGTAGCAAGAAGCCCAATCCACGAATTCATTCCTTCGCGAAGAGCAGCCTCTTTTGCCGATGTTTCCTCCGCCTTGGCAGCAATGCCCGCTATCTCGCCTTGAAGCTGCTGCTTTTTAAGCTGAAGCATAGGAAGGAAACGCTGAAATCTCTTCAGCGCATCTGTCCGGGCCTTCAGCTCGGTTTTAGTCAATTTGACCCTAACCATATTGGCTTGTATTATATCAAAAATCAGCCTTTAATGATTCTAACGCGGCGGCCCTCAATTGAATATTTCCCAGATGCGATTATCCCAAGCGCCTCGGGATATGCAAGATGCTCCTGCACCTGAATTCTCGCATGGAGAGTCTCTGGCGTATCGTCCTCCTCGACCGGAACAGTCTTTTGTACGATAATCGGCCCAGAATCAGTTCCTGCATCGACGAAATGAACTGTAACGCCAGCAACCTTACAACCATAATCAAGAGCTTGCGTCCAGCTATGAACACCAGGAAACGCAGGAAGAATTGCGGGGTGAATATTCAACACGCGATTCGGAAACGCCTCAAGTAGCTTTGGCTTTACGATGCGCATAAAGCCAGCAAGAACGACCGTATCGACGCCCGCTTCTTTAAGAAGGCTAATGCACTTATCCTCAGCAGGCCCTTCGAGCTTCGTCTTCCAAGGAGCGCAGTCGAGATACATTGAAGGTATGCCATGCTTTTTGGCGCGATCAAGTATTTTCGCATCAGGCACATCTGCAAGCACAAGACGAATATCAGCATCAAGATGCCCTGCTTCGACGGCATCAACGATGGACTGCATGTTAGATCCAGAACCGGAACCGAGAACTCCAAGATGTAATTTGCTCATATCTAAAATTATATTACGATTATTCCTTAACCATCTTTGACTGAGAACGCGAAAGCGTCCAGACATTGAAAAGGTTGACGAGATAAACTATAACGAGCATCGCAACAACGGCAGTATAGCCGTGTGCGCCTTCGCCATATCCGCCGAATGCACGAGAAACTGCCATAGCCGCCTGATTGCCGGCAAGGCCAGCAAAGCCCCACGCGGAAAGAACTGCTCCGTGAATCTTTGAAATGTTTGTCATTCCATAATTGTCAGCGAGAATAGCGGGGATCACCGAAAAGCCTGCACCGTAGCAAGCGTTGATGACAAGAAGCGCAAGACCGATCATAGCAGGAACGAAGCTTGTCATCATAACGGCGGCAGAGATGGAAAGAATAACAAGAAGAATATTTATGCGGCGGGCGAGCTGATCTGACCACCAGGCAAAAAGGAATCTTCCGCCGCCATTCATGAGCCCTGAAATGGCGATTACTGCCGTGACCAAGCCTTCAGAATATCCAACGACAGGAGATTTCATCATCTGCTTTGCAAGCGGAATAAGGCAAAGACCTGCCGAAATGTTCAGGAACATGAAAAGCCATGCGCGAATAAAGAACGAGTCGCAGAAAAGCCTCCTGTAGCTAAACTCAAGAGACGGCATGTGATGCCCAAAGCTCTGAACTACGATTTTTGGCTTCTTCAACAAACACGCGGCAATCGTCATTGGCACAGCATAAAAGACTGCAAACGCAAAGAAAACAGTTGCTATCGCGGAAGAATCGGTGGAGACTGAAAAATAATCAAAAAAGCCGCGGAAGCGAGCCATGAAAAGAGAGCCTGCACCACCAAAACCAAAGCCTCTGTAAACGATTGTCGAAAGCGTAGAGCCAAGGCCAAACGATATGATTGGAAGCGCCGCGGCAATTGCCTTATGCTCCGGGAACCAAAGCATCATCGTCTTAACTGGCGAGATGTATATGACACCCGTTCCAGTTCCGACAAGAACGCCATAGCCTAGATAGACAAGAAGAAGCGACTTGCAGAGAATTCCTAACGCAGTAACGCAAAGGCCTGAAATAAAAAGCCCCATGCCGACTATCGTAGAAAGCTTGATATTGCGCTCAACAATCTTCCCGAAAAACGCCGCTCCCATGCCAAGGAAAAAGATGCCGAGAGAAAAGGCAAACTGAACATCGTTTTGCGAGCGGCCGATGTGCCTAGCAATCTCGTCCGAGAAATTAGTAAATGCATATATCTGACCGACTGAAACGGCAAGAAGGAATGCTGGGAGAACTGCACTAAAAAATCGCTTCATTTATCAATCCTTTATTAATTCATCAGCCAGCGCTTCAAGAGCTTTTTCGGAAGCCTCATTAAGAGCCGACTTTATTGTGACCGTATTTTCACAAAAGCGAATACCTTCGCTCTTCGAGAACATCTCCTTCATAACTTTCGCAGCTTGTGGAGCCCATGTGCCATTTTCAATAAGGCCAATCGTCCTGTTGCGATAGTTACGCGAAAGAAGATGCTCAATAAAATGGTGCATCCACGGGAAAATGCTGTTGTTGTATGTCGTAGTCGCAAGAACAAGCTTGCCGTGGCGGAAAGCATCTTCCACAGCCTCAGGCTGATCGTCGCGAGCAAGATCCGAAACTGCAACTCTTGGGCAACCCTTTTCGCGAAGGAGCTCTGCCAACTTAAGCGCGGCTACCTTCGTATGCCCATAAACCGAGGTATAGCAAATTGTAACGCCAGGAGACTCAACCTCGTATGCCGACCATGTAGCATAGCGCGAAACGGCATGGGAAATTGATTCAGCCGTATCGAGAATAGGCCCATGGAGTGGGCAAATTCTCTTGATCGGAAGAGTGGAAGCCTTTTTAAGAAGCGCCTGCGTCTGAATGCCAAACTTACCCACAATACCGAAATAATAGCGGCGCGCCTCGCAATCCCACCCTTCCGGATCTTCAACATCATTTGCGCCGAATTTACCAAAACCATCAGCGGAGAAAAGCGTCCCCGTAGACTTGTCGAATGTAACAATCACCTCTGGCCAGTGAACCATGGGAGCTGCGACAAACGCAAAATCGTGAGCGCCCGTCGAGAGGCTATCGCCTTCCTTTACAACAATCCTGCGCGTTGCATAATCGTCGCCAAAGAACTGCTTCATCATCACAAACGCAGGAGCGGAAGAGACGATTTTCGCATCTGGATAGACGGCGGCAAACTTAGCAATGTTCGCACTATGGTCTGGCTCCATGTGCTGAACAATAAGATAATCTACATTGCGACCTGCAAGCGCTTGCTTGATGTTCTCAAGCCATTCATCACCAAAGCGTTCATCAACTGTATCAAAAACAGCTACTTTCTCATCAAGAATAAGATAAGAGTTGTAAGCCATGCCAAGCGGCACGCGATACTGACCCTCAAACAAATCAATGTCGTGGTCGTTTACACCAATATAAATTATATCATCTGCAATCTTCATTCTTAAATTTTCTCCTCTTACCTTACGCAACAAAGGTACCTTGAGTATTATACCAAATTTCAACTGGTAAGCGGAAAAGAAAGAACGCGGGAAGAAAACTTCCCGCGCACTTGTTTTAGGATATATGTCTTTATTAGACGACGATATCCCAGCCGTTGCGATAAACTTCGCGCTTGTCAGAAAGACCTGCGCAGCAAGTACCTGCCTTGAAGGTCATCTTCTTTCCATCCCACTCGAAGCCCCTGTCGTACTGGTACGACATGTTGCAGAGCAAGCAGAGCGTTGCGCTGCGGCCACCGACCTCAGCAGGCGTGATCGTGCGCTTGCGCGACTCGACACACTCGCAGAAGTTCTGCACATGGTTGGTGCTGACATAAAGGTCGGCTTCCTTGATAACATCAGCGTACTTCTTCTCGAGCGTATCGAGCGTCGCAGCAAGACGATTGTCCGTCTTGACCGTAGCATCAGTGCCATAGTCGGCTCCGACGGAAGCTGCCACGAGATTCTCCTTGGAGAATGTGACATCGGCAATCTGCTTGCGAATAGCTTCGTCGGGGCGAACTGGGCCCGTGCCTGTCCAAACGGCTATCTTGCCGCGGTTGACAGCAACGACACCCTTCGTTCCGTAGAACACCGTACCCCACACGCCGAAAGGCCCGTGATAAAGCTCGACATCGCCATAGGGCTTCTTGAAGATCATCTTCATGCCGTACTGACGGCGACCGCCATGGTAGAGGTTCGTGGAGTGAGGCTCGGTGGAGCAAATAATCTTCGAAGGACCGCTTTCGTCCATATCAAGACCCCACTGAGCGATATCGAGGTGGTGTGCACCCCAGTCGCCGTTGTAACCCGAACCGATATCGTCGTCAAAACGCCAGAACATCGGATAGAAGTGATTCACGCCGCGAGGAGCGAACTGATCGGTGTAAGGCCTCCACTTTGCAGGGCCAAGCCACATATTCCAGTCGCAATCGGCATAAGGAGCACCTTCCGTCGCAGCCTTTGCGGGATCGTCCCAGAAACGCATCGGGTGGGAAGGACCACCAAGCTTCTGACCAGCGATACCATAGTTTGCATCGATGTAGAGAACATCGCCAATGAGACCTCCGCGAACGAGCGAAACCGTAACGCGGAACTCGCGCCAAGAACGCTGCATGGAACCTGTCTGGAAGACGCGGCCATACTTCTCCTGCGCGGCGATGATCTTGCGAGCTTCCTCGACGGAGAATGTGAGGGGCTTTTCGCAATAGACATCTTTACCATTCTTCATCGCCTCAACAGCGATGTAGGCATGCCAGTGGTCAGGAGTTGCAATGCAGACTGCGTCGATCTCAGGATCGGCGAGAACGCGGCGGAAGTCGGTTTCCGCACGGCATTCATTCGTCTTGTATGCATCGTTAACCTGCTTAGCGGCAGCATTCGCACGAATCTTGTCGCAGTCGCAAGCGCAAACGACCTTAAGAGTCTTGTTGAGCTCAGGATCGAGGAACTGCGAAGCGAGCGCTGTGCGCTGCTGAATACCGCAACCGATGAACGCGAGAGTGCGCTTTTCACCAGGCTTAAGAGGCCTCAAGGGCATCTTGTTGGTTGCGCAACCGGAAAGCGCGGCAGCAGCCGTGCTTCCGATGAGGAATGAACGCCTATCAAACTTCATTACGAAAGACCCTTTCCTTTAAGAAATTTATAAGACGGAGTGACAGCAGAAAGATCCTCGAAGTGCCTTTCGCACTCGACAACATACCACTGGACACCATCCGCTTCAGACGCGACGAGGAGCTTGTCCCAATCGACGCCAACAGCAACGACGTTGCCGTTCTCGTCCATACCAGGCTTGCCGAGAATAGCGTCGAACTTCTTTACATTGCGACCCATTCCGTTCTCCTTGGCGTGGAGCGTCGGCGAGCGGCCAGGATACTTCGCGTACTGAGCGCACGGATCGACGCCTGCGCAGGTCGACCAGCCGACATCTTGCTCCATGCAAACTTCCTTGGAAGTATTGTCGAAGAAGTATTCCCAATATGTCTTGCCGTTGAGAGTCTTGATGGCGTGCTCCCACATGTGGTTGTGAAGACCAATGCGGCAGCCCATCTTCGCGGCATCAGCAGCAGCCTTGTTATAAAGATCAGCAAGACGCTTGATGAACTCGTCGGTAGCAGCGCTAGGAGCAGGCTGCTCCATGTGCCAACCGCAGCCAGGCGGAAGATTGCCGCCGCCGGGGCAAATGATAAGGTTGTTGCCGTACGCAAGCTCGAACTCGCAAGTCTTCTTGAGAGTGTCGGCGTTGTACTCATACTTGCCAGCCTTTGCGTCGATTGCGAAACCGTAGCTGTTGTTTCCAACGTGCGTTCCGCAAACGGCAAGACCGTTGTCTGCGAGCATCTTCTTGATTTCTTCGGGCTTGTGCTTGCCATAGCCAGCAAACTCAACGCCGCTGAATCCGATTGCTGCAACATCAGCAAGAGCCTTGGCAAAGCCTACCTGGCCGATATAGCGATGAATCGAATAGAGCTGAAGCGCAACCTTTGCCTTCGGCCCGCAAGAGCAGAGCGAGCAGCAACCAGGAGCGACCGCTGCGATACCTGCGAAGCCGAGCGCTTCTAGAAAACTTCTTCTTGAAATATTCATCTTGTACGATCCTTAAATGAATTAGAACTCAAAACCCTTGCGGATGTAAGGCTTAACAAACTCATTCGCCTTCGCGTTGGAGAACTTCTGAGCGAGAGAATCCCACTCAAGCTTAACTCCGCGGCCCATACGCTGGGCTACGCAACCGACGAGAATGCCTTCCATCTGAGGAATGCAGTATTCGATATCGGAGAAGCAGCGTGAG
>JAGBWQ010000152.1 GCA_017629735.1 Kiritimatiellia bacterium
GATCATCCAGCCGCCGATCATGAATGCTCTCACCACCAAGGCTGAGCGCGCCATCAAGATGCCGCCGCTCAGGGAGGTCAAGAAGATCGAGAAGATTTGCTTCCCGCTTATCGTGCTCCTACTTTGCGCGGTTCTCCTTCCTTCGGCAGTTCCGCTTATCGGAGCTCTCATGCTTGGTAACCTTGCCAAGGAAGTTGGTCCTTCCGTTTCGCGTATTGCCGACACCATGTCGAATGCGCTCATCAACATCGTCACGATTATGCTTGGTCTTTCCGTTGGCTCGAAGCTTGCGTGCGAGAAGTTCCTTTCCGGAACAACGCTCGGCATTCTTGCTCTCGGCCTTCTCGCGTTCTGCGTCGGAACTGCCGCGGGCGTTGTTATGGCCAAGATCATGAACGCTTTCTCGAAGACGAAGGTCAATCCTCTTATCGGCTCGGCAGGTGTTTCCGCCGTTCCTATGGCAGCGCGCGTTTCCAACAAGGTTTCGCTCTCTGAGGATCCGACAAACTTCATCCTCATGCAGGCGATGGGTCCGAATGTTTCGGGCGTCATTGGCTCGGCCGTTGTGGCTGGCGTTCTCTATACACTTTGCCGCTGATAGGTTCGATTAGAGATCGAGATATTTAATAGAAAGGAAAATAACATGAAACAAGCTGTAATTGCAGCAAGTGTGGCGATGGCGGCTATTTGCTCTGCCAACGCAGATTTCTCGCTCAATCTCGATCTCTCCGGCAAGCCGGTCAGAGATGTGCGCACTTCAAGGTGCGGCCCTGTCGTCGGCTATGCCGGCTGCCTTATGGGCGACGGCAACGATACTTACTGGTTCGACGAGTATAAGTTCGAGACTGCTCGTGCGATGAGGGAAGCTGGTGCATGGCATCAGCGTATGTGGAGCGCAAACGATTGGTTCGCCAAGCGTCACCCGAATCCTCATAAGCCTGGAACGCGCGAGCACAAGAAGTACGTGCAGTCCAATCCTGATGCCGCGTTCAAGTTCTGGAAGGAAAACGGATTCAAGATCATGTTCACTCTCGAAGCTTGGGGCGGAGAGAGGGCACGCAAGGAGATTTATGAATTCGTCAAGTACATCGTCGATAACGACTACAAAGATGTTGTCGCTGGATTCGAACTTGGTAACGAGACATACTTCGCCAAGCGCGAATTGATGCCGTCGCTCTGTAAGAACTGGGCTTTGATCATCGATGATATGTGGAAGCTCTGGCCCAAGGCTCCTATGGGAATTCCAGTGTGCGAACTCTTTGAGAACAATCCCGACCTCACGCAGGTTAGAAACCGCATGCTTGCAACAGGCGAGATCAAGCGCGACACATACTTCGCCGCTGGTTACTTCAACCAGACATCTGCACAGATGATTCTCGAATTGAAGTCCCACGGCGTGCTCGACAAGATTTCGCATGTCATCTATCACGCCTACGGTGCAGAAACGCCTTACAGCTGCTCTTATTACGGAATGCAGCGCTTCCGCAACTTTGCTGAAGCGTTCCCCGAAATCAAGGGCAAGAAGATGTGGCTTACGGAAATCCGTCCGCGTTCCGACGAGGACAATCGCTGCCAGCGTATCTTCCGCGAAGCTCTCGTTATGGCGCACTATTCGCTTATGACGATCATGCAGCCCGATGTTGATGGCTTTAACCACCACCAGATCTATGCTCTTTCCGGCGGCATCTATCAGTCCTTTGGCAAGTCCTGGGCGATTCAGTGGCGCGATCAGGGGCCTGAATATCCCGATTATCGTGCGCCTTTCAATAAGCCGCGCCTCGATGTCGGCGGTATGGGTGTGATGTATCGTATTTTGGCCGAAGGCATCAAGGAGCATCCTCTTATGTTCCACCATGGTACTTCGAAGGCGATTGATACGGAAGATTCGTTCTTCACATCTGCTCGTGTTATGGATCAGGTCTATGCTCGCCGCCGTGCTCTCAAGGAAGCGGGCAACAAGAAGAACAATCCGATTATCGGCTCGGCCACGCGTCTTCGCGATGAAGTTCCTCAGATCGAGGGCGAAGTCGAGTGGGTTGCTGCCACCACGCCCAACCGTGGATCTCTTTGCTTGCTTATGGTCAACACGAAGAATGTTGCGGAGAAGATTACTCTTACCGTTCCCGGCAAGATCTTCGGCGCTCCTACATACAAGACTGTCAGCTGCCCTGAGAAGTTCCTCGATTGCCGCGAAGTTCCTGGCGAGCAGAAGCCCTGGAGGGCTCTTGCGTGGGAAGATACGCAGTGGGGTTGTGAGGTTGTCGGTATGGAGCCGTATGTGGGTATGAATCCTGCATCTGATAGCATCGATATCACAATCGAGCCGCACACCATTCAGACTGTTACGGTCGCACTTTGCCCTGCGCCGAAACCGAAGAAAAAATAATTTGTCTTAAAATGAAATTTGAAGACAATCTTAAAAAACTTGAGTCGCTAGTCTCCAAAATGGAGGCTGGCGAGCTCGGTCTTGATGAAATGATTGTAGCATTCGAAGAAGGGCGCAAACTCGCCGACGAATGCCAAAAGAGTCTCGAGTCGATTCGTTTGAGAATCGAAAAGGTTACGCGTACTGGCGCTGTTGAGCCAATGGAAGCGTAAAAAGAGGCTAAAGGATTAACAAATTAATTTATGAGCAAGCAAATATTAGTCCAGGCGCAGGCTGATCACATTGAATCTCTTTTCGGTGGAACACCCATCTCCGCCATTGAAGAATTGGTGTGGAATGCTCTTGATGCAGATGCGACAGAAGTTAAAGTCGATCTTTTGACGAATCAGCTCGGGGCGGTAGACGCAATTCGCATCTCGGACGATGGAACGGGCATTGATGTTCTGCGCGCCGATTATACTTTCGGCAATCTTGGCGGAAGCTGGAAGAGGGAAGGCAAGGGAACGCAAGTTTCAGGTCGCCGTCTTCATGGTCGCCATGGTCGCGGGCGTTTTCGCGCGTTTGCGCTTGGCACTCATGTGGAGTGGCGTACCACGATGCGCATTGGCGGAGATCTGATGTCGTATACGATTTCCGGCGATGCCGACAAGCCTGGAATGTTTGAGCTCGAGTCTCTCGACTCAGGTCCCGCATCTGGCACTGAAGTGTTCATAACAGGTGTGCGCGCTGTTGCAGACTCGCTTCTCGATGCGGCAGAGACTGTTCAGAATCTTGCCGCGAAGTTTGCTCTTTATCTTAAGAGCTATCCTCATGTAAGAATTTACTTTAACGGCCTTCCGGTCACGCCAGTTATCGTTCAAAAGCAGGTTACTGATTACAAGTTGACCTTAGATGGCGGTCAGGAAGCGAAACTCGAAGTAATTGAATGGAAGCGCAAATTTGTCGGTGCTGGGCGTCTCGTTTTTGCAGGCCCCGACGGTTTCCAGCTTCATGATATGCCTGTAGGAGTTCGCTCTGGTACAGGAGCGAGTTTTACGGCGTACGTAGTCGCATCTCGTTTCCCTGCGTTGCACGCTGAGAACGCGCTCGTTATGGACGAGCTTAATCCAGAGGTTCGCCGCTGCATTGATGAGGTTAAAAAAGTTCTTAAGGCGCATTTCCTTGCGATGTCTTCCGAGAAAACAGCTTTCGAGGTTGAGTGGGAAGGGAAGATCGCGTCTTTGACAAAGCCTGAGCGTAAAGCTCTTATCGAAATACTCAAGCGCTCGCTTAAAGCGAAGTGAAGAAATACCTTATCGCGCCGTATGCATTGTGGATGGTCTTGATGGCTGTTCTGCCTGCTACGGCGTGGGCGTATGCTGTAAGAGGCGTTGCTACGGCCATCTTGCTTTCGTTTACGTTGCCATCCCTTAAGCTTCCTTGGTGTGGCTTTAAGGGGGCGCTTTACGGCCTTTTGGTTGGAGTTGGCGTATTCTTTGTTTGGGTTGCTCCTGAAATGTTTCTTGGCCTTTCAAGTGCCGCGCAAACGGAGAGAGCGACTCCCTCGCCATACGATCCTGCAGTTTGCACTTGGGCGCTTACCATTGCCAAAATCGCGGCAAGCGCATTTGTAATATCTATTGCCGAGGAGCTTTTCTTTCGTGTTTGGCTCGTTGATTTTGCAGGGTTTTGGTGGATGGTCGTGCTATTTGCAGTCGAGCATGGCGAGCGGTGGCATGTAGGCGCTCTTGCTGGAATTGCTTACGGTCTCATTGCCAAGCGTTTTGGCATTTATTCAGCAATTATTGCTCACGCAACGACAAACCTCATTCTTGGATTGTGGGTTGTTTGTTGTGATCGATGGGAATTTTGGTGAGGTTGATTTACGGCTATGGATAGGCTTTCGTATATTTTAAGGAGACTTCTTCTATCCGTGCCGACATTTATTGGCATTACACTTGTCTGTTTCGCGTTGACGCGCTTCTTGCCTGGCGGGCCAGTCGAGATGAAGCTTATGCGCATGAGGGGAGCTGGAGCATCTGGTGAGTCTGGGGCGGTGTCGGCTGTCGCGCGGCAAGTTTCCGATGGCTATCGCCGCGAGCTAGAGGCGCAGTTTGGTTTTGATAAGCCAATAGTTGTTCAGTACTACAATTGGCTTGTTAAAAATAAAATGGGGCTTGCGCTTTCAAGCTACGACTATCCAAATAGAACTGCATGGGAGCTTATTCGCTCGCGTCTTCCTGTTTCACTTACATTTGGTATCGCGGCATTTTTGTTGACTTACCTGATCTGTGTGCCGCTTGGAATAGCTAAAGCGCTTTATCAGACGCGAATGTTTGATGCGTTTTCAAGTCTTGTAGTGTTTGCGGCGTATGCAGTTCCATCTTTTGCTTTGGCGATGCTTCTTAAGACGCTTTTCTGCGGCACTGTCGAAGGGTGTTGGGATATATTCCCTCTTGGAGGGGTGTCGGGAGATTTTGATTCTGAGCCTTCTTTATGGGAGTTCTTGTCAGATCGCATTCGTCACATGGTGCTGCCTGTCGCGTGCTATGTGGCAGGGTCGTTTGCAATGCTTACACTTCTTATGAAGAATTCTCTTCTCGATCAGATTTCATCGGATTACGTAAGAACTGTAATAGCTAAAGGTGCTACTCGCGCAAGAGCTGTTTGGTGCCATGCGTTCCGCAATTCCTTAATTCCTCTTGCAACAGGGTTAGGGCCGATGATTTCGCTCGTTTTTGCAGGGTCTATAATAATTGAGACTATTTTTGAGATACCAGGTATGGGGCGTTTGAGTTGGGATGCGCTCGTTGGCCGCGATTACGCTGTTTTCCTTGCGCTTTTGGCGTTGACTTCAGTCTTTCAGCTTGTGGGCAATTTGATTTCCGATATTCTTTATATGTTCATCGACCCTAGAATTGATTTTGCAAGGAAATGACGATGAATTTCTTTTCTCCCCTTACGAAAAAACGCCTACTTGCGTTTCGCAGGAATCGCAGGGGGTGGTGGTCGTTTCTTCTTTTGTCGGCTGTTTTTCTTTTCTGTCTTTGTGCCGAACTTGTTTGCCCTTGCGATCCGAATGCAGTCGTAGATCCTTCAACTCTTGAGCCGTACAGAAAGCGCAGCGTGGTTAAGTCCTACGATGTGGCTGCTCTTAGGTTTAACATCTCGGAAGCAGGCGCGGTGTATGATTTTGAAGGGCCTGAAAATGCAAAGGTGAAGGTCTTTGAGGCTTTAAAAATGGGCAAGGCGCTTTCTGCTGTTTTTACTGATTACACAGTGCGTTCAACACCACGCGATGGATATACGCGCATTTTCATGGAGCCTAAAGAGCCAGTAGCTTTTTCAGAGAAAGTTTTGCCTCTTGCTCCTGTTTCATTCCCGTTTCACCCTTGCCCTGGGCACCCATTTGGAATTGATGCAGGAGGGCGCGATGTTTATTCAAGGGTAGTTCATGGAATGCGTATCGCGCTTTTATTTGGGTTTCTCCTTGCAGGGTCTGGGTTGTTGTTTGGTGTCGTTATCGGCGCTCTTGAAGGGTATTTCGGCGGTAAAACAGATATTCTTCTTCAGCGTTTTACTGAAATCTGGAGCGCGTTGCCGTTTCTTTATGTGATGATCTTTTTAGGTTCAACGGTAGGTAGATCGTTCTCTATTTTGCTCGTCTCGTATGCAATTTTCAATTGGATTGCCGTCTCGTATTATATGCGAGCTGAGTTTTTGAGATTGCGGTCGTTGCCATTTGTGGACGCAGCAAAGTCGCTTGGGTTTTCGAATACGCGCATAATTTTCTCGCATATTCTGCCTAATGCTCTAACTCCTTTGATAACTCTTTTCCCGTTTCTTTTGATGGGTGCGATAGGCTCTCTTGCCGCGCTTGATTTTCTCGGCTTTGGCTTGCCTCCTATGACACCTTCGTGTGGTGAGCTGCTAAACCAAGCTCAGCAGTTCCGCGGCGCTTGGTATCTTGTGGTGTTTCCTGCGTCTGCATTGTTTATTGTTATGCTGCTGGCAGTATTGGTAGGTGAGGGTCTCCGAGATGCTTTTGATCCTCGCCAACACTCGCGCCTAGCTTGATTGATTGAAGGAGAAGAAGATGGATATGACGATATTACCTTCGCCTGATAGTGTAGGTGGCGAGTGGGTAAGTCGCTATATTCAACGAGTTGGAGATGTGCATCTCAATCTTCAGTCAAGAGAAGCGTATTGGCAAGATTAGACCGCAAAACTCAAACGCCATTGGTATAGTTCGGCATTGTCGGAAATGCGTCTTTTTGGTATAATTTCCGGCAATGTTTGACAATCAACATTTGATGCATTATTTGCTAGTTTCGCTACCGCTATTAGGCGCTATGGCCGCTTTTTTCGTGGTTGTGGCGTCAGAGCGTCTTTCGTGGTTTCCTCAGTTCGTAAAATACGGTGCAGTAGGGGTTGTTTCTACATATGTTCAGGCTGTCGTTTTCTATCTTCTGGGAGCTACCTGTTTAATGTGTTTAGGGCAGGGCGATTGGGCTGTCGAGCATCTTTCTCTTCCTTGTGCCGATATCTCCGACTCGGTTAGAGCCTATCGCTTCGCCTTAGCTACAGCCGTCGGCTTCGTAGTTGCCAATTTAGTGTGCTGGGTTTTAAATAGAATGTTTGTCTTTAAGCCTGGCAAGTTTCGCTGGTATATCGAGCTTGCGCTTTTCTTCGGTGTTTCTCTTTCGGCAACATTAATAGCTCTTGCTATTTCCTCTGTCATGATTCACATGCTTGGATTGATGACGACAATCGCCCTTGTTGTGGAAATAGTCGTGTCGTTTATGATGAATTATTTCATTCGCAAATTTTTCATTTTTAAGGGGTGAGCATGAAAAGGCCAAAAGTCATTATCTGGATGGTCTCGTCTCTGGCGCTTTCGGCGCTTCTTGCTTCTGATGTTGAAACTGCCGCGTCTAATGATTCGGCTAAGACTGTGGAAGAGGTGGCAGCTCAGGCTGCAAAATCGGCCGCGGAGAAAGTCGCCGCAGAGCTTAAGGCCGAAGAGCTTCGTAAGGCCGATGCGCGTGAAGCGCGCAGTTACATCGACACTAAAGTTTTTAAACTTAGCTATGCTTCGGCAGAAGAAGTTGCCGCCAATCTCAATGCAATGTGGAACGGCGAGTTCGGGCAGACTTGGAAGGTCACCAAGATGGCCGTGGCGTACAAAGAGTCGAATACGGTTATGGTCACAGCTCCCAAACCGATTCTTGAAGCTTGTGAGAATGCCATCAGGAAGATCGACGCTGAAGCCCCGCAAGTCTACATTGAGGCGCGCTTTGTCGAGCTTTCCAACAATGCATCGCATAAGCTTGGTATCGATTGGCAGATGCTCGATGGAATGCGCGGCTCGCTTTCGCTTGATGCGGGGTGGAATGAGCGCAAGATAGAGGGCGTCTCTTCTTACAAGAGCGACGGCAGCTATACGATTGGCGCATTGCAGGACGCCAATGGAAATGTGATTGATTCCGCCTCTACGCCCTCGACGGCTAATCTCTCGTATGTTAATGGCACGATTGGAATGTCGGAGCTTGCTCTCGTTCTTCGCGCTCTTCAAACGAGTGAGGACGCAAAGGTTTTTTCCAATCCCAAAATTATCGTCTCTTCTGGCAAGAAAGCCAAGGTCGATATGACGGAAAAATATCCTAATGTCACAATCTCGGCCAAGCGTACTACGAGTGGCAGCTCCGACTCGCTCGATCTTTCGATGAATATGTCGGCGATTCCTGGCGAAGATAAATTCATGTTTGCACAAGAGGCCTTTTTCAGTTGGGGTATCGAGCTTGAGGTCGTGCCGCGCATCAGCACGAATGGTCTTATCAATGTTTCGATAGTTCCTACAATTTCAAGCCGCACCGATTGGGTTACTGCAGGTGCTGCTGATACGAAGGATGAAGGCTCCAATACTGGAACATATTCCGCAAAATATCCAGTCATTAATGTTCAGCGCCTTATCACAGAGTTTAACATGTCGAGCGGAATGACGGCTGTTATAGGCGGCCTTTCGCGCACAACGGAAACTCAGCAAGACAGCGGAATTCCTTTCCTTAGGGATATCTGGTGGATTGGTCCGCGTATTTTCGGTAGCAAAATCCGAGTTAAAGAACAGAAGGAAATTCTTGTTTTTGTGACTGTAGGGCTTGTCAATCCTCGTGAGATGAAGACTGATGCGGGTCTTCCCAAGAATGCTGTTTTAGGTCGCCAGTTTACGAGCGGGCAGCGTCTTGAGCCAGGCGATCGTCCTCGCGGCGCGATTGAAGGAGTAAGCTCTCTTGATATGCGTCCTCTTGAAGAGCAGGCAAAAGATCCTCTGCCAGACGCTAAGCATTCAAATAAGCTGATTGATTTTTCGAAAATTCCAAAACCATTCACTAAAGATGAAAACTACCGCAAGGAAAAGAACAATGAAAAGTAAGATTATATTCGCGGTTGCAATTCTCGTTGCAGGCGCAGTGTTCGCAGACAAGGTCACACTTAAGTCTGGCTCTTATCTCACTGGTAAGGCTGGGCAGATGTCCAATGGTGAGCTTAGCTTCACTTCTGATGACTTGGGTGATTTGAAGATTAAGGTTGCGAATATCGCTTCGCTCGATGTTACTACTGAGAATGTCGTTGAGTATGTCGACGCAACGCAGGAGAAAAAGAATCTTTCCGTTAAAGATGGTGTGATTGTCGACGAGAAGCGCTCGCCTCTTGATATGGCAAAGGTCAAGACGATCAATCCTGTTAAGGAGACATGGCACGGCTCTGTTAATGTAGCGTATCAGTCTTCGCGCGGAAATACCTACCAGAATTCTGCAACTGTGCTCGCCAATGTCAATCGCCGTTGGGAGAAGGATAGGGTGAATGCGAATTTTGGATATTACTATTCCGAAACTGGCGTTAGCAAAGAAGATAAGGAAAAATCCACTGACCGCTGGGACTTGGAAGGGCAGCACGACCACTTCTGGAGCGTTAAGTTCTATACCTACGAAAACGCAAGGTACGAGCAGGACGATATCGCAGGCCTCGATTACCGTCTGCGTCTTGGTGCTGGTGCTGGTTATCAGTGGCTTGACGGGCGCGAGTTTGCCTCTACCGGAAAGTGGAGCTTCAACCAGGAAGTCGGTGCTGCGTGGATTAAGAACAGCTATGTTAACCAGGATCCTTCTGCCGATGACAGCTACGCTACGGTGCGCTATGCTCACCACCTCAAGTACTTCCCCAAGTGGAACGACAAGGTTGAGGGCTTCCACAATCTCGAATTCCTCCCCCAGGTCGACGATTGGGAGAACTATTTGATCAAGGCTGACATCGGTTTCTCAACAAAGATTCTGATGGATTTCGATCTCCTTTGCAAGATCGAGTGGGATTACAACTCCATGCCTTCCATCGGTCGCAAATCGAGCGATATTCGTTATATCGTAGGTTTGGGATACAAGTGGTAATTTAGGAGACGCGGGTGATGAGAATCGCGATAGCATATCCACCGCTTAAGAGCGATAAGGGTGTTGCTCTTCTTTCGCAGAACCGTCAGTTCCAGTGGTTCTCTCGCCCGACATATATTTTCCCCGTTGTCCCAGCGACAGCAGCAACGATGCTTGCTAAAGCTGGGCACGAAGTACTCTTCCTCGATGGTATCGCAAGAGAGATGTCGAGCGAAGAGTTCGAAGAACAGCTTTGGCAGTTTAATCCAGATCTCGTCGTAATTGAGACTAAAACGCCAGTAATTAAGCGCCATTGGAAGTGGATTTCGGAGGCGAAGAAATCGCATAATGCGAAAATCGCAATTGTAGGCGACCATGTAACTGCAATGCCTGCAGAGACGATGTCGTCTTCGCCTGTTGATTATATTCTCACGGGTGGAGATTGGGATTTTCTTCTCAAGAATATTGTCGAGGTGAATTTCGATCCTTCCAATTTTGAAAGTGGCATTTGGCATCGTGAGGGCGAAGAGGTAAAGTCGACTGGGCCTTTCAAACTTGATCATGATCTTAACTCTGCTCCGTGGATCGATCGCGATCTCGTCCATTGGGAGCTTTACGCCAAGAAAAACGGTAATTTCCGCCGCACGCCCGGCACATATATCATGTCGGGGCGCGATTGCTGGCACGCAAAATGCACATTTTGCAGCTGGACGACTCTTTATCCTACATACCGCACTCGCGATCCAATCGATGTCGTAAACGAGATCGAAATGCTCGTTGAGAAATTCGGCATTAAGGAATTGATGGACGACTCAGGGTCTTTGCCTGTTGGAAAATGGCTTGAGACTTTCTGTGAGGAGATTATTCGCCGTGGCCTTAATCGTCGTCTTAGGATCGATTGCAATATGCGCTTTGGTAGGCTTACGCTTGATGATTACAAACTCATGCGTAAGGCTGGCTTTAGGCTTGTTCTCTTTGGAGTGGAATCGGCAAATCAGACGACTCTCGATCGTTTCGTCAAAGCTCTTAAGGTTGAAGATGTCGAGAAGGGCGCCAAATGGGCTAGCGAGGCTGGGCTCGATGTTCATCTCACCTTTATGTTTGGCCATGCGTGGGAAGGGCCTGAAGAAATCGCTAATACCGTGAAGCTTGCGCGTTCTCTTCTCGCCAAAGGATATGCTTCTACTTTGCAGTGCACCCTTACGATTCCTTACCCAGGGACGCCTCTGTTTAAGGAGCTTGAAGCATCTGGCGGTCTTAATACTCTTGATTGGGACGAGTATGATATGCGCCGCGCTATCACCAAGACACCATTGGCGAGTGAAGATGAAATAAAGTGCGCAATCCAAGAGGTTTATCGCGGTTTTCTTCAGCCGCGCGCATTGTGGCATCGCCTCACTTCTACGCGCACACTTTTCGATTTTGGTTTTTACTATCGCGGGCTGCGTTCGCTTATCGGGCATCTGTCTGATTTCAAGCTTTCGCGCTCGCGGAGCAAAGGCTGATTTGTGGTATAATACACATTTGATGGCGGGGGTCCGCCGAAAATGCTAGCAATAAAGGGTAACGAGGCGAAATATGGAAGAAACCATAAAGGCGAAATTGGAAGAATTGCGTGTCGGGCTGCAGGCGGACGGCGGCGATCTTGAATTTATCAAAATGGACGGGAAAGTAGTGTATTTGAAGCTTCTCGGCCATTGCGGTTCGTGTCCTTTTGCGATGATGACTTTGAAGCAGGGGATTGAAACTGCATTGCGCGAGATCGATCCTGAAATTACCGTTGAAAGGGTTCTTTAACGAATGAAAACAGTTAGCGTTTCATTAGTGGGTGTTGGCGGTCAGGGAATTATTCTGACTGCAGATCTTCTTGCTCGCGCGGCAGCTATTGCCGGATATGATGTAAAGAAATCGGAAATTCATGGCATGGCTCAGCGCGGCGGTTCTGTGACGAGCCAAGTCCGCTTTGGTGAATCTGTTGCCTCTCCGATAATTCAGCATGGCACGGCCGATATTCTCGTTTCCTTCGATAAGGTCGAGGCGTTGCGCAGTGCAGGCATTCTTGCTGTTGGCGGCACAGCGCTTGTCAACGATATGTATCTTGTGCCTGTCACGGTGTCTTCTGGTCAGCAGCCTCCTGTCGAAAATCTTGATGGGCGCGTCAAAGCTGCATTCAAGAAGCTTGTTATGATTGACGCGCAGAAGGTTGCTTCTGAAGAAGTCGGTAATGCGCGCACGATGAATATGGTAATCGCAGGTGCGCTTTCCGTTCTTTGTCCGTTCGAAGAAGCAATTTGGCTTAAGGCGATGGAGGAGCTTCTTTCCGGTCCTAAGGCTGCGCTTCTTGAGGTTAATCGCCGTGCGTTTGCGATTGGTCGCCAGCGCGCTTCGCAGGAGGGATAATGGCAGGGCAGATTAGTTTCGAGGCGCCGCGTGGAATGCGCGACTTTTATCCCTCGGATATGGTTTGGCGCAACAAGGTGTTCGATGCTTTTCGTGCAGCTGGCGAGGCAGCGGGCTTCCAGCCCTACGACAGTTGTGTAGTGGAAAGCTACGATCTTCTCGCACGCAAGGCGGGCGAGGAAGTTGGCGAGCAGATATACCACTTTTTCGACAAGTCCGAAAGGCACATTGCGCTGCGTCCTGAAATGACGCCCACTCTTGCGCGTATGGTGGCGCAGAAGCAGAAGGAGCTTTCGTTCCCTATCAAGTGGACTACGATTGCTCAGTGCTTCCGCTACGAGCGCATGACAAAAGGCCGCAAGAGAGAGCATTATCAGTGGAATATCGATATCGTTGGCGAGGATTCCGTTCTTGCTGAGGTTGAGGTTATCGGAGCTGCGTGCGATGCATTGCGCCGCATGGGGCTTTCGTCTGCCGATTTTAAGGTTCATGTCTCTTCGCGCAGGCTTCTTGGTGAAGTTCTTGAGCGTAGCGGCGTTCCTGCCGAGAAGCACTCTCAGGTCTTTCTTGCTCTTGATAAGCGCGGCAAGATGCCTGATTCGGAAATTTCTGCGATGCTCGCAGATGGAGGTCTTGCCTCCGATCTTATCGCAAAGGTCTTTGAGATCCTTTCTCTTTCCGATATCCAGGCGGTTCGCGCATATCTTGGAGAGGAGCTCGCTTCTTCTTCGAAGGCGCTTGCAGATCTTGCAGAGCTTTTCAGCTTGGCCGAAATAGCTGGTTTTGCCGATTGTCTTATGTTTGACATTGGCGTTATCCGCGGGCTTAGCTACTACACAGGAATCGTTTTCGAGTGCTTCGACACGAAGGGCGAGTTCCGCGCCGTTTTTGGCGGCGGCAGATATGACAACTTGCTTACGACCATCGGAGGCGAGCCTACGGGCGCTGTTGGTCTTGGTTTCGGCGATGTTGTCGTAACAGAGCTTCTCAAGGCGCGTCTTGGCGAGAATGCAGTTTCTTCGCGTAAGGGCGTTGCCGTTGGCTTTATGATGGACGAACAGCGTTCGGCTGCGGTGAAGCTTGCTTCTCGTCTCCGTGCCGAGGGCGAGGTGGTCGATCTTTCGCTTCGTGCGCAAAAGCCTAAGAAGTTTTTCTCTCGCGCCGATTCTTCTCTCGCCGCCAAGGCTGTATTCTTAGGCCCTGACGATGTGGAGAGCGGCTTTGCGAAAGTCAAAGATCTCGAAACGCGGGAAGAGGTCCGCATATGCCTGACTTAAAAGAAGTCAGAACGAGTCTTGAAGTAGGTTTTACAGCCGGCGGCTTGCCGGAAAGGTTTATTCGTTATAGAGGGCGTGCTACTCGCTCCCTGGAGGTAAAAGGCGAATTCCCTTATGAGGATGCGCAATTCCAGGTTGTGATGATAGACGCCCTCTCTTTAACGCAAGAGTCTGTTAGAGAGGTGCATCGCGTCCTTCGCCCAGAAGGGTGGCTTTTCTTTGAGATAGCAGAAGGAAAGTATCTCAAGAATAGCGGCAAGAGTCTCTCTGATATTTTTGCGCTTCTTAAGGACGGATTTAATATTGTAGAAGTCGAGCGTGCTTCGTGGTGGAGCAGGTGGCGCGGCAATGGTGTCACTCTTATTTCTGCGCAGAAGAAACGGTGGCGAACGGTTGTGTCTTTCGCCGGGAGAGGTGCGTGATCTCTTTTTTGCTTTTCGCTGCGATGTCTTCATCGGAGGCGCTTTCTGTCGTCCTAAACACTCCTGGGGCGACAAGCCGCGACAGATACGATGAGGCGGTACGCATTGTTCATCGCGAAGCAGCCCAGGGAAAGAGACTTCAGCAGTTTGTAGTTGGCGTTACAGGGAGCGACGAAAAACTCTCTTATCGCTATCTTGCCGCGGCAAGGCCTGTCATACGCGTGATGGCGGAGGAGCGCAATAATCCTCTTGCTTGGTATCTTCTTTCGATGGAGTCGAACGATTTAAAGCTTCTTGAAAGAGCGGCTGCAGGCGGGAATATTCAGGCTCTGAATGCGCTTGGCGCAATTAAGCTAGATCAAGCAGGCAAAATGCCGCTTACGAAAGAGGCAGAGAAGCTTAAAAGAGAGGCTTTTGAATGTTTTAAGCGCTCTGCAATGAAGCTAGATCCAAATGCGCTGTACAATGTCGGCACATGTTGCATGAGTGGGATAGGTTGTCCTGTTAATAAGACTCTTGCTTTGGAGTGCTTCAATGCAGCAGCCAAAACTGGCCACCCAGGAGCGATGGCATCGCTTTCCGATTGCTATGCACATGGTGATGGAACTAAGAAGGATTCTGCCGCATCTCTTTTGTGGAGCATGAAAGCCAAGGCGAGCATGGGAGACAAGTCCGCTAAGCGGTGGTTGGAGAAATCGAAATGACGGTATTGATGATTGGTGATGTTGTCGGCTCGCCCGGCAGGCGTATTTTAAAGCGCGAACTTAAGAAGCTTAAAAGTTCGTATGCGGCCTCTGCGGCAATTGTGAATGCAGAGAACTGTGCGGCAGGCTCAGGCATTACAGAATCTTTAGCCAAAGAGATTTTTGAGGCAGGTGCCGATGCAATAACACTTGGCGATCATACTTGGGGGCAGAAAGAATTTGCAGGACAGATTGGTAAGATTCCAAACCTTGTGCGTCCTGCCAATTTTTCATCGGAATGTCCTGGTAAGGGGTGGTGCCTTGTGACGCTTGCGTCGTTTAGGTTTGCTGTCTTAAATCTTCAGGGGCGTGTTTTTATGCAGTCTGTTGATTGTCCATTTAAGGCGGCAGATGCTGCATTGAAGGAGATTCCTTCCGATGTTCCAGTCTTTGTAGATTTCCATGCCGAGGCAACGAGCGAGAAGGTGACTCTTGCCAATTATCTCGATTCCCGCGTCGCAGCCATTGCAGGAACACACACGCATGTGCAGACTTCCGATGCGCGCATTTTGCCTGGTGGCACGGCCTTTATAACTGATTTGGGAATGACGGGTCCGTATCATTCTTCCATCGGCAGAGATTTTAAGCCAGTTACGAAAAAGTTCATTACTGGTATGCCTTCAAGATTTGAAGTGGCAGAAGGCCCTTGTGTGCTTGAAGGTGCCGCATTTACAATGGATACTTCCACTGGCAAGGTTAAGTCGGTAGAGGCATTCCGCATTAAAGAATGATAGTTTTTGGCGTTTGATTTCATGCGCCGTTTTTAGGTATAATACTGTAATTA
>JAGBWQ010000153.1 GCA_017629735.1 Kiritimatiellia bacterium
CCATTTCCCTCGCAGACCACAATGCGGGTTATGCGCTCTTCGCGCGGCGTCAGTTGGCCTTTGGCGTAACCTTCGAAAGATACAAGAAGCCTGCCGTCCAGGATGGTGTGGCTTTCGGTGATGCCTTGCACGGTCGCGGCAACTTTTGCGAGCTTTTGGGTCATATCGTTCCTTTGGATTGTCGCCACAACGGAAAAGAAGGGTAGACCCAACCGTAGCGGCAATGTGTGATTGTCGTTAATAACACTGCTGCTCCGGCGAATTCGGGAAGCGGGGCGGCCGCCAAAATCGGCATGATTGGCCGTTGCCCAAAGTTCTTCGCAGGAAGGGTGTGTCGCACCCCCTCAGGCGCACCTGAGACGGCGGAGAGTATAGCATATTCTCGGGGGACGGTGAAATCGGCTATCGCGGCAGCAAGAAGATCGGTATTGTTGCTCGAGATTTAAAGTCTCATAAAAAAGAATTTTTGAATCGTTATACTCGTCGTATGTGTAATTCGTGCGTAAGATATGTTATTACATCAAAGGGACGGAGAGTTGTAAAATGATTTCACCCCACCACTCTCACCCCACCAATGGGGTCGGACCCTCGAATTCCAAAGATGTTAAACTCATGCGCAAAACGGTTGGGCCAGACATGGGCGTTAAGGCTGCTGGCGGCATTCGCGACCGTGAAACAGCACTAGCGATGATCGAGGCTGGCGCAGACCGTATTGGCACTAGTGCGGGAGTAAAACTATTGTAAATTATCTTGGCGTTTGGCACTTTCTAAATTCACGCATACTCATGCCGAATTTCTTCTTGAAGAGGTTTTTGAGGTAATTGGGGTTTGGGTAGCCGCAAGCAAGGGCAATTGAATCTATTTTTTCTTTTGTGCCTGCTAAAAGGCGTCTTACTTCGTTTAAACGTCGCTCTGTTATTGCATCTAAGAGGCTGCGCCCTTGCAGCTGACGAAAGCGCAAGTCAGCAAGGCGCCTGGAGCATCTTAAATATTTTACGACATCATCAACTTCAATGCCTTCAATTGCGTGTTTGTCAATAAAAGTAACTGCCTTTTGCACCAGTTTGCCGGCATTGGTGCGCTCCAAAGTGGATTCTCTTCGGACGATTTCTTTTACCCCCACAAGGATTGTGCGAAGTTCGGCAGAATCGCCACTCATCATTTTATCTAGGGTCTCGGCAGCAATATATCCTTCTTTTTCGAAGTCAGGAAGAATTGACGATAATCGTGGATGAGCGTTTTCGCAAATTAAGGCATCGTTATCAACGCCGAGAATTGCCGCTTGATGAGGGCTTTTTATCCGCTTTGACGAAAGGTGTTTTAGTAGTTCAAAGGCCGTATCGTCGTTAGCAGCAAGTATCGCGGTAGGACGCTTAAGTTTAGATGCTTCGTGCGGCGAAAAAAGCTCTTCGCACCATTGCCCTGCGTCGTTTAATGCTTTTTTGAAGTAGTGGAAGCGATTTTTGCTCCAATCGGTAAGTGTATGTGGATGTAAAAAAGCGTAGGAGTGAGCTATACCTTGGCTTAAGAAGAAATTTGCCGCCTTGCGCGCGATGTCCTCGGCAGAATTGCGGATGAAAACGATGTTCTTTTCGCGCTCTTCCATGACTGGACAATGAATGTCCATTATTATTGTCGGTTTATCCGTTTGCGCTAAGGGAGTTACCGATTCTTCTACGCCAGGAATTGAGATTATAAAACCCTCGGTCCTAGCATCAATGGCATCATGAAGCGTTCTTTCGGTAAGGTCGCTTAAGCTTCTAGCAAGGTTTATCTCCCAAGGGGAGTTGTTGCCGTATTTGCTTCGAAGATATTTGAAAATCCCGCCAAGCTTTACCTGTCCAGCAATACCAGACATTTTTAAGGCAATAAAAACCTTCTTTTTCTTCATAGGAGAAATATATTAACATAATCTTTGCTGGATATGTGATATTATTTTGCTTGATTTTGTATGGTAATGTCCCCGACTATACGATATAATTATCTGCAAAAACATCACCATCACTATCACCATCACCCATCTCTCATCTCTAAAATGAACATTAATACTATAAATCCTTCGACGCTGAAGATTACCGATATGCGCTTTGCCGATATCGATGGCGCGCCGAAAAGATGCACTCTTTTAAAGCTTTACACCAATCAAGGCATTGTTGGCTACGGAGAAGTACGCGATGCCTCAAGCCGCACTTACGCGGCGATGCTTAAAAGCCGCATTATTGGCGAGAATCCTTGCAATGTCGAGAAGATTTTCCGCCGCATCAAGCAGTTTGGCGGCGATTCTCGCCAGGCTGGCGGCGTTTGCGCGGTAGAGCTCGCGTGCTGGGATATTTGCGGTAAGGCTTGGGGAATTCCGGTGTGGCAGCTTTTGGGCGGCAAATGGCGTGATGAAATCCGCTGCTACTGCGATACCGATTCAGAAGGCGGCGGGCGCGATATGGGTAAGGCACTTAAGGAGCGCATGGAGCGCGGCTTTACGTTCCTTAAGATGGACCTTGGTATTGAGCTTTTGATGGATGAACCAGGTACGCTTATTGCGCCATTAGGCTATCTTGACTACATGAAAAAGATGAAGCATGTAGTGAAAACGCCTCATGGCTCCATTGACCCGAGAGCCATGCGCGGCGAAGCCTACGACCTATTCAATACGGCCCATGCCTTTACCGGAATTCATATTACCGAGAAGGGACTCGACTTCCTTGAAAAGTACATGGCTGATGTGCGCGAGGAAATTGGCTGGGAAATCCCAATTGCCATTGATCACATAGGGCACATCCCTTACGAGGATTGTGTGCAGCTTTTGAAGCGTCTTGAAAAGTATCACCTTTCTTGGGCAGAGGATGTCCTTCCTTGGCGCGATACGTTAGCTTGGAAGAATCTCCACGCGGCAACAACAACTCCGCTCGGAACTGGCGAGGATATCTATCTTAAGGAAGACTTTAAACCGCTTCTTGAATCTGGCGCGCTTGCAGTTGTCCACCCCGACCTCCTTACTGCTGGCGGCATTATGGAAACTAAGAAGGTAGGTGACATGGCCGAGGACTATGGCGTGCAGATGAATATCCATATGGCCGAATCTCCCATTGCTTGCCTTGCGGCAGTTCATGTCGCCGCAGCGACACGCAACTTTATGGCGCTTGAGCTCCATTCTGTTGATGTGCCTTGGTGGGGCGATATTGTAATGCCATCGCTTTCTTATGAGGGCGGCTTTATCAAGGTCCCAGATGCGCCCGGATTGGGCATTAGCGAACTTAACGAAAAGCTTATTTCTGAGCACGCCTGTGCCGACTTCCCTGAGCCTTGGTGCCCAACCAAGGAGTGGGACAAGGA
>JAGBWQ010000154.1 GCA_017629735.1 Kiritimatiellia bacterium
AAAACGAACTTTACCGTCTTGTCGGCGGGCGTTTTCATTTCGCCGGAGCGGCACTCCTGTACGACTTCATCATTTCGGCGCTCTCGCGGAAGGACTTCTGCTCGCGAGCTTCCATCTTCTTGAACATCTCGACGTCGATAATGGAAAATTCAAGGCGGCCATTATTCATCTCGACGCTATAAGAAACTTCGAACGGATAAGGCTTAGCGTCGAATGCGGCTTTCATGCGCTTTTTAAGTGCGGACAATACAACGTTTTCGTCGGCGAAAGGAGTTTCAGGATCGAGATATCCAGAGATTTTTGCGAACGCCATAGTATCGCGATCGACAACCATCTCTCCTGTTTCGAAGCCCTCGTAATCACCTTCCTTGATGTAAATTCCGCCAGGGAGGATGCGCGACTTATCGATCTGAGCGCGAAGCGAAAAGCCAAAGGGATGAGCGAAATCCATCTTCTTAGAAATCTTGCCGAAATAATTCATAAGAGCGGTACGATCGGCAAATTCTTCTTCATAACGCTTAGTCATATTCTCAAGCCCACGCTGAAACTCGGCCTTCTGTGCTTCGACAGAAGCCTTCTGATTCTTGAGCGACTCTACCTGACAATTAAGCTTTGAAATCTGAACGCGAGAAAAAATCAAAAGACCAGCCATAACTGCGAAACAGACATTTAAGGCAATAACGAATTTTTTCATGATTTACTTCCTTTCACTTTGCATAAACATGTCCACCATACGCAAGGCACTCGCCAATACATACAGCCAACGACCGGTATTATACCATATAATGCCACTCAAGAGGCATTAATGTTAAGGGAAGAGGCGGACAAGAATCATGTAAAGCGCGGTGCCGGCAAAGATAGAGACAAGGCCGTTCTTAAAAATAAGCTGTAATGCTATCGTCAAAGCGCCAGCAGCATACGGCATAAATGTGCGCCACTCAAGAGTTGAATAACTATAAACAACCAAAAGCGCAATCACAATTGGAGAAAGCCACTTCTCCGCAACCTTAAGCCACTTAGCTTCGCCATTACACCGCGAAAGAACAAGGAACGGAAGCGCTCTTAAAGAGATTATAACAAGCGATGCTGCCAAAACGGCGCAAACTCCATCTAACGTACTCACTGAGCGCCTCCTTTCCGGCAGAAGAGCGCACGCACCTGATCCGTTAAAATCGTAATAAAGAGCGCAGCCATCACGAAATCCACACCCTTGTCTGGAATCTGCAAAACATCACCTAAAAGCGCACCCAATGTACAGCCCACCACCCAATAAGACAGATTAAAAGAAGTCAGCAAAAGACAATAACGCTCAAAATCGCATTTGCGGACAAAATGACGGCTCGACTCTAGCGCATAATTCTCATCAGTAAGACCAAGAATAAGGAAAAACTTCTTAAAGACCCCTATGCCGCGCCACTTGCCAATAAGCGATAGGCCATAGAAAGCATATCGAAATGAAATCGCAAAAGTTGTCAGTGCAACAAGCACCGCAGACCAACCATCCTTAAACCAATTGCCTATCGCAAACTGAAGCGTTCCAGAAAATGATGTAGCCGCAATAAACCCACTCCAAAGAGCTGGATTAGACATTCCAGAACACGCCGCAAATACAACACCTGCCGCAAAGCCCATCACTCCGTATCCCATAAGGATAGGAAGCGAATACTTGAAAGCCATTACCGCAATCGCGCTTTTTCTCGTCATCTCGTCGCCTTCTGCACCGTCACATCAAGGTGCCTCCTCTTAGCGCGACAGTCTGCAACTGAAAACATATTCTGCCCATTGCCACGCATTGAAATCGCGTGATGGATATGGCCCGTAAATACACCTACAAGATTTGGAGTTGAAAGGACTGCATCACGAAATTCAAATGTCTCATCTGTCGCCTTCTCCGCCCAACGCGGACGACGCTCAATCTCCCATATCCCATCTGTCGCAGCCCCCCATTTAGGGCTTCCACAATAATATTGCGACCCGCAGGCTTCGACATAAAGAGGAATGTGCATCGCCAAAATAATAGGATCGCCCTTAGATGCTTCGGCTTTCCAGAAATCAACTTGCTCGCGCGAAATAAGATAAGTTGAGTTATCTATCGCAACGATCCTGACGCCCTTAACGACTTTCGAATACATCATGGGATTGGCACCCTCTGGATAGAGAGGCGAAAGACGCTTTGCCACCCAAGTTTTCCTAAGCGCGTCGCTTGACCCTTCAAGACCCTCAAAATGCCAATCGTGATTGCCTGCTATGTACATCCAAGGCACGCCACACACGTCGAGAGACTTTTTCGCATACTCAACATTCGCAATCGACGGGAAACTTAAAATATCTCCAACTAGAATGATGGCATCGATATTGTCTTTCGCGGCAGTAGATATTGCCTGTTCAAAAAACTCTTGCCCAGCCTCACCGGGGAGATGCTCTTCTGGCAAATTCTTGCCGAAGCCACTCATGCGAGCGTAATTGTCTGCGTACTCCTTATCGCGAGAATCAAAATAGGTAAAATGCGTATCGCCTATCACGCGAAGGCGCAGATCTTCTCCCGAAAGAGGCCATGAAACATTAAGAATACCACGCGCCCAATTGACGAAATACTCTTTGTCAGGAGAGCTTGGCCTTGCAAGGCAACCGGCAGACGAAATTGCCGCAGCTGCGGCAAGGCCTCCACCACTTAGAAACTGACGACGATTCATAAACTTTCACCCTCTGTTACAGAGATAAGTAAAACCCACTGCCACGCGCTCGAAATACATAACTGCGGCGAGAATTGGGTGTTTAAGAAGCTTCTTCCATTTGCCGTTTTCGATAAACACACCTAAAAACCTGTAATAGAAGCCAAGCTGCTTTTTCAAGACAGGATTGCCCTTCCACTTAAGGCAATAGGCCGCCATCGACTTCGAATAATACGCTTTTTTCTCAAGCATTCGCTTAAAAGAAAGGCGCTTTTCGTTATGGATAAGATGCCCTCCAAGAACAGCACACTTTGCCCCCGAAGCGAGCACCCGAACATCGAGATCCCAATCTTCTGGGCCTGCAATCAAATTTTCGTCGTACCCGCCAGTCTTTTCGAGAACACTGCGCTTAAAAAGCCTAAGAGCATCGACACAAGTGCCATCGTAAAAAGAACGCTCGAAATTGCGCGCCTTAACTCTGATCCCCTCGCCCGTGCGAACCTCAGGAATCCAGTACGCGTCTGCCGCGCTGCCCTCGCTCGAGTCAGCAAGAGCTAAAATCTCCTCAATCGTCTTAAGAGGAAGTATCATATCGGCATCGAGAATAATAACCCATTCAGAGGAAGATTCTCTCCAGCCAAGATTGCGCTGCGCACTGCGCTCCGGCCCTTTTACAAGAACGCGTGCGCCAGCATTTTGAGCGATAAGAGCAGTATCGTCTGTGGAAGAATTGTCGACAACTATCACTTCCACATCGTCACGAAACGCATCAAACGGCTTTATGCAGTTTGCTATATTATCCGCTTCGTTGCGGGTCGTTATGACGACTGAAAGTTTCAAAGGGACGAAGGAGTCTCAGCTTCAGCAACTACCGCAGGCTCACTTTCCTGAACAGGAGCCTCTTCCGAAACGGCGGCAACTTCTTCCTGAGGAGCGCTTTCTTGAGGAGCGCTCTCAGGCATAAAGCCACGCGTTGGATTCTTTGCCATAAACTCCCAAGCGAATGCCTTGTATGCCTCTGCGCCTTTAGAGCGAGAATCGAGGAATACAACTGGCACGCCCATAGACGGCGCCTCGCTTACGCGAACATTGCGAGGGATCATCGTCTCGTAAACCTTATCTCCAAAATGCTCACGAACTTCCGCGACAACATCTTGAGTAAGACGCGCGACGGAGTTGACCATCGTGAAGACAATTCCGTTAAGCTCGATGGAAGGATTGACGCCTGCGCGAAGCTTCTCGATGGAGCTTGTTATAAGAGCAAGGCCATCCATAGCAAGATACTCCGCCTGCGTCGGAATAAGAACGGAGTCTGTCGCCGCAAGAGCGCTCGTCATAACAAGACCAAGCGACGGAGGGCAGTCGAGAATAATGTAATCGAATGCACCCGACTCCTTAACAGGCTTAAGCGCATCTTTTATCATCGTAAGTCTGTCGGGGCGAGCGCCAAACTCTATTTCTGCGCCAGCAAGATCTACTTCCGAAGGAATGACATTGAGATTCGGCCATTTCGTAGGCTGAATAACATCGGCAATCTCCTTTACTCCAGCGAGAACTGGATAGAGCGAGATACCATCTTGCTTCTCAAGCCCAAAGCCCAGCGTCGCGTGAGCCTGCGGATCGAGATCGACAACAAGCACCGTTCGGCGACGAGCCGACAAAGCCGCTGCAAGATTGACCACAGTCGTCGTCTTGCCAACTCCACCCTTCTGGTTTGCAATCGCTATCGTTTTAGTTGTCTTTGCCATATCATTCGTTCCGTCGCAGTTTTCAAAAAAGATCTCCGCTCTTCTGGAGGTCGCTTATATTCCGGCCTGCGCTGCGCTTTACCTCGCGCAGCCAAAGCTCAACAAGAGCAACATCCCACGGCTCATCCACACCTTGTATCACGGCTGAAAATCCATCGTCCGTCGCCATTACTTCGTTTTTGACGCGCTCGGCGACTGCGGAAATATTATCCGTGACCACATACTCCGTGTAATTGTCGGACTTTAAAGTGCACCCGTACTTAAGGATACGCAAATCCGCTTCGTGGGCTCGAAGAAACTCAGCGTACGCCTTTGCCTCGCCGCTCAACCCCTCTGTTTCAATCTCGGAAAAATCCGGCACGATAACGAGCGGACGGCGAGCCTCTAAACGGCCCTCCCTTACGCGAATCTTACCAGGCCTATCCTCAAGCTCCGAAATTATGTGATAATTAACAAGCGTATTGCCGAATGTTTCAAGCCGAGAGCTAGGCTCCAAAAGGAACCTAGCGCTCTTGGCGGCGTACCACCTGTCAAAATCGGGGTTGTCGCTCATCTTACGCGCCGCGGCCGCAGCACTTCTTGAACTTCTTGCCGCTACCGCAAGGGCAAGGATCGTTGCGACCAGTCTTGGGCTGCTCACGCACGATTGGCTGTTCAGCCACAAGCTCGCCATCTTCGAACTTCCACCCATCGTCGTCCTTCACAAAGGTCGACACCTCGTGGTGGTTGCAAAATTCGCCATTTGCAGTATAAAGCGCACGGAACTCGACCACGCCCGTCTTGTTGCGAGCGCCGCCCTTCTCCGTCCTTATGATTTCAAGGCCGTGCCACTGTGCCGACGCGCTCCACGCCTTCGACGCATCTTCATCGAACTGCTCCTGAATGGCAGGAACTGCACTAGACCTAAGAAAATCAACATCGCCTGTGACATACGAGGTATACCTCGCACGCATCAACTCCTCGGCGGTCTTTGCCTTCGCCTCTCCAGAAATGATAGGACGGCAGCACTCACCGAACAACTTGCCCGACTTACATGGACACTCTTCAGATTCGTTTACATTCATGTCTGTATTTTACCATAATCATCGTCAAAATGAGAAGCGAGAAAATAATTCCAAGCGGAATATCGCCCACTCTCACATAGACTGTTGTTTGTAATTTTCCTTCGCCATCGTCAGGAAGAACACGCGGAAGAAGAATGCGCGAACACATAACTCCAGATGCATCTACAAGCGGGAGTGCATCGTCTCCAACAAGCCAATTGGCTTTACCGCTTGAATAAATAATTCCGCTTACACCTGAATTGCCAGTTCTTACCACAGGAAGCCCCGTTTCAACAGCACGCGCCACTGCCTGCCACGAATGCGCTACGGCTTCATTCGAATACGAAAACCAACTGTCGTTCGTTATGAACGCAAGGAACCTCGCTCCCTTCGCGGCAAAAGAGCGTATGAGAGATGAGTCCGTGTCCTCAAAGCATATCGCAACTCCCAACGGCAGATCTTCCTTGCCATCACGGCGCAGATAAAGAAGTTTTGGGTCTCCTGGCGTACACGAACCTACGGGCGCTAACTTCTGCAACACAGGAATAAGCTTATCCCCAGGAATAAACTCTCCAAACGGAACGAGGTGGACTTTATCGTAAACTTGAACGCCCTTCTCGTCATACAATGCCGCGGAGTTGTAGATGTTTCCTTTCGCATCGATGCGGGCTCCTCCGGCAAGAATGGCAGACGCGGAAGAGAGGCGCCGCGCATACGATGCAAACAAAACAGCTCTTCTTCTGTCGACATCATCGAACTCTGCCATTGCGCTCTCGGGCAATACCACAATATCGGGAGAGAAATATGAAACACGAGAAAAGAGATTTGAGTATATTTCGTATGGATTCTTATCGCCTCCCTTGAAGCAGCAAGGGAAATTGCGTTGTACCATTGCAACAGAGATGGCATCGTGCGCGCGCACCGGCTTTGCTATCTCCGCGGAATGATAAATGGCAAAGACGAGAAGAAAAGCCGCCATCGTCTCGAATGACAAATATTTGCCCATAGCGCACTCGTCGTAAGGCTTTCGCATTTTTGCTTTAACTGCAGCGATAAAGCGCTCTGCAATTCCTGCGATAGATCCGTTAATTAAGATAATAACTGCGCTCAGCAAATAAACTCCGCCTAGCGCGGCAGGAGAGGCAAAAGACGAATTCGCCGCGACCACCCCAAGCTGATTCCATGCAAATCCGCCGAAAAGACGCGAACGGACAAGCTCAAGCCCGCACCACAAAACGGGCTCCACAATAAGACATCCAAAAAGTCTGCGAGCAAAAAGAAAACGACGATCTTTCCCTTTTGCCCAGTTCCAATATTTAGCACTCAAATAACCATAGGCGGCAAAGTAAGCTGCGCAATAAAGCGCAAGGACGCTCCAACCAATCACCACCAAAGGCCACGGCCCATTATTCTTTACGATTGCAGGCATCCACGAAAGCGTAGCGACCCAAAAGAAGATTCCGCTTTTAAACCAGGCGATAGCCGAATCACGCGCTTTCCCGCCGCGAGAAAGAACCATCAAAGGCGCAAGAGCGAAGAGAATATCTGTGCACTCCGCCATCGGAGGAAATGAGGCCCAAAGAAGGAAACCTGGAATAAACCATGCAACCTTCTTAAGATACTCTCTTAATTCCATCAATACACTTGCGCTCATCTCAACGCCCCATTAGCGATTTGTGCCGCCTTAAGCAAGCACAGGATCCCACGAATAGTCAGATCGAACCGAAGACCCTTGCGGAGGAGCAAAAGACCTTGGAGAATTGCTGACAGTCACATAAAGCCCATCTTTCCTGAAGACGGAATAGCGCTCTTCTCCTTCTGTCTCAGGCTTCGTCAAAGATATGAAAAGCGGAGTGCACTGCCTATCAAGAAACTCAATGTCAAACCCTGACGCGGCAAGACATTCAATATTCTCGCGCGTATTTTCCGGGCTTGCAACAAAGCGCTTAACGCCGGCATCAGAAAGAAGCGCCAAGGCATACGAATTGAAAGCATAAAGCGTCCAATCGGCGGTAATGTCCTCAACGCCACATTCCTTCAACATACGCAATGTCGCCAAATCTGAACATTCCCATGCTCTATAGCCTAAGCGCACAAAGCGTTTTACAAGAACTCTCAGTCGATTAAAATCTGGCTCTGACGTATAGACAGGAAGCGCGAGACGAAGAGAAGCTCCTTGCGCTTCTTTCTCCACGCAAGAGATATCTTCTTCGCGCGTCGCAAGAGAGATTGCAATAATTATCTCGTCCCAATCCCTTAATGGAAGTTGTGAGACGGACGAAATTTTTACCGTTGAGAGAACTTTGCGATCATCGAAAGACGACTTTGGCTCTACCGAAAAATCAAGCGCCGCGGCAAGCGCACTCTTGCGAGCTTCTTCGCGCTTTTCATTGAGCATTGCAACGAGAGAGCGCCTTAAAGCATTAAGTATGCTCGCAGGCGCATAAAGGCCGCCGCCATCATTAAGAGAAAATCCGCGAAGATAATATCCTGTACCTATAAGCTTCACAAAAGCCTTGCGCACACTCTCTGCCGTTTTGCTAGGATCATTTGCCGCGCCAAGAGAACAGTCTTCCGAAACTTCTAACTCATAAGGCGCACTCGTACGCACATTAATTCTGTCGGGGCTGAGAGTAACCTCGACATCGAGAGGTATTCCTCCATCGCACTCTAGAGCGCGGCAAGAAGCTGGAGGGAACATTCTTTTTACCGCATTAGACATTGAGCAGTAAACGACACTTCCAGATTTGATGAGAGAGGAAATTTCTTCGGAAACTAGAATCTCAACATCAGAATGTGCAGGAACTTCAAAGACGCTTCTGCGTGAGATAGCAACGCGCATTTCCGATATGCCAAAGCCTGCACGCCTGCCCTCTTCCGTCATAACATCAAACTGAAGCCCGTCGTGCTTTTCAAGAGCGCGCTCCGTGTGGATACGCATCCATGATAGGCCATCACGATCCTTCGTGACTTTTTTGACAACTCCGACTCTCGCTCCTACATGACCAACCGTATCAGGATCGATTACGCTTTGAGCATCTTTTTTGCCGTTGAAATAAAGCTGCGTGGTGCGCCTTGAAAAGACTGTTTCCAAATCCTCTTGTGTTATCTTCTTCCCATCAGATGACGCACCGTCGAGAATCTCCCTGTAGTAGCGCGTAACGCTTGCAACATAAAGAGGAGACTTCATTCGCCCTTCAATCTTAAGAGAAGAAACGCCCGCAGCATCGAGCTGCTTTATTGCGTCTCCAAGCCTAAAATCCTTCATCGAGAAAGGGTGCGATGAGCCGAATTTAAGCCTACAGCAATACGGACATGCGCCGCGGTTGCCGCTCCTTCCCTTCTCCATCGCACCGAAAAGACAAAGGCCCGAAACAGAATAGCAAAGCGCACCGTGAATAAAGCACTCCAGCTCCATTTCAGGACGCGAATCGGCGGCCATTTTTAGCGCTCCGCATCTTTCTGCGATTGTCCTTATTTCAGAAAGAGAAAGCTCACGCGCAAGAACAACGCGGCGGAACCCAAGCTCCTTGAGCGCAAGCACACCTTCAAGATTGTGCGCCACAAGCTGCGTTGATGCATGCAACTCCAATTGTGGGAAGAAACGCCTACAGAGACTGGCAACACCAAGGTCTTGCACTATTATTGCATCAGGAGAAATCGACGCGAGATGAGATAGATCTTCGAGCGCCGCAGGGATTTTCTCTTCGTCAATAACAGTATTAAAAGTCACATAAACACGGCGGCGAGGTGTGCGAGATGGCGAATGCGCGTAGGCAACAAGATCGGCAAGCTCGGCCAGAGAAAAGTTGCGCGCAAAGGCACGCGCCGAAAAATCCGGAAGCCCACAATAAACCGCGTCCGCCCCTGCCGCGAAAGCAGAAAGCGCCGTCTGAAAATCTCCTGCAGGAGCGAGAATTTCTGCGCTCACTTATTCCTCCCAGTGTATGCCTCTCCTGTAAAAGGAGGGTCGTCCGTCACGCCTTCGCGCCAATCCCGGACAGCCTTAAGGCGCGCCTTGAAAACAGCCTCTCGCCCAAGCCCCGCTGGCGTGTAATAGCGCTGCCCTTCTAGCGACTTAGGCAGGCATGTCATGCGCGCAATCTTCTCTTTCTCATTGTGCGCGTAAGAATAGCCCTTGCCATAATCAAGCTCTTTCATCAGACGCGTGGGGGCGTTGCGAATATGTAGCGGCACAGGCTCTGCTATACGCTCTCGCACATCGCTTGCCGCTCTCAAATACGCCTCCTCCATAGCATTCGACTTTGGCGCGAGAGCTAAATATACGACAATCTGCGTAAGATGTACATTGCATTCTGGCACGCCAAGATTGTGGCAAGCATCCCAAGCGGCATTGGCAAGCAAGAGCGCGTTAGGATCGGCAAGCCCCACATCTTCCGCCGCAAAGCGCACACAACGACGCGCGATATAAAGAGGATCTTCTCCACCTTCAAGCAGTCGCGCCAACCAATAAACTGCCGCATCGGGATCGGAGTTGCGCATCGACTTGTGCAAAGCAGAAATAATATTGTAATGCTCCTCGCCAGACTTGTCGTATACTAATGCCTTCTTTCCGACAACCTGCTCAAGAGTCTCTTCCGTAACTGTGGGGCGCCCATCTTTCGTAAAGACTGCATTTGCCACAGCCGTCTCGAATGTGCCAAGCGCGCGGCGAGCATCTCCATTTGCGAAGAGCGCCATCTTCTCCAAAAGCACATCGGAAACATCAAGATTAAGTTTCCCAAACCCACGCTCATCTACAGCAGCGCGACGCAAGAGCGCGACGATATCGTCAGAAGAAAGAGCCTTAAGAACAAAAACTTTGCACCTGCTTAAAAGAGCGGAATTAACCTCAAACGATGGATTCTCCGTCGTAGCGCCAATAAGAACTATCGAACCTTTTTCGACATACGGAAGAAACGCATCTTGCTGAGCCTTGTTGAACCTATGGATCTCGTCAACAAAAAGCACAGTTCTCAAACCAACGCGCCTGCCAGATTCGGCGCGCGCCATAATCTCCTTGATCTCCTTTATCCCACCGGTTACGGCAGAATAATTTACGAACTCCGCTTTCGTGACATTCGCGATAACATTTGCAAGAGTCGTTTTGCCGACACCAGGAGGCCCCCAAAGAATCATTGAAGGAACAACATCTCTTTCGATCATCTGACGAAGGATTTTGCCTTCGCCAACAAGGTGATCTTGCCCGACGAACTCGGAAAGATCGCGCGGGCGGAGTCTGGCGGCAAGCGGTTCGGCAGCACCAGTTGCTTCCTCGCACGCAGCGCCTTCTATCAAGGACATTTGACGCATTTAGGGTATTATACCACAACACGATGAAAATATGGTATAATACGCATCGTTTTCGCGGACTGTAGCTCAGTTGGTAGAGCACGACACTTTTAATGTTGGGGTCGCGGGTTCGATCCCCGCCAGTCCGACCAACCACGATGGATGCCTCACTTTTTATAGATGATCCGGGGTGGGACCGAATAATCCCATTACGAAAGACGCCCGGTCCACAAAGGCATCTTCCGGCGCATGAAGATTGCGAAAAACTCGATGTCGAATCAGTGCGCGACCACTTGCGCGCAGGCGGCACATTAGGGCTGCACGAAGGATACGAAGAGCGCCCTGGCCAGATCGATATGTGCGGAGCAATCGCCGCCGCATTCAATTCTGCGGAGCATCTTGCCGTCGAAGCAGGAACGGGAGTCGGCAAGTCGCTCGCGTACCTTATTCCATCAATTCTTTGGGCTTGGAAGAACGACACTCCCGTCATCGTTTCCACTGCCACAAGAAATCTGCAAGGGCAGCTTACCGAATCTGACATACCAAAAGCCATCTCTGTGCTTGGAGATGATGCTGCAAATTTCAGAACAGCCCTTCTTAAAGGCAGAAGCAATTACGCCTGCCTTAAGTCAATATCAGAATATTTCGCCCCCGGCTACTGGACGCTTCCCGAAGAGGAGAAAAATCTCCTGCCTGGTTTCATCAAATGGCTCTCCACTACCGAAGATGGCGATCTTGATACTTACGAAGGGCTTCCTACATCTCTTTTCTCGCGGCAAGGCGACGAATGTTCCGGAAGGCGTTGCCCCTACCATGGCAAATGCTTCATCTACAAGGCGCGGCAAAAAGCTGCTGAAGCGCACCTCGTAATCGTCAATCATTCGTTAGTCCTCGCAGAAGCAGTTTCAGCTGGCGGCGGCATACTCCCTGCCTACGGAAGGCTCGTTCTTGACGAAGCACACAATCTCGAATCAATCGCAACGGACGCGCTAAGTTCTGAGTTTTCCCTCGCAGAGCTAAATCGAATAATAAGAAGACTTCTCCGCCACCGTAGCGAATACTCTCGCCAAGCGGCAGAAATTATCCAAGCGGCAGAATCATTCATTGAATTTCTCTCGACCCTTCTTCCACGCGGAGCAGAAACTCGCCGCTACGGAAAAGTCCGCGGATATTGGCAAGACACTGAGCGCCTCACGCTTCTTCGCCAAGCATTCGAGTCGCCAGTTATAGCGCTAATTCATTCTATTCACGATTTCTGCAACACGACAAACGACGAAGACTTGGCGATGAAGCTTTCGGCCGATGCCGATAGGCTTCTTTCATTCATCAATGAGGCAGCATTCGTTGTAGATGGCGAAAAAGAAGATTCCCATGTCTACTGGATTGAAAGAATAGCAGTTGAGAGAAAGAAGAAAAAGAAAGTAAGGCTCATTGCCGCGCCCCTTTCCGTTGCTGAGAGCCTCTCTGAGATGATATACAAGGCAAAAGACTCAGTAATACTTTGCTCCGCAACTCTCCGGACCGGAAACGATTTTAGATACTCTGCAAAGCGCCTTGGGCTTGGCGAAGGCTTTTCCTTCCTCACGGCAACAAGCCCCTTCGACTACTTCCGCCAAGCGCTTG
>JAGBWQ010000155.1 GCA_017629735.1 Kiritimatiellia bacterium
TAGATCAACAGATTGTGATTCTGTGGGTTGCGGGTTCGAGTCCCGTCTCCTGCCCCAGACGAGGAAGGGCGAATGCCGTGACGATCGTTGAAGCGCTGATCGAGTTGCAGGAGGTTGACGGCCGTATCCGCGACCTTGAGCTTATGTTGAAGGATTTGCCGCGTAGAAGGGCTTTGGAAACAGCTCGTCTTACGGGGGTTGAAACAGACCTTTTGGCTGCCAAGGAAGGTCTTAATCAAGCAGAGCGTCGTGTTAAGAACTACGAGGCCGACGCGATGGCTCTCCAGGAGAAGATCCAGGATTTGAAGGCCAGGCAGGCAAGCAGCAAAACTAATAAGGAATATCAGCAGTATTCTATTCAGATCGATCTCGTTGCTCACGATCGTGAAGCAGCTGAGAACAATCAGCTTGCCGCGATGGACGAGCTTCCCAGCGTGGAAGAGCGCATTAACGACGCTCAGGCGAAGTACGATACTGCCAAGAGCGGCATCGATGCGTTCTGCGCAGAGATCGACGCGCGTATTGCTTCTGTCAATGAGGAGCTTGCCGCGGAGAAGGCGTTGCGCGCCGAGAAGGTAAAGCAGGTCACAGATCCTAAGTTCATGCTTTACTACGAGCGTCTTCGCACCAAGCGTTGGCCTGTTGTCGTTCCGCTTACGCACGATGGTGTTTGCGACGGTTGCCATCTCGTTCAGCCTCCGAGCGTCGGCCAGCTCGCCGATGCGAATGCGAGGAACGGTGCGGCCGGCAAGGATCAGTCCGTGGTTGCGTGCACGATGTGCGGCCGCATTCTCTATCGTGTCTGATAGGGCTCTTTGAAAATATCCCCTGAAGCGACGCGCGTGTGACCGGTCGCTGCCTTTCGGGGCAGAGGAAAGTCCGGACTCCACAGGGCGGAGGACCCGTTTGTCAAAGACGGGAGACATCGGGAAAGCCGATGTTATGGAAAGTGCCACAGAAAACAAACAGCGAGGCGTTCGCGCCTTGTGATGGTGAAAGGGCGGGGTAAGAGCCCACCGGCCCATCTGAAACGATGGGCGCACGGAAAACCCTCCTCGGAGCAAGATCAAATAGGGAATCGACGGGCTGCCCGTCCGGTGTGAACAAATTTGTTTGCTTAAGATTCCGGGTTGATCGCGTAGATGAATGATCGGACCTTCCATCGCCCTTTGGACTTTGGAGGGGAACAGAATCTGGCTTATTCGCCGCGTGTCGCTTCAGTGGAAATTTTCTTTTTGTGCATTGCTTCTGTTGTCTATGAAAGATATATTTATAATCGGTGCCGGTTTTACGGGTTCAAGACTTGCTCAAATGCTTGTCGCAGAACGCCGTAGTGTCGTGCTTATCGACAAAGACCCAGATCGTGCGCGTTTTGCGGCCGATAGGCTCGACTGCAAGGTGATTTGCGCCGAAGGCACAGATTTTGATGTTCTTGAAAGAGCTGGTATTGGCTCTGCAGATTCGCTCGTTGCTTTGACTGGCGACGACGAGACAAATATGGCCGTCTGTTCGCTTGTCGATTCTGTCTGGCCACATGTGCGCAAAATCGCGCGCGTTCGCAATTTCTCGTATTACACTGCGGCCGATCTTGCAAGGCGCAGGTCGGGCGGCGCTTCTTCGCGTCCTCTTTGCGGTATCGATCGCATGTTAAACCCAGACGTCGAAGCATCTTCTGCTATTGCTCGTGCCGTTCGTCACGGAGCCGTGGGTAATGTGCTCGATCTTCTCGGCAATCATGTGCTTGTCACGCTTAAGCTTGGCGAGGGTAGTGCTTTAACTGGTGTTCCTTTGCGCAGTCTCAAGGGGCTCGCTGGCTGGAAGAATGTTATCGCATTCGTGGAGTCGGGCGGCGAGGCGTTCCTTCCAGATGGTGAGACAGTCTTAAAGAGCGGCGATGTTCTTGGCATTGTTTCTACTGAAGATGGTTTGGGTAAGCTCGTAGAAACAACGCGTTCAGCAGAAGCTGAGTTTAGGAAAATCGTTGTTTTTGGTGCCGACCGCGTTGGCATGCTTCTTGTGGCGCAGCTTGCCGCGAAGGCAAAGCGCTCCGTATGGGGAATGCTTTTTGGTTCGCATCAGAAAGCCGGCGGAGAGGTGATTGTTGTTGATCGCGATGCCGCACGCTGCCGCGAAGTCGCAGAGCGCTATCCTTCTGTGCGCACAGTTTGCGGAGATGTCACAGATTCGTCGCTTATCGCAGAAGAGAATCTTTGCAATTGCAATCTTCTCGTTGCGGCCTCTGGCAATCGCGAGCTCAATGTGCTTACTGCTGCGTATATGAAATCGCGCGGAGCCGAGCATTGTATTGCGCTTACGGAAAACTCAGCTTACGACGAAATCTCCGCCAAGCTTGGTATTGATGTCACAGTTTCGCTCCGCGAGTCTGTTGTCGACAGAATTCTAAGCTGTTTGAGAGGTAGGAATGTAAGTTCCGTTCATTCTGTTTGCGATAGGCAGTTTGAAATTGTCGCAGGCGAAATTTCCGTTTCAAGCCGCGCAGTTGGAAAGAAACTTTCAGAAGTTGGCGGCAAAGATTCGCAATGCCTTGTGTTGCTCGTGTCCGATCCGGGCGAGAATGAGGTGTGCGTTCCTGATGGAGATACTGTTCTTCGTGCTGGTGCGCGCGTTGTGATTATCGCGCCTGCGGGAGAAACCCGTATTCAGCAGCGCTTTTTCGGAGAAGGGTGAAGAAGTAGTGGCAGCTTCTTTTATTCGTCTTTTTTCTTACATTCTCGGCCTCGTGGGGTTCTTGATGCTTCTCCCCGCGGGTACGGCGCTGTGGTATGGAGAAAATTCTCTTCTTCCGGTGTTTCTTATTCCGTCAGTTGTGGGAATTGTTGCGGCAATTTCCTCGCGCGCCTTCTTTCGCAAGGACGAGCGGTATTTTAGCGCGGCAGATGCCATTTGGACTGTTGGCGGAATTTGGGTTGGCATAAGCTTCTTTGGTGCTATACCTCTTTATTTTAGCGGGTGCTTTGCATCGCTTACAGATGCGTTTTTTGAAAGTGTCAGCGGCTTTACCACAACGGGCGCATCGATTGTTGCGAATGTGGAAGGGCTTCCTAAATGCATTAACCTTTGGCGTTGTCAGACGCATTGGATAGGAGGCTTGGGTGTTATCGCGCTTGCCGTTGCAATCGTTCCTCTTGTTGGCGCTGGTGGCTTTAGGCTTATAAAAGCCGAGTCTACTGGCCTCGATAAAGAGAAGATGACGGCCTTTGTTTCCTCGACGGCAAAGTCGCTCTGGATAATATATATCGCGATGACGCTCGTTCAGGTGGCGCTTTTGTATTTTACCGGGATAACTCTTTTTGATTCTGTAGCGCATGCGTTTTCTTCAATGGGAACAGGAGGCTTTTCAACTAAAAATGCAAGTTTCGGCGCATTTGCAAATCCATCTGCAGAATGGATTTGTGCTGCGTTCATGTTGCTCTCGTCCGTAAACTATGCGCTTTATTATAGGCTCTGCTCGGGCAGAGTATCTGAGGTGTTAAAGGATACGGAACTTCGCGTTTTTATTGGCATCTTAATCCTTGCATTCGTTGCTATTTTTGCGTTTTCAGGAGCTGGCGTTTCTGCAAGAGCCGCGGTGTTTCAGATTGCGTCGATAGTCTCTTCAACAGGTTTTATGTCGGAAGATTATCTTTCTTGGGCTAGTGCCGCGCAGGCTGTTCTGCTCGTTCTTTTCTTCATCGGTGGCTGCTCTGGTTCAACGGCAGGCGGCGTGAAGGTTGTTCGGTGGGTAATTCTTTTCAAGCAGATGTGTAACGACATAAGGCGGATGGTTCACCCTTATCGTGTGTTTACGCTTAGGCTCAACGGCGCGTCTGGACGCGAGAAGCTTGTGCCTTTAGTGGCAGGGTTCTTGGCAAGCTACTTATTGATTGTTTTTATTACGACTTTTGTTGGTGCAGTTTGTGGGCTCGATTTATTCACGGCTTTTACGGCGGCGGCGAGTATGGTCGGCAATGTTGGCCCTGCGTTTGGCAGCCTTGGGCCTACTTCAAATTACTCTGAGCTTCCAGCCTTTTTGAAGTGGTGGTATATGTTTGCGATGCTTGCTGGGCGACTTGAGATATACACGATATTTGTTCTCTCTGGCCGTCTTATCGCATCAGCTTCTGATGTTTTCCACAAGAAGGCGTGATAACGCGTCTTGCTGTTGATTTCGCCTGTCCATTTTATGTATAATAGTCATTATGAAAAATAGTCTTATTCTTACAGTTCTTTCTTTATCCGCATTGTCAGCGGCAACTGATTCGTATGCGTCTTCAGAGCACATTATTCGTCCTGCTCGCTTTATGCGTGGCGCGACTTCACAAGAGAGGCTTGCGCTCTTCGATTCAGCCTCTTGGATAACGCATGAGAGCCTTAAAGATGAGATCCAAACAACCAATTTGCGCATAGTGCGTTTTAAGCGTGCTTTTAAGGTAGAAGAGCCTCGCGCATCGTTTGAAATCGATGTTTCCGCAGATGAAAGATTCCTTCTTACTTGCGATGGAAAGTTCGTGGGCAGAGGTCCGCATCGCGGCACGGTAGACAACTGGATGTTCCAGAGCTATCGCCTCGATCTCGAAAAGGGCGAGCATGTCATCGAAGCTGTCGTCTGGAAGCATAGCCCAGGCAATGCTCCTCGCGCGCAGCTTTCTAACCGCCTTGGCTTCGCTTTGGCAGCGTCTGGAAAGTATGCAGAAGTCCTCACGACGGGCGTCGCTCCTTGGCAGGCTGGAATTGTGGAAGGCGTGCTGGAAAATGGAATGGAAGGCGGACCGTGGGGCGCTGGCGTTCAAAATAAGGCTATTGGCGCAGGCCCTTACACGCTTTTGCCGCGCGAGTGGAAGGGCGTTGCAGTTATCCGCGAGAGCGTTCCAGTTTCGAATGTTATCGGTGGCGATCGCGTAGGTCAGTGGCAGTCGTATCCTTCGCAGCTTAAAGAGCAGACCGAGCGCGTTCTTCCCGTTGGCCGTTGCGTCACAAGTGATTTTGCTTTGCCCAAGACTTTTGCGCCCAATATGGTGGTGACGAATTTCTTCGATCTTGGCGAATACAGGTGCGCGTATCCTTTCCTCGTTGTCTCTGGCGGGCGCGGCGCATCTGTCGAGTGGCGCTGGTCTGAATCGCTTCTCGATGCGAAAGACGGCCTTAAGCGTGATAGGCGCGAATGGAAGGGCAAAGTGATGGACGGCTTTGGCGATACATTTATTTCAGATGGTCGCGCACAAGCAGAGTTTTCTTCAACTTGGTTCAGGTGTGGCCGTTGGTGCCGCCTTGTTGTCAAGACTGGAGATGAGCCGCTCACCATCAACCGCATGTCCATTATCGAATCGCGTTATCCTCTTGAGTGCGAAAGCGTATTTTCTGCTCCTCAGATTGCTCAGGTCAAGGGAATCGAAGATATCTGCGTTCGCAGTATGCAGATGTGCGCGCATGAAATGCTTTTCGACTGCCCCTACTATGAACAGCAGATGTATCCTGGCGATACTCGCGCACAGTTGAATGTGATTACCGCCATGACATTCGACGATGCTCTCATTCGCAGGGCAATTGAAATATACGATATTGCAAAGTTCAGCGATGGTCTCGTGCCGTTTAACTTCCCGACTGTTGGTCGTCAGGAAGGGCTTTCGTATACGCTTTGCTATCTTTTGATGCACCCCGACTATTTGATGCAGCACAGCAATCGCGAGTGGCTTCGTGCGCGTCTTCCGGGCTATCGCAACACTCTTTCGGGCATCGAGTATTACGCACGCGAAGATGGCATTCTTGAGAAGGTTCCAGGTTGGTCGTTCACCGACTGGCCGCAGTCGCGTGATTGGAAGTTTGGCAATCCTCCCGGCGCGGCAGAGCGCGCTCCGTCGGGCCCTGTGAATGGCTTCTGGCTTCTTGCTTTGCGCGGAGCAGAGCGCGTCGAAACGGCTATGGGCAATCCTCATATGGCGGCGCATTGGAGAGCGCTTGGCGATAAGGTTGCCGCGTCCTGCAAGAAAGTTTTCTGGGATGAATCGCGCTCTTTGTTCGCCGACGATCCTGCGAAGAAGCATTTCTCCGAGCACACGCAAACTTTGATGCTTCTTGCTGAGGCGATCAAGGGCGACGAGGCCAAAAAGTGCTTCGAGAAACTTATCACCGATCCTTCGCTCGTAAGGACGACAGTTTACTTTAAGTATTATCTCTTCGAGACATTCTTCAAGTTCAATCGTCCTGATTTGTTCTTGAAGGAGCTCGACCTTTGGCGCAGCTATCTCGCAATTGGTTGCACTACATGCCTTGAGTGTCCTGAAACTGAGACAGTAAGCGCCCGTAGCGATTGCCACGCATGGGGTTCGCATCCGCTCTACTTCTTCCGCGCTGGAATTGCTGGCATAACCTCTGCTGCTCCGTTCTTCGAGAAGGTTCGTATTGCGCCGCAGCCGGCAGATCTTAAAGTTGTTAAGGCCAGCTGGCCTCACCCCTCGGGGAAGATGATTGAGGTTGATCTTGCCTTTGATGGCGATAAGGTAAAAGGTAGCGTCTTTACGCCTGTTGCTGGCACCTTCGAATGGAAGGGGAAGACAATCCTTCTTAAGGCAGGTAAGACATCTGTCTCGCTTTGATAAGGTTGCATTAAATGCTGATTGATCCAAAAGACAATGTTGAGGTGCGCTCTGATGGGCATAAATATGCCGTCAGAGCCATCGCTGTTGGTGAGCAAGTAATCAAGTATGGCATGCCCATCGGCAAGGCGACGGCGGATATCGTTGTTGGCGAGCATGTGCATGTGCATAATATGGCGA
>JAGBWQ010000156.1 GCA_017629735.1 Kiritimatiellia bacterium
AGCCGTGAAAAGTTCAGAAGACAGCTCCGCTCCGAGCTTGACGCCGCAGGCGTTGAGATATCGGCAGAGCATTTCGATAAAATGGTAGAAAACCGCCTCCGCGAGGAGATCAAGCGCGGCGTTCAGACCATTCAGTATCAGGTCGTAACTCTCATGACCACAAACGGCCAGGCTCCGTTTGTGACAGTGTTCATGTATCTTGGCGAGGCTCGCAGCGAAGCAGAGCGCAAGGACTTGGCACTTATCATCGAGGAGGTTCTTCAGGAACGTATTCGCGGAGTTAAGAACGAGCAGGGCGTTTTCGTAACTCCCGCATTCCCCAAGCTCATCTATGTCCTTGAGGAGCAGAACATCACGCCCAACTCCCCGTACTGGTATCTTACCGAGCTTTCTGCCAAGTGTACTGCAAAGCGCATGGTGCCCGACTACATCTCTGAAAAGAAGATGCGCGAGTACAAGCTTTCCACAGGTCAGACTGTTGGTAATGGCAACTGCTATACTTGCATGGGTTGCCGCTCGTTCCTCACCCCCGACCGTTCAGAGGGTGGATATGGCAATGTTTCCAATGCGCTCAACTACGAGCCTGGCAAGCCTAAGTTCTATGGCCGCTTCAATCAGGGCGTTGTCACAATCAACCTTGTCGATGTTGCTCTTTCAGCTCATGGAGATCTCGAAAGGTTCTGGCAGATCTTTGACGAGAGGTGCGAGCTTTGCCATAAGGCGCTTCGCTGCCGCCACGAAAGACTTAAAGGAACTACATCTGACGCGGCGCCAATTCTTTGGCAGTATGGCGCGCTTGCGCGTCTCAAGAAGGGCGAGAAGATCGACAACCTCCTCTATGGTGGTTACTCCACAATCTCGCTTGGTTACGCTGGTCTTTGGGAGTGCGTATTTGCTCTTAACGGCAAGAAGCTTACCGAGAGCGAAGGCGAAAAGCTTGGCCTTGAGATTATGAAGAAGCTCAACGAGTACACCGCCAAGTGGAAAGCTGCCGAGAATATCGATTACTCGCTTTACGGAACGCCGATCGAGTCGACAACATACCGCTTTGCGAAGTGCTTGCAGCAGCGCTTCGGAATCGTCAAGGGTGTGACCGATCGTAACTATATCACCAATTCGTATCATATCCATGTGACAGAGCCGATTGATGCATTTGCGAAGCTCTCAACGGAGTCTAAGTTCCAGCAGCTCTCGCCTGGTGGTGCGATTTCGTATGTCGAAGTTCCGAATATGCAGGATAATCTTCCCGCAGTTCTTTCGATCATGCAGTATATTTACGACAATATCATGTATGCTGAGCTCAATACAAAGAGCGACTACTGTCAGGAGTGCGGTTTTGACGGCGAGATTGAGATTGTTAAGGATTCTAGCGGCAAGCTTATCTGGAAGTGCCCCAAGTGCGGTAATACTGATGAGTCCAAGCTCAATGTTGCCCGCCGCACCTGTGGATATATTGGTTCGCAGTTCTGGAATCAGGGGCGCACCCAGGAAATAAAGGAGCGCGTCCTTCACGTCGATTGAGATGAATTACGCATCAATACGCAAGTGCGATATAGCAAACGGAGAGGGAGTTAGAGTCTCCCTCTTCGTTTCTGGTTGTACGCATCATTGCAAAGGGTGCTTTAATGAAGAGGCCCAAGATTTTAATTACGGCAACGAATTTACCCGTGAAGTCGAAGACGAGATAATTGAGGCGATGCGCCCCGCGCATATCGCAGGGCTTACTCTTCTTGGAGGTGAGCCGATGGAGGGAGTAAATCAACGCGCTCTCTTGCCTTTTCTTCGCAGGGTAAAGGCTGAATTCGGCGACACTAAGACACTCTGGATTTACACAGGTTGCACAAAAGAGCAGCTCGAAGATGTATCATCTCGCTGGCACACAGAAGTTACAGATGAAATTCTTTCGATGACCGATGTGCTTGTCGATGGGCCTTTTGTTGAGGAGCTTAAGGATATATCTCTTCGCTTCCGCGGCAGCTCTAATCAGCGCATCATTTATATGCGCAATCCGCAGCGGTAGGTGCACAAAGTTGCTTATTTTTGGTAAAATACGCGGCATGAAGCGAATAATTTTGCCAGTCTTGTTTTTGTCATCGGTTGCGTTTGCCGCCGATGTCGTGGGAGCCGTGCGGGGGCTTTGGAAGGAGGGCGTGGTATCGCAATACGCCTTTATCGCTCTGTTTGTCGTGGCAATGATGATGCTTTTGAAGCTGATCCCCAACAACATCAACGCTGCCACCAAGGCAAGAGAGCTGGAGATGGAGAAGATCACGCTCAATGCAGAGCTTGCCGAGAGTCGCATTTCCACGATGATGAG
>JAGBWQ010000157.1 GCA_017629735.1 Kiritimatiellia bacterium
CATCTCCCTTAAGATCAGCACGAAGAACCTCGACAAAAGCATCGAGCTGCATTGCACCAAGATCGCCCGCAGCTCTGCTGCGCACGCTTACCTGCGAAGACGCTTCATCACGAGGCCCAACGACTACCTGATACGGCACCTTCTGCATAGTTGCCGCGCGGATCTTCGCACCAAGCTTCTCTGCCGAATAATCGACATCGACTCGGAACCCTTGCGCGATAAGCGCATCTGCAACGCGCTTTGCGTAATCGGCAGCCTTCTCGGAGACCGGGAGGATACGCACCTGCTCGGGAGCGAGCCAAAGCGGGAACGCGCCGGCATAATGCTCGATAAGAATACCGAAGAATCTTTCGATAGAGCCGAGAAGCGCACGATGCACCATGTAAGGACGATGATCCTTTCCGTCGGTGCCAACATACGTAAGATCAAACCTCTCAGGCAAGTTGAAGTCGAACTGAACCGTGCCAAGCTGCCACGGACGGCCAAGAGCGTCTTTGATCTTCATATCGATCTTAGGACCGTAGAATGCGCCGCCGCCTTCATCGACTTCGTACGAAAGACCTTCTTCTTCGAGTGCCGCGCGCAAAGACGCAGTTGCCTGTTCCCAACGCTCAGGATCGCCCACTGCCTTTTCAGGCTTCGTGGAAAGATACGCCTGAATCTCGTGGAAGCCAAACTTGCCAAGCATAGACTTTGCGAAGTTGACAGTATCCTTGATTTCCTTAACGATCTGCTCAGGCGTGCAGAAAATGTGGGCATCATCCTGCGTGAAACCGCGAACGCGGAAAAGGCCATGCCTTACGCCGTCCTTCTCGTAACGATACACCGTACCCAACTCAGCCAGACGCAAAGGAAGCTCTCTGTAAGAGCGCTTCTTCGCCTGATAAATCTGAATGTGGAACGGGCAGTTCATCGGCTTGACATAGTACTCTTCAACATACGAGCCTTCGCCCTCTCCCTCGGAAACCTTCATGGGAGGGAACATACCTTCCTTATAGAAGCCAAGGTGCCCAGAAGTCTGCCAGAGATTCGCGCGCCCGACATGAGGCGTATAGACGATCTCGTAACCGGCCTCGTAATGTTTCTTGCGCCAGTAATCTTCAATCGCAACTCGTATGCGCGCACCCTTTGGAAGCCAATGGGCAAGACCAGGACCGACAGAATCAGTAATGGTGAAAAGCTCGAGCTCGCGACCAAGAACGCGATGGTCGCGCCTTCTTGCTTCTTCCTCGCGAGCAATAATGGCATCAAGCTCCTCTTTAGATTTCGCCACAATGCCATATACGCGCTGGAGCATCTTATTCTTCTCGTCACCCCTGTAATAGCTACCCGCAACGCGAGTGAGCTTCACAACGCCAATCTGCGACGAGCGCTCGACATGAGGGCCGCGGCACATCTCGACATAATCACCCACCGTGTAAGTCGAGATATCCTCTCCTTCAGGAATATCCGCCAGACGCTCAAGTTTGAACTTCTGCCCTTCAAGCAATGCAGCACACTCATCGCGCGTGACAACCTTCTTGACGAAAGGCTCGTCGAGAGCGATAAGACGAGCAATCTCCGCCTCGATTTTCGGGAAGTCCTCAGGAGCTATGCGATGAGGAAGATCGAAATCGTAGTAAAAGCCGTCGTCTGTGGCAGGACCGATATCGACCTGCACATCATCAAACACGTTTGAAACGGCGCGCGCCATCAAGTGCGCGGCCGAATGCCTTCTCATTTCTTCCGTAATCTCCGCCATAACAGCTCCCTCGGGTTTAGATGCCCGTCATCTTTCGTTTTATCCAAAACCTTTCTTCGCAAGTCTTCCGCCGTATCAATGGCGGAAGCTGCGCTGTCCCGTAAAGACCATAGCGACACCTGCGTCGTTGCAGCAGTCGATGACATCCCAGTCGCGAATTGCGCCACCAGGCTGAACGATCGATGTGATGCCCTCGCGAATGCCGACTTCCGCACCATCGCGGAACGGGAAGAATGCATCGGAAACCATCGCGCACCCAGGAAGGCCACCCTTCTCTGCCTTTGTCTGCTCCATGATTTCAGCCTGCTTCTTGGCTCCATCTTCTTCGCCGAAAACGAGACGCAAATCGTTGTAAGGCTTCTGATACTTCTCCCATGCAATCCAGTCGGCGTGCTTCGTATAAGCCTTGTCACGAGCGATCTCAGCGACACCCACGCGATCCTGCTCGCCCGTTCCGATGCCGACCGTCGCACCATCCTTCACATAAAGGACGCTGTTCGATGTAACACCCGCCTCAACCAGCCAGCCGAAAACGAGATCTTCATATTCCTTCGCCGTGGGGAGACGTTTAATCTTATGCTCCTCAAACGAGACCTCGCCAGTTTCTTTATTCGTGATCTTGCGGTTGCAATACGCAGGCATAAGATCTTCAGGCTTTCTCGCGTCGGCAGAGAACGAAGTCTGCGCAACAATGCCACCATCGATAAGGCTCTTAAAATCTACAACATGCTTAGCCACAAAGTCCGTGAGCCTATCCATGTTCTTAATGCGGAAAACGCGAAGATTCTTCTTTGTCGCAAAAAGATCCATGACGCCTTCCTTGAAATCAGGAGCGACGACAACCTCCGCATAATTCTCAATAATGAGCTTAGCCGTTTCTATGTCGCACTCGCGGTTAAGGGCAATAGCGCCACCGAACGCGGCAAGACGGTCGGCCTTGTTGGCGCGGAAATAAGCCTCTGCGAGAGTCGAACCAGTCGCAACGCCACACGGATTGTTGTGCTTAACGATAACTGCGCACGGCTTCTCCATAAGATAGCGGAGAATATTAAGCGCGTTATCGGTATCAGTTACATTCGTCTTGCCAGGATGCTTGCCAGACTGAAGAAGCTCTGGAACAGACGCGAGATAGCGGCCAGCTTGAAGCATCTCAACATCGCCAAGAACAAGGTTTCCATTGACGAGTTTGTAGAGCGCAGCCTCCTGCCCAGGATTCTCTCCGTAACGGAGACCCTTCTCTTCACCACCAATATTCCATGTCACCTTCTCGTAATGGAAAGTCTGGCGGTTTGCACCATCAATGAACGAAATTTCCATCTTAGGCGCGAAATGATCGACCTCGATTGTCTTATAAGCTTCTTTCAAATCTTTCATATTGCATATTATATCATATTGAATAGATGCGAAATTTGGTATAATTTTTACTAACTAAAATCAAAATTCTATGAAATTTATCAATCAACTCTTCAAAGGTTGGCGAGGAACTGAAGTTGCCTGGCTTTCTTTTTCGCTCCTTTCGATAATTTTGCTTTCTGTCTATTCAGGCGACACGACTCTCGGCATTATTGCAGCAACGACTGGCATGATGTACACATTCCTTGCAGGTAAAGGCAAAACCTCATGCTTCTTATTTGGGCTTATCAATACACCCATCTACGCATATCTTGCATTCAAATCAGGGTATTATGGCGACGCAGCGCTTAATCTATACTACTTTGCAATGATGTTCCCATCTCTTGTGATATGGCTTAAAAATTCGGCTCAAGACCCTGAGGAAGGAATCATCAGAACGCGCCTTAGTGCAAAAGGTCGCATAATTCTCGCGCTTCTTTGCATTGCATGCGCTATTCCACTTTGGGGCATTCTTTATGCACTTAATGGAGCAAGACCTCTTTGCGATTCTCTTACAAACATTCTTTCTATCGCCGCCATGATCCTCACCGCTCGCCGTGCGATTGAACAGTGGATTCTTTGGATTGCAGTCGACGCCATAGAAGTTTTCATGTGGTACAAATCTTGGCTCAACGGCGAAGGCCACATCTCAATCCTTCTTATGTGGCTTCTTTTCCTTGCAAATGGAATATATCTCCTATCTCTCTGGATGCGTATAGAAAAAAGGCAGACGCTTAAAATAACAGAAAACCCGGACCCGACATAATGTCGCGCCCGGGATCATTGTCAAACTTCAACTTTATTAGAAGTTGTAGGTAACGGAGAGAGCGGCAATGTGCGAATACGCATTGTCGGTCTGGAACTTAAAGTCCCTCTCTGAACCTGATGAGGCATCATGCGTATGAAGCATGCGTGTTGTCGACTCCATAATGATGAAGTTATACCCAAGGTCAACACGGAGATTGTCAAGAATCTTATAGCCGATACCAAAGCCTACGATATGGCGGTCGCCAGGAGGAAGCATCGTCGTACCGTGATTCTTGTGCGAAGGATCCATATCAAAGTTGTAGCCGATACGACCGCAGAAATCATCCGTAAAATCGTACTCAAAGCCAAAGCCAATGCGCCAAGCATCATCCCAATTGAGCTTCTGAGTGCGAGAACTTGGTGCAGGGAGATTGAAGTCGATGTGATTGACAGTGCTCCACTCTGTCCATGTGAGCGCTGCTCCACCGCGGAACTTCTTAGTGAAATCATAATTAGCACCAAATGTCACAGAAGCGGGCAACACGAGCTTCGCCTTGGCATTGCCCGAAGGAGGAATTCCAACCTTTCCTCCAGAAAGTTGTGTTAACGCGCCATCAACTTTTCCAGAAGTATTAAAATCGCCTTCCACTCTGTGGTTAATGCGAGAACGATACACAAGACCCAGGCTCAATTTATCTGTGGCTTTATATGAAGTAGCGAGCATATAGCCGCAGTTGAAATCATCGCCCTTTAAATGTGTGCGAATGCTCTGACCACCTAGTGCATCCAACCCATATGCTCCGAAGGCTGGATTAATCTGTGAAGGCATTGCATCCAACGGAGTCTTGTAGTTCTCAAACGTAAGATAGCTCATGCGAGCGCCAAACGAGACCGACCACTTGTCAGTAACCTTATACGCAATATTTGGATTGAAAGTGAACTGTTCAATCGTAGTCTCAGTAGTATCGCCCCTCAATGCCCAATCGTTATCATACTTGGTTCCAAGACCAAACTCACAATAAGTACCAAAGCCGAAAACGAGGTCCTCCGTGATGGGAGCAGCAACATAAATATGAGGAGGTGTGAACCAACCGGCATTCATCTTCTGCTGCTGAACACTATCTACTTTTGCATCGGCAAACGGATTGATGAGCGAAACACCTACCGTAACAGAGATATTCGTGCACTCAGTAAGGTTAGCGGGGTTGTAGTAGTTTGCAGTAGCATCACCCGTGGAACCTACGAGGCCTCC
>JAGBWQ010000158.1 GCA_017629735.1 Kiritimatiellia bacterium
AGCCTCGATAGCAGCAAGCAAATCTGCAGCCTTCACGCTGCCATAGAGAGACTTGCCGTCCTCCTTGACCTGCGCGGAAACCGTAACAGAAAGGCCTGTCAACTTCGTTGCGAGCTGTTCAGCTGCAGCCTTGCGCTCCGCACGCTCAGCAGCACGCTGCGCCTCAAGCTTTGCGAGACGGCGGCGGGAAGCTTCAGTCACAGGAGCCGCAAGGCCCTGAGGAAGAAGCATATTGCGCGCATAACCAGGCGCTACCTTAACGATTTCGCCAGCCTTGCCGAGGAACTTCACATCGGCCATAAGCATAACTTCTGTCTGCATGATGTGTATCCTCTCTTATTAAGCCATAAGGCCCATGTTGCGTGCACGGCGAACGCCCTTCTTAATCTGGCGCTGCTGCATTGAAGTAACACCCGTAACACGAGCAGGAATAATCTTGCCGTATTCGGTAACATAGTTCTTGAGAACCTCGACATCGTTCAAGTCGATTTTGTCATTGGCGGGAATCGCCGGACGACGACGCGCGAACTCTTCGCGGTCTGTACGCTCTCTTTTCTGGTAAGCCATTTTTTTGTTCCTTATAAAGTGTTTTCAGATCAGAACTGATCATCATCATCGTAACCAGCATCCATGTCGGGACGCATCATCTCACCGGTTAAACGGCTCTGATTCGGCGCAGGTTGCGGCATGAACTTGACGGTTGCGGCACGAATTTTCAGTTTCTGGTGCTTCTGCCCGTCTTTCTCCCACGAATCCGACTGGAGACGCCCCTCAACAAGAACCGAGCGGCCCTTTTTGAGATACTGACCGCAAAGCTCGCCGAGCTTATCCCACGCATCAACATCGACAAATGTCGGTATGTCAATGATGTTGCCATTACGATCTCTTCTGCGCTCATTCATCGCCACGGAAAAACGGCATACCTTTACGGCATTCATACCGACTTCCCTGACGTCTGGATCGCGCGTCAGATTCCCCATTATGATTACTCTGTTAAAAGAAGGCATATGCACTCCTGTCTTTTACTTACTCAGCAGAGGCTGCAGCCTCGGCCTCCTTGTTCGCCTTGTATTCAGCACGCTTTGCAGCGGCTTCACGCTGAGTTGCGAGAATCGCTTCACGACGATCATCGACCGCGAGAATCTGTACGCGGAACACCTCTTCCACGAGACGATAACGATTTACCAACTCCTTAACCTTGGACGGATCAAGCTCGAAACGAACGAGCGCATACACGCCATTCTCGCGCTTGTGCATCGGACGCGCAAACGTGCGCTTGCCGAGAATATCCTGGCTCTCAACTTTACCGCCAAAACGCTCAATCTCAGCGATTGCCTTGGCAAAATTATTTTCGAGAACATCATCCTTCGCATTTCCGGCGAAGATGTAAAGACCATCATACTTCTTCATGATTAAGTTTCTCCTTACTTCTTCTTCTTGTCGGCAGCTTCAGCCTTGTTGCCGGCCTTGGCAGAACCGTCATCATCCGGGGCCTTGATCACTGCGACCGCGAGCTCGCCACGTGTAACAGGCGTGAACTTATCGCCAAGCTTGAGATCACGCACAAAAAGCGTCTGCTCAAGATCGAGATCAGTTACATCGACGTCAAACTTTTCAACGATATCGGTAGGAAGGCACTCAACTTCGACAGAACGAAGCACCTGAGCAAGAATACCGCCACCGATCTTAACACCCTTGGGCTCACCCTTGAGGTACATAGGCACAACTACGCGTACCTTCTGGGTAAGCGACACTTCACTGAAGTCAGCGTGAATCGGAGTACCCGCAATCACGTCGTTCTGAACCTCGCGCATAAGCGCAGGCATGTCGCCATTAGGCATTTCAAGCGTGACGAGAAGCTGCTTGCTCGTACGACCACGCATCGCCAACATGAACTCGTGCTTGGAGAACTTGATAAGCTCCACCCCGCTCTTGTCCATCTTCATCACCGACCCGGGAACAAGCCCCTGCCGGCGCAGACGGCGGACAGCGCCAGTACCCTGTTCGGTACGAACCTCCGCCTTGATCTTTACCTGATCCATTTTTATTCTTTCTTTTTTGCATCTCCACCCTCTCTCGCGCACGCGCGCTACCCCGGGCGGGAAATCCTTTACCTGCCGCCGTACTCTCCAAAAAGCGAATTTACGCTTTCATCGTTGTGAATACGCTTAATCGCCTCACCTATAAGCCCCGAACCCTAAAGCACCGTAAACTTAAAGGGTAGTGCCTTTGTATCAAAATCACTGCGAATCGCAATTGAGTCTGTTACAACCAGCTCATCAATATGAGCTTCTTTCTGCAAACGCTCAATTCCGCGCGGTGTAAGCGGGAAGTGCGAAACAAATGCATGCACACTCTTTGCGCCCTGCTCCTTAAGAAGCTTGGCCGCAGCGCTCAATGTACCGCCCGTTGCGGTCATATCGTAAAT
>JAGBWQ010000018.1 GCA_017629735.1 Kiritimatiellia bacterium
ACCAAGGATAACCTGCAATAACAGTCTTAAGATCGTTGCGCTTAACGATGTAAAGCTCCATAGCCTCTTTAAGCGCCTTCTCCAAAGGCAGAGACTGACGCGATTGAAAAGGCAATGCACGAACGCTCTCTTTACTCTTTTCTCCAGGCCTTAAATAAGAGCCTCTCACCGTAAGAGATTTGCCAGGGATAAGATCTGCAGAGATCCAACCAGGCGAGAAAAGATCACCAGAAGATTCAAGCCCACGCTCGCCCTCTTCCTCGTGGGCAATATTATACGCCCACTCTGGCTCATGATGATACTCTCCTCCCTCAAGAGAGAGCGTAAAAGAACCTTCTCCAGGAGCAAAAACTACGCCCTTTCCATCTGCCAATACGCGTGCACTCGAAGCGAACTCTTTCTCAGGTTCAAGATATGCCTTCGTTGTAGAATGGAAAACGCGCCATTCTAAATCGGGCCTAAACACAAGGCGAACTTCGCCGTCTACATCTGCGGACGAACCTTTAACCCTCTCCACAGAAAGAATGGCAGTATTGGCATTAGGAACAAGCGAATGCGTAAAGACAAACGATGCCTCGCCTCCTGTTCCACACGGCACAGTAAATTCCCAACGAGCAGAATGGCCAGACGGATCAGCATAAAAGCGTGTTATGCACTTTTCGTCGACCGGCATCACATACCCATCTCTTTGAAGCCAGCAGCGCATTCTCGTCCAGATATTAATGCGATCGGACGGCACTTCAGGATTTGGGTTCGCAGCTAAAAGCGCATCGTACTGCGACTTTATACTTCCCCAGGCAAGGCGTATCTGCGCCGCTGCACCAGAACCATCTGAAAGCACTGTGCGCAAGTTGTTATCGCGCCTAATTCTTGCTCCATCTACTGCAAGAGCAACCGCCGCGCGCTCCCATTCTGGCGGAACAGACAGCGTAAAAGAAATGCGGCTTGAAACTCCATCACGATAACGCGACACCTCAATCTTTAAAACTCTGCAAGAAAAGCCATCGCCTTCGTATGGAGGAACAACAAAGCGCCCTTTGCCGTCGTACGACCTAAAGACACAAAGTGTGCACCCTGAAAGCGGATCGACTACGCAAAATCTAAACGGAGAGGAATCGACCACTTCAACAGTTTGGCCCGCTGGAATGACGACATTACGCGTAGTATCGGCACCAAGATCAATATGATAGAGCGCTTCTTCATTTTGGAATGAATCACGCGTTTCCTCAATCGTAGGCGAAGGTGTTGGAGCAAGGCACATAACCTCGCCTGGCATAAGTGTCACATTTCCGGAAAGATCGACCTCACGCTCTGAAACATAATCAAAAGCCTTTGCAAACGGGAATTGCCCACGATCCCAATCGACAGAAGAAGATGCTCCACAATCAAGATTGGCAAGAACAAGTATCTTCCTCTCCGGCATTTGCGAAGAAGCACGTTTTGTGCGAAGCACCGCAAGCACATTACCGTCGCCGCGCGTAATGACAGACAGGGACGACTCTCCTGTGAACACGCACTCGTGCCTTAAGATTGAATTAAGGCGCGAGATAAGCCCAACCATATTGTGCGAGGCTCCCCAGTTAAGATCGTTCTTACCGTGAACATCAATCTTCTCTGTGGCGAAATACTCGACTCCGTTTGTAATTCCCCACGAACCTTGCCACGAAAGGAGCGATGCGAGCATCACGCGCAAGCGCGCCCAAACCTCGCCATTCTTCGCAAGCCGATCGTTATCGTGCGTCTCTGCGAAATGAACGAGCGAGCCATACTGAGATGCGCGCCCCGCGGCATTTGGAAGGTACCATTCAAAAGCGCCGCGATCGTATGTCTGGAAAAGCTCCGAATAAGCCCAATCAAGCCCTGCTTTGGAAAGAAGATCGTCTGTAACAGCAATATCTCCGCCAAGCCCCTCGAGCATAAATACTGTTTCTGGATATTCCTCACGTACCTTGGCAACGATATATGCCCATACGCGAGATGGTATCATATACCCAGCGTCGCAGCGAAAACCATCAACACCTTTCCTGCACCAATGCAAGAATACTTGAGCCATGTAGGAGCAAAGACCAGAATGGGAATAATCGAGCTCGACAAGATCCTCCCAAACAACTCCCCATGCACCAGGGGAAATAAAGCGCCCATCTTTGCCGCGCTTAAACCACTCGGGGTGATGAAGCTGCAATGTAGAACCCCAACCAGTATGGTTGGCAGGAAGATCGATGAAAAACAATCCGCCGCGAGCATGCACCGCACCAACGAGTTCTTCAAACTGATCAAGCGGCGTTGTGCGAGCATCAAACTCTGCCATTGCGGGATCGACCGAGAAGAAATCTGTTGCTGCAAAAGGACAGCCATACTCGCCCATCACTGCATATGTCGTAGGAACAGGAAACGGCGGAAGCGTCTGAATGATACGGAAACCCATATCGTCCATTATATGCCCAAGATTACGCACCACCGCACGGAACGACCCGAACTGGCGCGAGAAAACAGTATAGATAGAATTGCACGATCGCGTCTGCGAGCTTTGCACCTTTACGCGAAAATCACTACCGTGCGGCCACAAAGGAATAGACGAGCCTTCAGGGAAGAAACAAGTCTTCCCCGAAAAAACGCCGATTTCATCGAGCTGAATCTTCTTTGAAAAAACGCCGGGAGAAACTTCGTCCAATGGTATATCAGACCAACCTTCTGCCCGTGGCACAACACCCTTCTCTGTCTCGTCAATTACCTCGCGCCTAAGCACGCTTGCACTGCCGATATCCGTGCGCAAAAAAGCCCTCCCCTTGCGAGGTGAAGGCAAGCGCAGCTGAACTTCAATTGAATCGCTGCGCCACTTAAGAAGGTAATCCCCGGGCTGAGGAAGCTGTTTCATGCGCCTTCCTCAGCCTTGAAGCTCTTCTTGGAGAAGCTTCCGAGCAGAACCAGCGCCAGACGAAAGACGTTTGTAATATCCTTCAATCTTTGCCGCAAGCGGTGTCTGAGTAAGATCTACTCCAAAGATGGACGCATTGGAAAGTATGCTCTGGATATCTCCTGCTGCGACTTTCGCCATAAGCTCATCTTTAAGAGGATCGGGAGAAACTTCCATCGGCGTTCCATCGTCGTATGTGCCCTGCAAATAGCGAAACCAGCCTGCAATCGCAAGGGGAACTGCCACGAGAGACTCGAGATCGAGACCCTTGCGAATATAGCTTTTGACTGTTTCGCCAAACCGCGGGCCGAGCTTCT
>JAGBWQ010000019.1 GCA_017629735.1 Kiritimatiellia bacterium
AGAAGTCGAAGGTGGGATAGTTGTAGTTCCAAGTTGTAGTCGTAGAGTGGAATGGTAGACGCTCCTATTTGTGCGCTGACGCGCGACCACGAAACCAGACGCAACCGCCGCGCGGCTACGCCGCTAGAAACGGCGCGTCGATACATTTGCTTGAAGATCCGTTGCTGTAATTGTCACTTGCCTATCTCCTTTTCATAGACATCGATCTTCGCAATGTATCGTCACACCGTTTCGACCTACGGTCGCGGCAGTTGCGCTGGGGCACGAAAACCGCATACGCGGCACACGAAAAATGCCGCGTTAGAAAGGGAAGAGGGAAAAATTTTAGTCGAAGTCGAAGTCGCAAGTCGAAGGAAGGAATGGTTAAAATTCCACCATTATTCATTAATCATTATTAGTTATTCGTTTGACCAAGGAAGTCCAAATTGTAAGCCAAACAGTGCAAATTAAAATGCGGAGCTTTTCGTGAACCCGCACTTGTGCGGGTTTTTCGCGTATCGCGTAGGCGATTTTCGTGTCTGCGACGAGTGACAACAACCCGATAGGGTGAATCGTCGGAAGCCTCGCGGCGAGACGAAGTCTTAAGCCGCAATAGGCTTTCGACGATTCAATCGCGCTTGCGCGATTCGTCACCGTCGCAGATTTCGTGGTCGCGCGTCAGCGCAAATTGACCACCCTGCTCAGGGAGCACCGTTGCGGCGAAACCCGTCGCACACTGACACATCAAGCAAATGAAAAGCTAAAGGAAGTCGAAGTCGAAGTTTGACTATTTTACTCGGATTTTAGGCGGCGGCACATAACCTCTTCAAGCGCTGAAGCGACAGGGAAAGAACAATAGCACACCTTGTAAACCAATTCGCATATCGGCATCTCAACGCCAAGCCTAGTCGAAATCTCATGTATCACCTTAGAGTTCCACACTCCCTCGGCAACCATCTGCATAGACGTAATAATCTCGGAAATATTCTCGCCTCTTCCAAGACGCTCACCCACCGACCTATTGCGCGAATGCTTCGAAGTGCAAGTTACAATAAGATCGCCTGTCCCTGCTAGCCCATCTAATGTCTCCTGCTTGCCGCCATACGCAAGAACAAACCTCTTCATCTCAACAAGCCCGCGCGTGATGAGCGCAGCTCGCGTATTATCGCCAAATCCCATTCCATCAGAACAGCCAACCGATATCGCAAGAACATTTTTGACAGCGCCTCCAATTTCCACTCCAGCTGGATCTGTCGATGTGTAAACCCTAAAGCGCGGGCCAGACCAAAGCTCCTGCACACGCAGCGCCCTCTCTTCATCAGAGCAAGCCGCCACTATCGCAGAAGGGACTTGACGCGCAACCTCTTCCGCGTGAGTAGGTCCCGCAAGCGCAACTACCGGCCCACACCCAAGAATATCTTCCGCAATTTCCGTCATGCGCCTATTCGTCTCTTCGCAAAGCCCCTTCGTTATCGAAACAGGCAGCGCATTGCGCGGAAAAACATCCTTGAAGTTATTTAAAACGGTAGAAAAATATTTCGAAGGCGTCGCAAAAACAACCACCTCTGCTCCATCAACTGCTTCAGCTTTATCAGAGACAAGTTTTATACTCTCTGGTATCTCCACGCCCTTAAGATACTTGTCGTTCTTACGCGTGCGGCGCATCTGCTCAACATACTCTCCGTTAGCGCCCCAAATGGTTACATCGTGCCCATATCCTGCCAACAAAAGAGCATTCGCTGTTCCCCAACCACCATTACCTATCACCGATATTTTCATTTGCCACCTTTTTTAATTAAATCACCAATCATCATTACAACCGCCTTCATATCCTTCACTCTCATCGTGTGGTGAACCCAAAAGCCAATTGTGGAGCGCAAAAGTTTTGATGCATTTTTCTTTTGTGCCATAAGCGGCCATAAAACTCGATAAGCAGGAGCGCCCAATTTCTGCAATTTCTCCGCAAACGAAGCGACAGAACATTTTAAACGACGCTCATCAAAGACAATTGGCACAAGCCAAAAACTCGCCTTGCGATCCTCAGTGTCCACTGGCCACAAAAGGAATGGGGACTTCTCCCCCAGCGAAAGGGAAAGCTTCTTAAGCGAAACGAGAAGCTCATCCGCCAGACGCTTACGCCGCGGCAGATTCCAACTTTCAAAACGCTTAAGCTCGCAGAACCCCACCGCGCTTTGCATCTCCGTCATACGCGCATTCCACCCGACACGCGAAAACTCCTTCGGAGAAGATCCAACCGTCCAACCATGATCGCGCAACGACTCGACATTACGCAATGTCTGCTGCGAGCGGCAGACCACCATCCCACCTTCGCCACCGGTTGTGATATGCTTCGACTGACAAAACGAAAAGCACCCTGCATCTCCCAATGTGCCAACCTTCTTGCCGCGATATTCTCCGCCTAAGCATTGAGCACAATCCTCGATTACGAAAAACTTTTTCTCTTTGGCAAGTTTAAGAATGGGCGCCATATCCGCAACCTGCCCGTAAAGATGCACAACTATCACTGCTTTCGTTCGAGGCGTGAGCGCGCGCGCAATCGTCTCGGCATTGAGCATGTGATCATCGCCAACATCTGCAAAAACAGGTCGAGCCCCAGCGTTGTTAACACAAGTTGCGCTAGCGCGAAACGAATAAGGCGTTACCACAACATCATCGCCCTTGCCCACGCCCAATGCCTCAAGCGCAAGATGAAGCGCCGCGGTTCCAGATGAAACACAAAGCGCTTTCTTCACACCAAGATACGCGGCGAATGCTTTCTCGAAAGCGCGCCCCTTCTCACCAGTCCAATAATTGACGCGCCCCGAACGAAGAATCTTGGCGACCTCGCGAATGCTCTCGTCTGTAAAACGCGGCCAAAGAAGCGGCGATTCTTTTTTATTCGAGCGCGTCATTTCAATTACCTTATCTTACGGAGCCTTTATTCCAAGAACCTTCTCGAGCGATTCTCGCGGAAGTACTCCAACAGCTTCGCCCACTACCTTGCCCGAACGGAACAGCTTAAATGCCGGGATACTGCGAAGGCCATACTCTGTGGCAAGTTCAGCATTGTCATCGACATTCACCTTAACGACTTTCACCTTGCCCTCAGAAGCAATTTCATTCATCACTGGGATCATTCTCAAACAAGGCCCACACCAAGACGCCCAGAAGTCGACAAGCACATCTCCCTCGGCAGAAAGAACTTCCTTTTTAAACTGTTCTTTACCTACCACCTCTACAACTTTCTTTACCGCATTCGTTGAGACAACCTCTTCTCTCACCGCCTGCTCTTCTGCGACTTTCGGCTCTTCAATCGAAACATTAAAGTTAAAGGGAAGCGCTATTGATAAACCAAATATCATAAGCACCACTCCGCAGATTGCATTTACAACGCCCATACGAGCGCGCAAAAATGCAAGCGTACCTTTAAGCTTATCGACCAAGAGTGCGCTTATGATCATCGGCACTCCAAGGCCTGCCGAATACGCGGCAAGTTTAATCGCACCCTTTAACGCGCTCCCTTCGCTTGCCGCTTCAAGAAGCGCGGCCGCAAGAAACGCTCCAACGCACGGAGAGAGACATAGAGAAAACACAATGCCAAAAAGAAACGCCGAAAATACTCCTTGCACACGAACGGAGCGCGCTCCACCCAAAGTTGGCAAACGAAAGAGTCCAAAGAAGCTAAGAGCCAGAGCCATAACGATAATTCCGCAGACGATCTCGACCGCTCTCTTATGCTCCGTAAATGCTGCTCCTACACCTCCTGCCGCAACACCTAAAGCAACAAACACGAGTGTGAAGCCAAGCATGAACGAAACCGAGCGCAAGGCCGTCTTTGCGCGCCCTGCCTCACCGGAGGCGAAGTACGCTAAATAGACAGGCAAAAGCGGCAACATGCACGGAGACATAAATGAAAGAAAACCTTCAAGAAACGTCCTCATCTCGTCCTCCGTTTCTCCGCCGAATTATCACAGCGGAATGTCAGTTCTCGAAATGCAGCTTAGCCGCAAGCGCTTTGAGCGCTTCCATATCGCCCTTACCGCTTTCGAACGAAAGCTGCGCGCCGTTCATGCGCGGGACGATATGGAAATGAATATGCCCCACCGTCTGACCGGCAGCAGCACCATTATTCTGCAGAATGTTAAATCCGTCGCACGGAAGAGTCTTCTCAATGTGAGAAGCAACCTTCTTAACGCGCGAGAGAATTAAAGAGAGCACCTCGTCGGGAGTTTCCGTAAGACAAGGATAATGCTCTTTTGGAATAACAAGTGTGTGCCCCAGCGAGAAAGGATTAATATCGAGAAACGCCAGAACTGCGTCGTCCTCGTAAATCTTGAACGACGGAATTTCGCCCGCCGCTATCGCACAGAACACACAATCGTTTTTCATTGCGCATCTCCCTTAAGATCAGCACGAAGAACCTCGACAAAAGCATCGAGCTGCATTGCACCAAGATCGCCCGCAGCTCTGCTGCGCACGCTTACCTGCGAAGACGCTTCATCACGAGGCCCAACGACTACTTGATACGGCACCTTCTGCATAGTTGCCGCGCGGATCTTCGCACCAAGCTTCTCTGCCGAATAATCGACATCGACTCGGAACCCTTGCGCAATAAGCGCATCTGCAACGCGCTTTGCGTAATCGGCAGCCTTCTCGGAGACCGGGAGAATACGCACCTGCTCGGGAGCGAGCCAAAGCGGGAACGCGCCGGCATAATGCTCGATAAGAATACCGAAGAATCTTTCGATAGAGCCGAGAAGCGCACGATGCACCAT
>JAGBWQ010000001.1 GCA_017629735.1 Kiritimatiellia bacterium
GGATCTGCTTTCTTTTCAGGGACGGAGACGAGCTTTCTGTCCGTCAGCCGTGAGCGGATATTGCATCTTTCGCGCGAAGGAGGCCGCAAGGCTTTGAAGATTCAGAAGGCGCTTTCCAATATGGCGCGCACCACGACCACATTGCTTATCGGCAACAATATAATGAATGTCGGCTATTCTTCTGCCACGGCTGCGCTCTCAACGGCTTTATTTGGTGATAATTCGCGCGCCGCTGGAGTGTGGAGCTTTGTGGTGGCGTTCATTCTTCTTTACTGCTCGGAGTTTATGCCAAAACTCCTCTGCGCCGCAAGACCATTGCGTCGCATTCTTATGCTTGCAGACACTTATGAAGTCGTTTCGGCTGTTTTAAGCCCGCTTGTGTCGCTTGCAATTAAGGTTACTGATATTTTCCTGCCTCGTCGCGAACAGAAATATTCTCTTTCATCGGCCGATCTTCTTAGGATTTTACAAGATCGAAAAGATGGCGTATGCCTATCTGATTTTGAATCTGCTCTGGTGACGAGGATTTTTGTTTTGCGCGCGAAGGGCAAGCCGATTACGAGAGAAGCGATTCTCGACGCTCTTGCCTGACCTTCGCGTACAAATAAGCCGAATTAGAAATTCGTCTGTTCGAGCTGGAAGTAAGCCTTCGGGTGGTCGCACACGGGGCACTTTTCAGGAGCAGCCTCACACTCGACTAGAGCACCGCAGTTGCGGCACTGCCAACGGTTCTTGCCAATACGAACCCAGACTTCGCCCTTTTCGATGTTCGCCGCGAGCTTGCGATAGCGCTCTTCGTGGTGCTTCTCGACTTCGGCGACCTTTGCAAAAAGGTAGGCGAGCTTCTCAAAGCCCTCTTCCTTGGCCTCTTCGGCGAAGCGCTTGTACATATCGGTCCATTCTTCGTGTTCGCCAGCAGCTGCAGCGAGAAGGTTGGCGGGGGTGTCGCCGATGCCATCAAGAGCCTTGAACCAAAGCTTCGCGTGCTCTTTTTCGTTAAGGGCTGTTTCCTGGAAAATGGCGGCAATCTGCTCGTAACCTTCTTTTTTCGCCTTTGATGCGAAATAGTCGTACTTGTTCCTAGCCTGCGACTCACCTGCGAATGCATACCACAGGTTCTTCTCTGTCTTTGATCCTTTAAGGTCCATGATGAATTCCTTTCCTTTAACTATTTTTATGCTTAGATTTGTGTGTGGTAATTTATCATATTTCCCTTGTATAGCGCAAGAGGGTATTACTTAGGCGAATGACGAGGCCTATTTATGGTATAATACACATTTATTTCAGATAAGGAAGAAGATATGAAGCAGATTGGAGTAGGCATTCTCGGGTTCGGAACCGTCGGAGCGGGCGTCGCAGACGGTCTTTTGAAGCATCGTGATGTAATGGCAAAGCGCCTTGGCGTTGATATTGTCCTCAGGAAGATTTCTGATCTCGATATCACTACCGACCGTGGTATTGCTGTTCCTGACGGAGTCCTTACAACCGATTCTTTCGCAGTGGTGGCAGATCCTTCGGTAAATATCGTTGTGGAGACGATTGGCGGCACTGGAATTGCGAAAAAGCTCGTTCTTGAGGCTCTGTCCAACAAAAAATGCGTAGTTACCGCAAATAAGAAGCTTCTTGCTGAGTATGGGCGCGAGATTTTCGATACTGCCGCGGCGAACAATGTCGATATATATTTCGGCGCATCGGTCGGCGGCGGCATTCCGATTATCCGCGTGTTGCGCGAAGGACTTGCAGGCAACGACATTGAGGCTATTTACGGCATTTTGAACGGCACATGCAACTACATTCTTACGAGAATGGAGAGAGAAGGCTTGGCGTTTGATGATGTCCTTAAAGAAGCTCAGCGCTTGGGTTATGCCGAAGCTGATCCTTCGCTTGATGTGGACGGCTTTGATACTGCACATAAGGCGTGCATTCTTTCCGCTCTTGCATACGGCTTCCAGCCTGAGCTCGGTCAGGTTCAGGTCGAAGGCATTCGCAACCTCTCTGGCGTCGATGTGAAGTATGCCGCAGACCTTGGCTACAGAATTAAGCTTCTTGCTTGCGTAGCAAAGGACGGCGACGAGGTCGAAGTTGGTGTGCACCCCACTCTCATTCCGTTTGAGCATATGCTCGCCAATGTGAACGACGCTTTCAACGCGGCGATGGTCAAGGGCGATATGTCCGATTACACCATGTACTATGGGCGCGGCGCTGGTCGTGCGCCGACGGCTTCCACCGTTGTTGGCGATATTGGCGATATCGCTCGCAATCTTGCTGCTGGCGAGACGCGCTATGCTCGCGGGATTCCGAATTATGCAGAAGGAAAAGTTTCCCTTCGCAGCGCAGGCGATATTTCGTCCAAGTTTTATCTGCGCTTTATGTTGTCCGATCGCCCGGGTTCCATGGGCGTGGTCGCATCGGCGTTGGGCAAGCATGGAGTTTCCATTTCGGCACTCTCGCAGAAGGGCGAGAATGGCGAAGGCGCTCCCGTGCCTGTAGTCGCGATGACGCATGTTGCAAAATCTTCGGATCTTGATGCTGCGCTTGAAGAAATCGGCAAGAGCGGCGTAATCGACGAGCCTCCAGTTAAGCTTCGTGTTCTCTGATAAGGAGGATATTTGAGATGGATGTAGAGCAGAGACTTCAGGAAATGGCTTCGCGTATCCGCGAGATGCGCGAGATTATTGGATATTCGGTGGAGCAGATGGCGGAGAAGACAGAAGTCTCCGTCGAGGATTACAAGGCTGTCGAATCGGGTAAGGTCGACCCTACATTCAACTTCCTCCATCAGTGCGCCATTACCTTTGGTGTCGATATTAACGCACTGCTCAAAGGCCATAGCGCCCATCTGTCGGGTTATGTCGTTACGCGCGCAGGGCAGGGGCCTCTTACGGCTCATGAATCGCACATGGATATCCGCAACCAAGCGGCCATGTTCCAGAATCGTCTTGGCACGCCGTATTGGGTGACATACAAGTACGATCCTGAGCTTCTCGATAAGCCTATCGCCACCACCACCCATGCAGGGCAGGAGTTTGATATTGTTCTTAAAGGCTCGATGAAGATTCGCGTTGGCGACCATGTTGAGGAACTTAAGGAAGGCGATTCCATCTACTATCGCTCTTCCACTCCGCATGGAATGCTCGCTACCGATCCTAATGGAGTTACATTCCTTGCAATGGTGATGGCAGGCGAAGATGGCGACAGTCACCTTGGTCTTGAAACTGTCCGTCCTAAAGGGGAGAAGGTTCCTCTCGTCGCGGATCGTTACATCGATGTGGAAGAAGATGCAACAGGCCATCTTGAGCACATCTCGTTCAAGAATACCGAAAAATTCAATTTTGCGTTCGATATCATCGATGCCATAGCCGCTAAGTATCCCGACAAGCTTGCGATGCTCCATGTAAGCGATCACCTGACTGAAAGGCGCTTTACATTCCGCGAGATTAGCGAGATGTCCAACCAGATGGCAAATTATTTCCGATCCATCGGTGTTGGCAAGGGTGACAAGGTGATGCTTATTTTGAAGCGTCATTGGCAGTATTGGCCTGCAGTGTTGGCGCTTCATAAGATTGGCGCTGTTGCAATTCCTGCTGTAAGCCAGCTTCTCGTGCACGATCTTACATACCGCTTTAAGGCGGCGCATGTTAAACTTCTCATCTGCACTGCAGATGGCGATGTGGCTCATCAGGCGGAGCTTGCCGAGGCGGAGCTTCGTGCGGAAGATCCTTCCTTTGCGATCGAGAAGATTCTTGTTAATGGCGATCGCGAAGGTTGGCGCTCGTTCGACAAGGAGTATGTCGGTTTCTCGCGTGTCTACGGCAGAAGCCCAGATGCGCCTGGCGGCAAGGATCCGCTGCTTTTGTTCTTCACGAGCGGCACTTCCGGCTATCCGAAGATGGCGCTTCACAGCCACCTCTATGGTCTTGGCCATTATGTGACTGCGAAATACTGGCATCAGGTAGATCGCGACGGAATCCATTTCACGATTTCCGAGACTGGCTGGGCAAAGGCGAGCTGGGGCAAGTTCTATGGTCAGTGGATGTGCGAGGGTGCGCTTTTCGTCTACGATTTCTCGCGCTTCCACGCCGATCGTATTTTGCCGATGTTTGCGCAGTACAAGATTACGACTTTCTGCGCGCCGCCCACGATGTACCGTATGCTCATTAAGGAAGATATTTCCAAGTACGATTTCTCTTCCGTGAAGCACGCCACTACTGCGGGCGAGGCACTCAACCCCGAGGTCTTTACGCAGTTCAAGCGCGCAACGGGGCTTTCGATTTACGAAGGTTTCGGTCAGAGCGAAACGACTTGTGCGCTTGGCACATTGTTTGGCGACGAAATTAAGCCCGGCGCTATGGGCAAGCCGATTCCTGATTACGGTATCGATCTTGTTGATGCGGAAGGTCATTCCGTTCCGGCTGGTGAGCATGGTGAAATCGTCATTCGTACGCCGCGCTCCAATCCGCGCCCTGGCGTGTTCATCGGATACTATTGCGATGAAGAGAGAACGGCCGAGGCATGGAGGCACGGGTGCTACCATACTGGCGATATCGCTTGGAAAGATGAGGACGGATATTATCACTATGTCGGGCGCGCCGACGATGTTATTAAGTCTTCGGGCTATCGCATCGGGCCGTTTGAAATTGAGAATGTGATAATGGAGCTTCCCTATGTCGTCGAGTGCGGTGTTTCCGCCGCGCCCGATCCTGTCCGCGGTCAGGTCGTCAAGGCGACGATCAAGCTCGTTAAGGGCACGGAGCCGACAGAGGAGCTGAAGAAAGAAATTCAGGAATATGTAAAGGCGCATACTGCACCTTACAAGTATCCTCGTATCGTTGTCTTCCGCGATGAGCTTCCTAAGACAGGCAGCGGCACGATCATGAGGACTAAGCTCTGATGAAATACGAAATACTGCCATCGTTTCTTGCGGCGGATCTTGGACATCTTGCCGATGATCTTCTGAGAGCCGAAGCATCTGGTGCAGATGCGATCCATCTCGATATCATGGATCCGCATTTTGTGCCGAATATGTCGTTCGGTCCTTCGATAGTAGATTTCTGCAGGAAGGTTGCTCCTTCCTTTTATCGCAATGTGCATTTGATGATGTCGCGGCCCGACCTCTACATTGAGAAGTTTTTCAAGGCAGGTGCGCAGACGATTCAGGTGCATATTGAAGCTGATTGCGATCTTCATGTCGAGCTTAAGCGCATACGCGAAGCTGGCGCGAAAGCTGGGCTTGTTCTTAATCCTGAAACTCCAGTCGAGAAGGTGTTGCCATATTTGTCGGAGGCCGACGAAGTTTTGGTGATGACAGTTCATCCTGGTTACGGTGGGCAGAAGTTTATCGACTCTTGCCTCCCGAAGGTTTCTGAGATTAGGCGTTGTTGCCCTGAGCTTGATATCATGATAGACGGCGGCGGTAACGATGAAACAATCCCGCTTGCAGCAAAATCTGGTGCTAATCAGTTTGTTGCAGGGTCGTATCTTTTCGCCAAGGAAGATATGAAAGCTGCGGTAGATGAGCTGCGCAATCTCATTTCCGCGGCAGTGTCGGCTAGCTGATAAAAGGGAGGCTATTATGGCTCGCAATATCGTTTTGGGCGTCACAGGATCTATTGCTGCCTACAAGGCGGCATCTCTCGTTAGGCTTCTTGTGGAGCAGGGAGATGATGTAACTGTCGTGATGACGAGCGCCGCTTGCGAGTTTGTTGCGCCTTTGACTTTTAAGACTCTTTCGCGCAATAAGGTCTATGTTGAGGCGTTCGATCCTTCAGCCGATTGGAAGCCTGAGCATATTGCTCTTGCAGAAAAGGCCGATCTTGTAATTGTAGCTCCCGCTACTGCCAATACGCTCGCGAAGATGCGCTATGGCATCGCGGACAATCTGCTTTCGTCCTTCTTGCTTGCGGTTAAGTCTCCAATTGTTGTGGCTCCCGCGATGAATGATGCGATGTGGGAAAATCCCGCAACGCAAGAGAATGTTGCCGCGCTTGTAAAACGCGGCGTGAAGGTAGTGCAGCCTGGCGGCGGAATGCTCGCTTGCGGATCTGTTGGCAAAGGCCGCATGGCCTCGCCAGAAGAGATTATCGCTGCTTCTTGCTGAAGTATTCGCGCGACACTTTCGCCACTACGGGCGAGAGAAGAAGCAGGGCTATCAAGTTCGGGAACGCCATTAGGCCGTTCATGATATCGGCCGTTCCCCATACTGCTGAAACAGTAAGATAGGGGCCTGCAAACACCATTGCAACATAGAGAATGCGGAAAGCTATTATCGTTTTGCGGCTGTTTGAGCCAACGAGGTATTCAAGGCATTTCTCTGAATAGTAGTTCCACCCCAAGATCGTGGTGAATGCGAAGAACATAAGAGAGATTGTCACCATCAGAGAGGCGATTACACTTGAGAACGAGCCGAAGATTGCAAGGCCGCGCTTAAAAGCTTCGATTGTTATATCTACGCCTTGGAGATTAAGCGACGCATCCCATGCGCCAGAAATGACGATGACCGTTCCCGTCATGAAGCAGATGATGATGGTGTCGATAAAGGTGCCTGTCATGGAGACGAGGCCCTGACGGGCAGGCTCGTTTGTCTTTGCCGCTGCCGACGCGATTGGCGCGGAGCCTAGGCCTGCTTCGTTGGAGAAAATGCCGCGGGCGATGCCTTTTTGCATTGCAACAAATATTGAGCCTACTGCGCCGCCAGTTACTGCCTCAGGGTTGAATGCCGCTTTGATGATTACCGAGATTGCGTGCGGAATTTCTGTGAAGTTGAATGCAAGGACGAGAAGGCAGGAGATGAAATAGAACAGCGCCATAAAAGGCACAATCACGGAAGAGACTTTCGCGATGCGCTTAAGCCCTCCAAGAGTGACAAGTGCGACAAATATGGTGATGATAAGGCCCGTGACCATGATTGGCAGGGGGTATTCTACTCCCAACAAGGTGACGCTTCCAAGATTGCAAGTGCATTCGTTGGTAAGGAAGTTTTTAACTGCCGATGTTATGCCGTGAACTTGCGTGATAGTGCCGATACCAAGAAGCCCTGCGCCAATGCCAAAAATGGCGAAGATTATAGCAAGCGGCTTCCATTTTTTGCCAAGACCTTTTTCAATATAGTAGAATGGGCCACCGAGAACTTTGCCAGAAGGGGTGACTTCGCGATATTTAACTGCGAGAAGGCCTTCTGCATACTTTGTTGCCATGCCCAAGAGGGCGGCTATTTCCATCCAAAGGAGAGCGCCAGGGCCGCCTGTTCCAATGGCAGTTGCAACGCCCACGATGTTGCCAGTACCAATAGTCGCCGAAAGGGCGGTGCAAAGAGAGCCGAATGTCGACACTTCTCCATGGGATCCATCTTCATCTTTGAAAATGTTTTTAAAAGCGGGGCCTAAGTTTTTGATATGACGCAACTTAAGGAGAATTGTAAGTATTGCTCCTGTTGCCAGAATAGATACGATAAGAGGTGCGCCCCAGACCCAGTTGTCGATGTAGTCAACCCATATATTCAGGGTGTCAAGCCATGTTCCGTTAGTTGTCATTTCTCGTCTTTCCTTTGAACTTTTGTTTATTATATCATATCATTGAAGATGATGAGTTCTGATTTCGCTAACGAGACGTTCATCCCCCATCGAAAGGACTTCTGTTGCAATCACAAGAACGTTCCCCAAAATATCGGTGTGTTCATATGCTTTCACGCAGTATGGGTCAAAGAGTTGGTACTACCGCTTGCATAAAACCAAGAATTAGTCTATACTTGATGCGCTATGGAAATTGTTTATCATATTGTTGCGATCGTTCTTCTTGCTTTAGGTATCGTCGGATGTGTTGCACCCTTCCTGCCAGGGCCTATCTTGGCCTATGCCGCGTTCTTTTGCCTAATTCCCACTGCAAATTGTCCTTCCGTTTCAACATTTGTGCTCTTAGGTCTGATTACGCTTATTGTCACCATTGCCGATTCAATTATCCCAGCGTTAGGAGCTAAAAAATTCAATTGCTCTCGTTGGGGAACGTGGGGCTGCTTAGGCGGCACCATCGTCGGATTTTTCTTTTTCCCGATAGGCCTTATCGCAGGCCCATTTCTCGGAGCATTCCTCGGCGAATTGATCGCGGGCAAAACCTCCAGCGCGGCATTTCGCGGCGGCATGGGTGCTTTCCTTGGATTTCTTGCCGGCACGTTGCTGAAACTTGCCCTGTGCATCTCATTTGCGATCTACATAGTTTCGCGTCTCTTTTGACGCCGTTGGATATTGCAAGCCAATCACATATTGCCACTTGTGGTATAATATCGTTGCGAATATTTTTAGTTTGAAAGGAATTATATGAAGAAGATTATTTTTGCTATTATTACAATGGCGGTCTTTGCTATCTTTGCTGCTGATGGCTGTAAAAATGATGTTATTGGCAATATCGGCTCTGTCAAACTAAAAGGTTATCTTGGCGACCGTCTCAATGCTATGATTGAGCGCCATGTCGTCGCTCGCGATGTCGACTATATCACGCAGACATTCTTGGCGCAGCCTGAGCGTGAGGGTTGGTGGTGGCAGACTGAATTCTGGGGCAAATGGATGCACTCTGCAGTTCCATACACCTCCTACATCTTAAATTCCGACGCGCTGATGGCAAAGATCGAGAAGAGCTTTGAAAGAATGCTCTCCGCGCAGGAAGATTGCGGCTATATCGGCAATTATCAAAATCACCGCCGCTGCGGCGAGCATTGGGATGTCTGGGGCATGAAGTATACGATGCTCGGCCTCCTTCATTATTATGACTTGGCATCTCGCAATGCATCAAAGTCGCCCGCCGCCAAGGAGAATGCGCAGCGCGCAATAAACGCTGCGAAAAAGCTTTGCGATTATGTTATTGGCGAAATCGGCCCGAATGGAAACCGCAAGCGTCAGCTTTGGCAGACTGGCAACTGGGCTGGATATGCCAGCTCGTCCATTCTTGAGCCAGTTGTGTGGCTTTATAAGCGCACCGGCGAGAAGAAGTATCTTGAGTTTGCCGATTTTATCGTAAAGGGAATGTCCGAGCCAGAAGCCGGCCCGCGCCTTGTCGACCTTGCGCTTAAGGGCGTTTCCGTCGCCGATCGTAATGGGCACGGCAACAAGCCTGCCAAGGGAAATTATTATCCCTCGAAGGTCAATCGCTGGAAAGCATACGAGATGATGAGCTGCTATCAGGGCATTCTTGATTATGTAGAGGTAAAGCGCTCTCTCCTGAACGGGGCGGCCGATGCGCGACTTGATGATCTGCGCAAGGCAGCTATCATGACGGCCGAAGATATTATTAAGGAAGAAGTAAATCTCGCGGGCGGCGCAGCTGCGAGCGAGGCGTGGTTTCACGGTGCGCGCAAGCAGCATCTGCCTTATGTCCATCTTCAGGAAACTTGCGTGACGACAACTTGGATGCGTTTCTGCGAGAAGCTTCTTGAGCAGACCGACGAGCCTAAGTGGGCGGATTGCATTGAAAAGACTTTCTACAATGCGTATCTTGCCGCGCTCAAGAGCGATGGCTCTGAGTTTGCTGGCTACACTCCTCTTTCGGGAAATCGCTGGTATGGTCAGCACCATTGTCATATGCACACCGATTGCTGCACCTCCAATGGCCCTCGCGGATTCCTCTGCTTTTTAAATTGGCTCTTTTTGATTCGCGGCGATGCGGCCACATTCAACTTCTACTCTTCTGCGTTCGTTGAGGGTAATCTCTCTGATGGTCGCAAGATGGCGTTTGAAATGTATTCTCTTTATCCCAGGACTGATTATGTCAGGATCGTAAGCCACGCCAACTGCGCCGCGCCTGTGCGTCTGCGCATTCCCGCATGGAGCGCAAAGACTGTAGTCAAAGTCAACCGCAAGGCATTAGATGGCGTTAAGGCAGGCAGCTATTTCACCATCAACCGCGAGTGGAAGAGCGGCGATGTCATCGAAATCATCTTCGATATGCCTGTCGTCTCGCACAGAATGGGCTACAATGTCGCCTTCACGCGCGGCCCCGTTCTTCTTGCTCGCGACAGCCGCTTTAATGATGGCGATCTGATGGAGCCTTTCAGACGCGGCATGCAAGATGGCAGCGTGATGACCTCCTTCGCTTCTGTGCGTGTTCCGACAGACAATATGTGGATGGCTTTTTCGGCCACGCTCGATATTGGTTCGCACTCTGCAAATCCCGAAGGCAAGCTTCCGTCCACCGTATTCTTCTGCGACTACGCTTCTGCAGGCAACGAGTGGGCGCGCGGCAACTATTATCGTACATGGTTTCCTGTTGAGTACGGTCCCGAGGAATAAAGACGATTTACAAAAAATACCAAGGAGAAAAAATGAGCGCATACAATACGAATCGCCGCGAATTTCTTGCGTCGACATTCTGGATGGGGGCATTGGCCGCTACGGCTGGTTGTGTAGCAAATCCGCTTAAGCTTGTTGAGCCATGCGGCGCGCCGATGCAAGGCTTTGCTCTCAAACCGATGAAGAAGGTCCGTGTGGCTATAATCGGTGTTGGAGTGCGCGGCAGAGCAGCTCTGCGCAGAATCGCAGGGCTTCCTGGCACGGAGATCGCGGCAATTGCAGACCTCTTCCAGGATCGCGTCGACAGCGAAGTAAGGTGGCTTAAGAACGCCAAGAAGCCTGCTCCTGCATTCGCTATCGCGGGCCCAGAAGGGTATAAGCGCATTTGCGATTCTGATAAGGTAGATGTAGTTTACAATGTCACTCCATGGCATCTTCACGAGCCAATTGCTCGCTATGCTATGGAAAGGGGCAAGGTTGCTCTCAACGAAGTGCCTGGCGCGCTTAACATTGACGAGTGCTGGAGTTTGGTTGAGACAAGCGAGCGCATGCGCGTTCCGTGTATGATGCTTGAGAACTGCTGCTACGGCGAAGAGGAAATGCTTATGCTTAATATGGTAAAGCAGGGGCTCTTCGGCGAAATCACCCACGGCGAGGCGGCATACATTCATGATCAGCGCCTTCTCCAGTTTGGCGGGCGCTATCATACGATGGACGGCGCGCAAGATCCCATCAAGGCAGGGCGCCCTGGCTGGACGCTTGATTTCTACTCCAAATATCCGGGCAATCATTATCCTACGCATGGTTTAGGTCCAGTTGCCAAGTATATGGATATCAACCGCGGAGACGCATTCGATTTCCTCGTTTCGGTCGAGTCAAAGGCGGCCTCTTACAGCCACTATGCGAAAAGTTCGTTTACCGACTGGCGCAAAGATGTCAATGTAAAGATGGGAGATATCAATACTTCCATCATCAAGACAAAGCAGGGAAGAACAATTCTTCTTGAGCTTGCTGCTTGCACGCCGAGGCCTTATTCGCGCCTTAATCTCGTTTCTGGCACCAAAGGCATGGCGATGGGATATCCCGACTTTAGAGTGGCGTTCGAAGATAAGGCAGGCGACGGCAGGGCGCATGGCTTTAAGAATGCCGCGGAAACGCAAGCTCTTCGCAACAAGTATCGCCACCCAATTTGGAAGGCTGCAGGCGAGATTGCCAAGAAGGTCGGCGGCCACGGCGGTATGGACTTTATAATGGATTTGCGCTGGACATACTGTTTGCAGAACGGCATTCCGCTCGACACAGATGTCTATGATCTTGCGGCGTGGAGCTCGATGGTCGATCTTACAAGAAGGTCGGTTAACAATAATTCCAGGCCTATTGATTGCGTGGATTTCACGCGCGGCGCATGGCGCACGGCAAAGGCTTTTTCGATCGACGAGATGGATATGTCTAAGCTTCCTCTCGGCATTGAAGACGCAAAGCGCGACGCAGAAGTCGACGCCGTAGCCCGCCAAGAAGGCTTTATTTAAAAATTTTTAAAATACCCCCTTGCGCGGCGAAGAGTGTTTGTGATATACTACACATTCGTTCGCCGCAAGCGGACTTGTTCTTTGAAAACCGATAGTTGGAAATTAAAGAGAATTACAACGTAACGAGATAGCGAGGTATCAATTTCTTGCTAAGCGTATACGGGCGCACGACGGATGCCTTGGCATCAGGAGGCTATGAAGGACGCGGAAGACTGCGATAAGCGTCGGGGAGCTGTCAACAAGCTTTGATCCGGCGATTTCCGAATGGGGCAACCCGGCTACCTTCATCGGTAGTCATTCAAGGATGAATCAAATAGTCCTTGAAAGTCACACCAGGGGAAGTGAAACATCTCAGTACCCTGAGGAAGAGAAATCAAACGAGATTGCGTAAGTAGTGGCGAGCGAAAGCGCAATAGCCCAAACCAGAGAGCTTGCTTTCTGGGGTTGCGGGAC
>JAGBWQ010000020.1 GCA_017629735.1 Kiritimatiellia bacterium
AGTCGCTAGTGGTTAGCGGCGAGCGGAGGAGTTATGTGAGTGAGGAGCGAGGGCAGGAGTCGCCGTAGGAGAGGTAATATGTGAAACCTGAGATACGAATCGCGGTGGCGTGCGTAAGCGTACTTTATTGGCGAGGCGAGGAAGGCGACGCCCGAGCGACGAGACCGAACATAAGCTCCGCAGCGAAGACGTGTTAGTGGTTAGTCGTTAGTGGCTAGTAGTTGTAAGTCAAACGCGGACGAAATCCAAACCCCACGCAACGGCAAGGGGCGTTTGCTTACTTAATTGGCAGGATTGCGTAGCCCCAAGGACCTAGAGTGAAAGCGCGAGGGCCTGTCTTGCGAGCGTTATTGGAAAGGAGCATCTTGTCCTCAATCGTACCCTTCACATCGCGATCGACTTTCTCCTGTGCAAGATAACTAGGAAGCGAAGAAGCGGAAACTGCGAAGGAAACTTCCGCAGAAACTTCCTTGCCAGTCCAGTTCTGCACCACCAATAAAGTCTCTCCCTTGCCTCTACGGACAAATGCCGACACTTCATTTGGCTGAGTCGTATCAAGCCAGACAAGCCCATCAATGCCATTTACTTCCGTAAACGCATGATGCTCTTTTCTCAAAGCCGCCAAACGGCGCACAAGCGCATGTCGCTTTTTACCAACCTCACTATCAAGCTGCGACCAATCCATTGGCGTTTTCCCAAACATGGAATGACGCTCGTCAGCATCTGCGATCTCATTACCAGAAAAGAGCATCGGCACGCCATCGATTGTAAACATCCAAACGAGTATCTGATCTACCGCCTGCGTTCCATACTTCTTCTCCGCTCGCGGGCGCCAGTCCGTCGCAATATCGTGGTTCTCGTAATGATTAACGAACTTCGATCCTCTCGGACACTCGCGCTCTCTCGCCGTCCACGAAGACCTCACCCTCTGCGCAGAAAGACCTGGAAACCAACCATAGTCAGCATCAAAGGCTTTGTACTGATTGCAAACAGTATACCCCTCACACAACAAAACTGTGTTCGCCGAAGAGATCTTATCCATCTCATCGTGAAGATCGCACCAGAAATCGAGAGGAATACCATCGCCAACATCGCAGCGAAAACCATCTGCACCGTAGCGAAGAATCAAATCACGAACATTACCAATAAGATATTTGCGCAACTGAGGATTTGCAAAGTTCAGCTTCGGAAAACGCCAAGGGCCCTTCTTAACTGTTCCATCTTCATTCCACCATGTAAAGGAAGGATTCTCCTTCAAGAAAGGTGCCGTAGGCCCGCAATGAAGATAGACCAAATCAAAAACCACCTTCATTCCAAGACTATGCGCGCTCCTGCAGAAGTCTACCAAATCTTCATCTGTTCCATATTCAGGGTCGACATGAAAATAATCTGCAATCCTATACTGGTTCTTTGGATTTTCAAAACCGCTCTTTATCTGCCGAGGACTCCAAAAGGACTTATCACGAGACTCATCCATTTTCATCACCGGCACAAGATATGCGATCGTCACTCCAAGATCCTTAAGATACGGCAGTTTCTTCTCCGCCGCCTTAAGAGTCCCTTCTGGCGTAAACGCGCGGGGCTGTATCTGATACATCACCCCTTGCGTAAACCAACTTGGAGTTCGCCGCGCATCCTGCATCCAAGCATTTGCGCCAAACGACGCAAAACTCAAAACGAGAAATAATGCAGAAATAATCTTTTTCATTTTTACTCTACCTTAACGCCGTTCTCAGTAAGCGTCAAAGTTACATTCTTATTTCCCATGCGCACATTCTTAAGACGCATCAGCTTAAATCCCTTTGGCAATTTACCGTCCATCGCAAATGTACCAAAGCCATTCGGATCAAGACCGAAAAGACCTTCCGTAAAGATACGACAATAAAGCGCATTCTCCGCCGAGAGATGGCTCATGCTGACAGAGCACTCAAGCGCGTAAGGAACATGCTCGCCCAACAGACGCGACTGCGAATAAGCTTTCAGATATCCCCACACGCGCTCAGTACGCCCTGCCGCGCAAATGCCGCGCATCGCATAAAGGAGACTTCTATCCCACACTGTGCGCTTAGGATCGGCCTCCTGCGTATAAAGCTCAGAGCCCGTCCAAAGATACGGCGAGAAAAGCGCATCAATCGTTCCGTCGACTCTATCATAAATGCCCATCGCAAGAGGAATTCCTATCCACGAACGAAGAAGCTTGCAATCCTCAAAATAGCGATATGTCTTAAAGCCATGCAACTGAGCGCCAAAGAACTTTTCAATCGCAATCCTTATTGCAGCAGCACGCTTTTCATAATCATCGGCCAAAGCCTTATCTCCGATCTCACGCTCGACAATCGCCGCGTGGCGCAAGGCATCATAATAAAGCGTCGAGGTGCAAAGATTGTACTTGCCATGCGGGAAGCGCCCTTCAAGCTCGTCCATATACGAACCGACTACACCTTCGGCATTCATCTGACGGCGGCTATACTCTAGCGTCCAACGAAGCCCGGGGAGCAAATCCTTCGCCCAATCGCGGCGATTGGCAGCAAGCAAGAAACGCGCCGCGCCATACGCCCACATCGCCGCGTCTCCGCGGTCGCGAGTGGAATTCCAATAATCAAAACCTTCTGCAATTACCGAGCTTGGAATCTGCGCATAATCAGGCCCCATGAACGGCATGTAATGGGCGTATGCATTTGTCGTTGCCAAAAGCGCTGTGGTGTCTTGCGTGAAGCCAAACCAAGGGCCGGCATATTCCGCCTGATCGTTACACCAAGTGGCCGCATAAAACGCGCGAGGGCCACCGCCCGGCGAGTGCATAAGCCCGCGCTTGGTGCGGAAGATGCTCTCGCCTGCACGGATTTTTGCGAAATAAAACATCGCATCGACAATCCTATCTCCCGTCTCCAAGACGAGAGGAGCTGTAAGCTCGGCAATACGCTTTTTGCGCGCGGCAATTTCTTCTTGTGCATCAGCAGTTACGACTTTTTCCATCACACGGCGAATGGAATAGACAGCTGTCCATGTCGCGCTTTCGCCAGCTTTGAGCGTGCGCGCTTTTTCAGCAACATCGCACCTCTCCTCGAAGCGAGCATCACAGCCAATGCAGTAGGTGCGAAATTCGCCATTAAGCGCCTTTACCTCGAGCGGCGTCTTCCCTGAATTGAGCACTTCAACAGTTTCGATTGCAGCAGGCTTGTCTGCACAAGGAAGAATGCTGCGCACCAACACAGCATCACCCGCGCGCGAGACGCTTCTCCAGATTCCATCGAATGAAATTTCATCTACAACCTCTTTAGCCGCCTTGCCGCCAATCTCAAACGCAAGAGCCGAGTCTCCCGTAAACCCATAATAACAAGTAGCATGAGTATCGTTCGGCTGAGTACGATATTGCGGCCACAGAACAAACCTTAACAATTTAGGCTCGCGCGCTTCATTAATCTCATAAGAAAGAACGATTGACGACTGAAGACCGCTCATCTCTAGCATATCTTTATGCGGAAGACGTTTATCCTCGCGCACATTCCAAACAATGCGCTTGCCACTGCCGTCAAGAGCCCAGCGCGAGGGAACGGGAGCAGCCGCTCCCGATTCAAATGCGCCACAAAATGCCATTGCAATAAACAGGCCATGCATTATGACTGATTTTTTCATTTTTCCCTTTTCTAAATCTCGTCAAGGCAGCTCATCAAAGCCAATAACCAAAATCCCACTTTCCTTTGCTACGGAAAGAATCTTCTCAAGCCACTGAGTTTTCATATTAATGCCTTTTGCATTAGGCGAAATGCCATGCGAAGAAATTGAGAGCACCTCCTTGCGTTCGGCAGCGCGGCGAATGCAAGCGCAGATTTCTTCAATGTCTGTGTGATAAGCCTCTCCCACGAAAATACTATCGATGCGATAGTGCTTTGGCAAATCGATCGCAGGGAAGAAAACATTCTCGTTCGCAACAAGACTCTTGCGCTCCGCCTGCTTCCTGCCTTCCGGATCGTAAGGTGTTGCGCCACCCACGCCGCCGCGCACACGCACGAAGCCTCTTTTACGGAAGAAGTCATCAGTTTCTTTGTTTGAGCGACACTGAGGATATGCAAATGTCTTATAAGGGACATAACACTTGTTGGCCCTATCAACCTGCGGCCAGATCTCCTCCAAATAATACTTGTCGGCTCCGCGAGCAGCAAGCTCTTCGTCAGCATTGAGATGCTTAAGCCCATGCAATCCAATCGAATGACCATCGGCAGCAAGACGCTTAAGAGAACGAACAGTTGACTGGTCTATCTCGCCAGAAACATAGAATGTGGCGTGAGCACCATACTTCAAAAATATCGGACGCGCTTCTTCCCATTCCTTCAAGTTACGATCGTCAAACGAAAGAAGCAATATGCCCTTCTCGCCAAGCGGAGGCGGATTGCATTCAATAAAATCAAGCTTGCCGACAGTTCCCCAAACCTGACAAAATTCACGACTGCGCGTTGGGTGGTCGATAAGCCAGCGATAACCCTGACGAACACGAACGCGCGGGATCTGACGATAAGTGCAGTTTTTGAAAACAACCTTATCAACGCAGCTCTTCTCTGCGCCACTGATGGCATTTGGCTGAAGCGCCTCAAAGAAGCAATTCTCAAAAAGAATATCGGAAACTTTCGCGTCACCATGCGGCATCCAAATTACGACTGGCCGCGCGCTCTCTTTCGAGATACAATTGCGGACGCGCACATTTTCGATATAGACATTTTTTCTTGCGTCTATCCATGCAGGAGTAAAGCCAAAGCCTTCTGAGGTCTCATGGAAGCGGCAGTTGTTTATATCGACTTCGCGGATCGTTCCCGTTCCAACACCAAAGCGAACACCAAAACAGCAGCTCCACACATCGCAATTTTCGATGAGAATATTTTCGCAAGCATTAGTCGCCGCGTGATGTTTGCAGCTCGCACGAACGGCAAAGCCGTCATCGCCCGTCTTAATGATACAGTCCTTGACGGAAACATTCTTTGTGCAGTCGATGGAGAAACCATCGGCATTGGCAATAGTTCTATCGGCATCAATTGTAACAGAGCTTATATCAACTCTATCGCAACAGCGCAAATGAACTGTCCAGCAAGGAGTGTTTTTAAGCGTCACTCCCTCAATGCGGATATTCTTCGTAAGGAACATCGCAATCATCGGTCCTGGACGAAACCACTCGCGATCAATTGGATGAAGCTTAAGACCATACTTGTACCCCGGGAAGCGACTATCCTCATCGCACTCGCCAAAGAATGTGGGACCATTGCCGTCGATAACGCCTTCACCAGTTATTGCAACATTTGTTGCCTTGTATGCAAGAACGAGATGG
>JAGBWQ010000021.1 GCA_017629735.1 Kiritimatiellia bacterium
AACAATAAACAGAACACTAAGGACAAAAAAACTCTAACATTCCAACATTCTAACATTCAAACATTCTAACATTCCAACATTCTAACATTATCCCAATGAACGCAATAAAGAATATTATTGAGAAGGCGAGCAAGTTAAATGGCTCCATCGTGCTTCCTGAAGGGCAGGATGCAAGAGTTATTACTGCCGCATGCGCACTTGTAGATAGAAAGATTTGTACACCTATTGTTCTCGGCACTTCGGAAGAGATCTCCGCGGCCGAAGCAAAGGCCGGGCTTTCCCTCGCAGAGCGCGCAATCAAGGTTATCGATTACACGCAGGGCGATGCCGAACTTGAGAAAGCTTATCTTGAGGCGTGGAATCAGAAGGAATCTAAGAAGCCCGCTGAGAAGCAGAAGATTATTGATCTTGCCGCGGCGGAGCAGACTCTTCGCACGAAGCGCATTTATTTCGGTGGACTGATGGTCAAGCTTGGCAAGGTCAATGGTCTTGTTGCAGGTTCGATTGCATCTACTGGCGATATGCTCCGTGCAGCATTCCATACTCTTGGTACGCAGCCGGGTGTGAAGACGGCATCTTCTTGCTTTATCATGGATCTTAAAGAGCCAACGCCCGCAGGTGATGGAGTTGTTGCTTTTGGCGACTGTGCAGTTATTCCTGATCCGACGGCAGAACAGCTTGTTGACATTGGACTTGCGACCGCCGAGACTTATCGCGACCTTACTGGCAATGAGCCGCGCGTTGCATATCTTTCGTTCTCGACGAAAGGCTCCGCCGCTGGTCCTCTTGTTGAAAAGGTTCAGAAGGCAGTTGAGCTTGCAAAGCCTCGCTTTGCAGAGAAGGGCATTAAGATGGACGGCGAGCTTCAGTTTGATGCTGCCATCGTTCCTTCTGTCGGTGCGCTTAAGAATCCGAATGGTGAAGTTAAGGGCGACGCAAATGTCTTTATCTTCCCCGATCTTCAGGCGGGCAATATTGGATATAAGATTGCTCAGCGTCTTGGCGGTGCAGATGCAATTGGTCCTAACCTTCAGGGTCTTGCCAAGGCAATGAACGATCTTTCTCGCGGTTGCTCCGCAGAAGACATCGTTGGCACTGCGTGTGTCACACTTTTGCAGAGCCAAGGGAAAAACTGAATATGACAAAGAATATAACACGAGCGCGCGAGGTCTTTGATATTGAGATCGAAGGCCTTAAGGCTGTGCGAAACTCTCTTGACGAAACTTTCGACAAGACAATTGAGCTTATTCTCGCCACGCTTGAAAAGGGTGGGCTCGTTGTCGTCACGGGAGTTGGCAAGAACCTTCATATTGCCGAGAAAATGTCGGCAATCTTTGCCTCCACGGGCACGCGTTCGATTGTTCTTAATCCTGTGCAGGCCATGCACGGAGATCTTGGCATGGTCTCGTCGAAGGATATTCTTCTTGCTCTTTCTTTCTCTGGAGAGTCTGAAGAGGTTGTTAAGCTTATCCCTGCGATCCGTCGACATGGGCTTAAGGTTGTTTCTCTTACGGGCAACCCCAAGTCTACACTTGCTGAGATGAGTGACATTCATCTTAATATTCCGTGCGGCAAGGAGGCGTGTCCCTTTGGAATGGCGCCGACCAATTCCACCACGGCAACAATGGCGATGGGCGATGCGCTTGCGATGGTTCTTATTGATGCGCAGAAATTCCCGATCCAGGATTATGCCATGAACCACCCGGCCGGCGCGATTGGCCGTGCGCTCGTTATGAAGGTGACGGACATTATGCGCTCTGGAGATCGCTTCGCAAGTGTCACTCCTAAGGCGACTGTTATGGAAGCTCTTATGGCAATGACCAAGGCGAAGTCTGGCTCTGCGGCAATTGTCGATGATGAAGGTTGTCTCGTTGGTATTTTCACCGATGGCGATTTTCGCCGCGCCGTAAGCGAAGGACGTTCTGATCTTGACGCCTCCGTTTCTACGGTTATGACTGCGCCAGCGATGTTTGTTCGCGATGATGTTTATGCCGCTGAGCTTCTTAAGATATTTGAAAAGAAGCGTATCGACGATCTTCCTGTTTGCGATGCAGTAGGTAAGGTTGTGGGCATTGTCGATATTCAAGATTTGCCGAAGATGAAAATAATGTAATTAAGAGGAAAGGAACGAGAAGATGAAAAAGAGTCTTTTGCTTACAACATTTGCCGCGCTCGTAGCGTTCTCGGCTTTTGCAGCCAAGCCCGCTCGTACGAAGGATTCTGCTTCTTCCGGTAGGAAGGAGACAGTGCGTATTGTTCAAGAGCCGCGTCTTGGTATGCAGACCTGTCTTCTCGCCCCTAGTATTTCAGGACCAACTCTTGTGGGGCAGTGCTACAAGAAGCCGCGCCGTTGGATCGTCCTTGAAACGAAGTATGAAACATACGGAACTGAGAAGTCGAGGTTCATAGATCAGCTTACATTCACTTGGCATGTCCTTCTTGATACAAAGAGTGCTACAGAGAATAAGGGTAACGATGAAGGGCTTGCACCATACAGTTATTTTACGACGGCAACAACATACGCGAACATTCCCGCTGGCGCCCATGCGGCATCAGTTGTTTTGCCGCCAAGCTATCTTGAGCGTTATGGTTCACCAAAGGCTATTGGTCTTGAGATAACGAATAAGGAAGGCGATATGCTTGCTGGTGGGTGCTGGAGCGAAATTAAGGGAATTGAGTCGCGCAAAAAATTCTGGGAGAACGCTGAGATTATGGGAGCTTCCCAGGCTAATGGCAAGCCGATGATTGAGCGCCGTCAGGGGCTTATCGATCGCTCAAAGTCTATTTGGGCGCTTGTATTCCCCAATGACTACGAAGCTACGGTTCAGTGATGCGGCGTAAAAGACAATAACGAACAGAGCATTTTATATGGCAAAGAAAATTCTAACTCTCAATATTGGCGCGACGAATGTCACGCTCGCAGAATATGATTGTTCTGCGAAGGGGACGCTCACGCTTTCGCGTTATGGCATGTCTCCGCTTGCCGCCCCAATTGATGGTGGCAATACAGAGACGATTCTCGCTCCTGCGCTTCTTGATATTGTTCGCACTTCAGGAATTCGTCCTGGGAAGGTGAATATCTCCGTTCCCGGACAGATGGTATTCCCGAAGTTTGCAGCGGTCCCGCATGTTGGCGACGACGAAAGGTTTGAGTCGCTAGTTCGCATCGAGATCGAGCAGAATATTCCGTTCCCTGCCGATGAAATGATTTGTGATCGCCAGATCCTTGGCGAGACGGTCGACGGAGACAAGTCCGTTATGATTGTCGCCGCGAAGGTTGATCAGATTGAATCTATTTGCGCGGCGATTACCTCTGTTGGTTTTAGTCCAGAAATTGTAGATGTCTCTCCCATCGCTCTTGTCAATGCGATTCGCAATACAAGGAAGGGCGAAGAGGAAGAGTGCATTGTTATTCTCGACATTGGAGCGCGCACGACATCTCTTGCAATTGTCGAGGGCGATAAGCTTTACAACCGCTCAATCCCAGTGGCAGGCAATGCAATCACGAGGGAGATCTCTACTGCTCTTGGTTGTTCGCAGGAAGAGGCTGAGAGAATTAAAGTTGAGCAGGGTTATGTCTCTTTAGGCGGCGTCACAGAAGATGCTGATGAGACGATTGATCGCGTATCGAAGGTCTGCCGCGCAGCGATGACGCGTCTTAATGCAGAAATTTCTCGCTCCATCAATTTCTATCGCAGTCAGCAGGGTGGCGGCACTCCTGTTAAGCTTTATCTTGCAGGCGGCACTTCCCTTCTTCCGCAGGTAGGCGATTTCTTCGCTGAGGCATTGGGTATTGAAGTTGAGATTTTCAATCCATTTGAATTGGTTGGTATTTCCTCTTCTATTGATGCAGATGCGGTTGCTAATGACGCAGTCTTTCTTGGCGTCAATTCAGGTCTTGCTCTTCGTTCAGCAGGAGATGCGCATTTTGCAATCAATCTTCTTCCTCCGTCGATTCTTACAGAGCGCGCAGAAAAAGCTCGCATACCCGCGCTTGTTGCAGCAGGGGTGATGTTTATCGCCGCGCTTCTTTGTGGCGTTTTTGCATATAACAATCAGACTGCGGAAATTGTAGCGCGCCGCGATGCAATTGCAACAATTGCCAATGATCTCTCTTCAATGGATAAGAAGGTGCAGTCTGCTTCAGCTGCGGCAGAAAGTGCTGCTCAAGAAGCGGAAGAGATTCGCAAACTTCTTGTCGGAAGGTCAAAGTCCCTTCATGCTCTTGCGGCAGTTAGGGAATCTCTTCTTCCTGGCATGTGGATTGAGAAGTGGTCGGCCGACGGCAAGATTACTGTTAGAGCGTGGCGTGATCGTGTTAAAGATAAATTGCCCAAGGATATTAAGACGATTGGCGAGTATGTGGTCGACCGTGTTAAGGCAAAGGGTGTGGCCGTCAATGGCGGCGTGAAGATTCTCGACATGTCCACAATCGGCGAGAATTCCCAGGTGGATCAGTTTACTTTGGAGGTCAAGTTTAAATGAACAAATCAAAAATAGTGCTTGCGGTCATAGGCGGCGTGACACTTGTTGGTGCGCTCGTTGCAGGCTTTTTCCTCTGGCAGGCTGCCAATGCGAAGACAATCGCGATTGAAGGTGACTTTGACGAAGGAGTTGATGGCCTTGATACTGTAATGCAGAAGGCGGCGGCTTTGGCAAGGAAGAGTGTATTCCCAAGCCAGGACAGCGTCAACATCTATGCGAAAAATCGCGACATGTTTGAAGAGTGGCGTTCGGAGGCGCTTAATCTCGCTTCTCGTGGCGATAAGAAATTCGCGGAAACCACGTCTGCGGCATTTAAGGAGTTTCTCCTTAACGAGGCTAAGAGGCTATCTTCTTTGCCTGGTGCTGCAGAAGGACACTTTATCAAGCCGGCATTTCCTTTTGGGCCTTTCAAGGAATTTATTCTTGATGGCAAGCTTCCCCCAGAGGCGAAGCTTCCTGTGCTTCAGCGTCAGTGGGACGATATTACATTCATCATTGAAACTTTGAACGCAGCAGGCGCGCTTGAAGTTACTGGTGCAGATGTTAAGGTGGTGCAAAAGCCTGTTGAGGACACCCGTGTTGTCAATAAGAAGAAGCGTTCATCAAAAAGGCCATCAGCCGCAAGAAAGCAGCAATCTTCGGAAGTGCCCAAGGAGGAAATTTCCTCTGAGAGCTATGTTTTCACATTTATTGCCCGCCCTGCAGGATTGGTAAGTGTTTTGAATGCATTCAATGTGTGCGATAGATTCGTGACAGTTGATACATTTTCCTTCTCGAAGGAATCTGATTATCTCTCAGAGGCTATTATGATCAAGAAGGGTGGACCTGATGCAGTTGTTAACAAGAGGCAGCAACGCAGAGGGGCTCGCAGGAGGGAAGCTAAGGACGGCAGTGAGGAAAAGAAGGTGGAAACTCCTCGTGAGAGAGCGCTTAGAATGGGGATCGTGTCTGATCCGTCGTGCGAATCGCCGCTGACCGTTTCTATTACGCTTACGATCCGTGACTTCGGTACGCTTAGCGCAACTTCGGATAGGGAGGAGAAGAAATGATTTCAGGCTCTGGAAAAAAGTCTTTTATAAGCGCGCACTATGATTGGGTGCTTGCCTCGCTTAGCGTTGTAATTTTTGCGGGAGGGCTTGTGTTTTTGCATGGCACGCTCGGGAGTGATCCAGAGCTGGCTGCAGAAATTGCAAAGAAAGATGTAGAGAGGCTTTTCCCTTCAGAGTGTGGAGTGAAAGAGGCTGATTTAACTCTTTTTAGCTCCGCTACTCGCGCGGTTCGTAAGCCTATGACGGTTGAAGTGCCAGAGGAGGGTAAGGGTAGCTTCCTTTTGAGCGAGTCGCGCGTTAAGTGTATCATTGCAGACTGCGCACTCGCTATCCCTGCCGGAAGTAAGGCTTGTCCGTTCTGCGGCAAAGAGCAGGTGTCAGAGAAACAGGTTGTGTACGACACGGACGGCGATGGACTGCCGGACGAGTGGGAGAAGAAATTTAACCTTAATCCTGCTAGTAATGCTGATGCCGACACCGACCTTGATGGCGATGGCTTTACGAACATGGAAGAGTTTAAGGCCAAGACAGATCCTTCTGACAAGGCAAGTCACCCCGACTACCTTGATTCGCTTAAGGTGATTCTTCCTCTTGATGAGACATATTTGCCGTTTGTGTTCAGGAAGGCAAATAGAATTCCTTCAGGTTGGAGACTTGAATTCTTCGATCCAAAGGCGAAGAATGATTACGGTCTTATCGGCAAGACAATAACCGCAAAGGTTGGCGAGGAAATCGGCAAGAGTGGGTATAAGGCTGTTGAATATACGCCTAAGTCCATCAAGCAGGTTATTAGCGGCACTGGTAATCTTACAAAGATGGTTGATGTGTCGGAGGCCGTGGTGGAGAGAGTTTCTGATGGCAAGCGCGTCACTCTCGTTGTCCAGAACGGGAAGACATACAACTTGACTCCTGTTGATGTGCAAGCTACTCTCACATATGAGCGCGGCAGTTCCATTACGAGGAAGGTTGTTGCCGGCGAGACGATTGATTTGAACGGATGCAAGTACAAAGTGCTTTCGATCAAGCCCGAAGGCAAGGGAGCAAAAGTGACTTTTGAGAACACCGCTAATGGTGTTTCAAGAACGCTCAGTGCCCTTGAATGATTTAACAAAATATTATATAATTGCGAAATATAATTTAAGGATAGGTAGCCGAAATGACGAACAAAACTAAAATCCTCGTTTGGGGCGCGATAGCGGCCCTCGTCGCTTATGTACCTTTTGTCCCGGCGCAGGATGATCTTGATGCATTGTTGAAGGATCTTGAATCGTCCGAGACGAAGGAGACTGCTACAGCCGTTGAGACTGTGCAGCAGCCAGTTGTTGAGGCACCGGTAGAAGAGCCTGCTGCTGTGGAGAAGGCAGAAGAGGCTGCTCCTCAGGTAGAGGAGGAGGCTCCCAAGGCAGAAGAGGTTGCTAAGGTTGAAGAATCTGCAACTGAAGAGGATGTTGCTGTTGAAGCGGCTCCCGCAGAGGAGTCTGTTGCCGAGGCTCCTGCAGAAGAGAGCCCTGCTGCCGCAGAAGAAGAGGCTGCTGTTGCAAAGGAGGAAGTCCCTGCTGAAGAGAATAAGGATTTGTTGACTGCGCTTGATAAGCTCGCTTCTGATGCTGGCGTAAAGTCTGAAGCGCCTAGCCCTGATGCAGAGCTTATTGCAAATATTGTTGCTACAGAGAAGAATCGTAGTATCGCAAGAGCAGAGCAGGCGCTCAAGGAAATCCAGAGCGCGCGCGATTGCATGGAAGATGGTGAATATCTTGAAGCACTTCGCCATTATAATGCCGCGGAAGTTTTGCTTACCTCAAGCGAGAATGATCGTGCGTACAAGCGCGAGTGCAAGCAGGGTGGCGCGGAGGCGCTCCTTCGCGCGGCGAAAGTTGAGTGGGCGCTTGGGCAGACGAAGCTTGCTTTTGAACACATCAATGGTGCCATTGAGCGCGGTCATCCCAAGGCGATTCGCTTGAAGGAGCGTTGGGAGGCAAAGGCTGAGGTAGCCGCAGCTGAGGGCGAGGAGAGCGAGGTTAAGCTTCCTAATCAGCGTCGTCAGGACGAGGATTATAAGAAACTTCGCACGCAGATTCGCAAGCATCTTAATCGCAGTGCGCACTTCTTTGCCGCTGGCGATCTTGATTCTGCTCTTGAGGAGGCCGAAACTGTTCTCGTTAGCGACAAGTACAACACTGAGGCGATTCGTCTTCGCAAGGCAATTATCGCAAGGCGCAATAAGATTATCAATCAGGAGAGGGTTGCAGCTCGCGACGGTCTTATCGCCGATGTCGGCGAGGCGTGGAGGCCTGTTTACGCGGCAAATGCTGGCTCACTCCAAGATGGTATGGCCGAGACGGTAAAGTCGAGCGCCGGCAACGATCCCGAGCGCACAAGCGAGCAGGCTATCATAGAGAGGATGAAGGCCATTCGTCTGCCTGAGATTAAGTTCAATCCTCCGGCAACGATTATGGACGCCGTTCAGTTCTTCCATCAGGCGTCGAAGGATTATGACAATCCAGCCCTTCCTGTTGAAGAGCGCGGTTTCAACTTCTTCTTGCGTCCGCGCGAACAGCTTAAGGCGGCGACAGAGGATGCAGGGGAGGCCGCAAACGACTTCTCTGACACAGGTGCTGAGGAGAACACAGATAAGGCAGCTCATGGCCTTGCCCCGATTCCTACGATTGCGGCAAATAACATTACATTCTACGAAGCGTTGAAGCTTGTTTGCGATTCTGTCGATTACAAGTTCATTATTCGTGGTTCTGTCGTTATGGTCATGCATAAGGACATGTCCACGGCAGAAATTCTTGCTCGTAAGTACAATGTCCCCGAGTCCTTTATCGAGCGCGTCTCTTCTGCGTCAGAAGAAATCAAGACGATGGGCGGATTTTCTTCCCAGACGTCTAACCAGCAGAGTGGCGAAGAGGCCGCCTCTCCTGATCAGGATTGGAAGGCATTCTTCGGTGAGATGGGCGTTAAGTGGCCTGAAGGTTCGTCGATCAAGCACATCAAGTCTCTCGGTAAGCTTTATGTCCGTAATACTCGCGAGAACTTGGCAGAATTCGAAAAGGTTCTCGATGAACTCGGCGGTCAGCCGCAGCTTATCGAAATTGAGACGCGCTTCGTTGAGGTTTCGCAGGAAGATTTGAACTCGCTCGGTTTTGAGTGGATCTTGAACGACAACTATACATTCGGTTTTGGTCGCTCGGTTGGAAAGGCGCTCGGTCTTCATAGTGCAGATTATGTAAGCACAGAGACTGGTGCATCTACGACGCAGAGCTATACTTACAATGCTGATGGTACGATTAATACTGTCACAAAGACAACAACTCCAGGAACGACAACGACATCGTGGAAGCGTACGCCTGGTGGTTCGGCCAAGAAGCAGATTGGTGTTAATGCTTTCGGCGGCACTTCTGATTATGGCAATGGTTCTCGCTATCTTTCTACAGAGGGTAACCACATCTCTGGCGAGGGGATGAAGACGAATGATCAGTTCATGCGCCTTAACGCGTTCCTTGGAGACGCCGATCTTTCGATGATTCTCCACATGCTCTCGCAGCGTAGCGACACGGATCTTCTCTCTGCGCCTAAGGTTGTTACGCAGTCGGGTCAGCAGGCTGTCATCAAGGTTGTAACAGAGTATATCTACCCGCAGGATTACGATGTGCAGCTCCAGTCGAGCTCGTCTTCACATTCGAGCAGCAGTGGTGGTTCGCAGTCGGCGATTCTTGCAGTTGTTGAACCGCAGAACTTTACGATGCGCGAAGTCGGTGTTATTCTCGATGTTACGCCCACATATTCCGAGGCTAATGGCGGATCGATCGATCTTGAGCTTAAGCCACAGGTTGTCGATGAGCCTTCGTGGAAGAACTACGGCATGAAGATTCCTTATTCTGGTAATAGCTCACTCCAGAACTTTGAGGGTCTTGGTGGAATTTTCGAAGGTTTGAGCGCAATTTTCGATACGCTCGGTTCGGCAATCCCGACAGCTACGAAGGCAACTCTTGCGGAAACGGCAATGAGCTCTGCGGATGCAGCATTGCAGGATCTTTCCAATACAGATGGCAACATGACATATTACGACGCTCCTATGGAGCAGCCGTTCTTCCATGTCCGCGCTATCGAGTCAAGAGTTTCTATTACGCCCGGCTCGACCGTTGTAATGGGCGGCCTTATTACAGAAGCGCGCAAGGCGATGGATGACAAGGTTCCGTTCCTTGGAGATCTTCCTTTCATTGGGCGTCTCTTCCGTTCCCATGCTGAGCAGACAATCAAGCGCAATTTGCTTGTGTTCGTCACTGGTCGTCTTATCACCCCATCTGGTCGTGAGCTTAAGATGAACGAGCAGTCGACGGAGGGGCAGGAAGTTAAAGCAGCTCCCGCGGCGGAATAATCCGCCCCGGGAATCGGGGAGGATAGTTTGATTATGGTTAAGAGATTCAGCCGCTTCTTTCGAGGCGGCTTTATTGCGGTAATATGTGCGGCTTTACAGTCGCAGGTTTTTGCATTTACTGTTCAGCTTAATAAGAATGGCCTTGCTAATGGGACGGCAAGCATCTCAAAATCGCCGGGCGCATCAGCAACAGAAGTATTAGCAGTCTCTCTCGTTTCTGCGGGCGATATTGCCACCTTAAGTGCGCAGCCAAACACAGGGTATGAGTTAGATAAGTGGACAATTACAATTACGTTTAGTAATGGTGATTCGGCTAAAACATTAACCGTCACAGATAATCCATATAAAATAACATACAATGAATTTAATTCAAAGTATGGAGCCAATAATATATTTCGAGTTCTTTGTACACCATCATTTAGAGGTAAGGTAATAAGAGTAAACCTTGATGTAAATAATTCGAATGCTGCAGTTAATCTCACTGAGATACGAGTAACAGTTGGTGAAAAATATACTTCGTTGAAATCAGTAGATCTAGTTGCGAATGGAGTTTCATTCGTTGGCTGGTTCACAAGTTCGAGCGGAGGCACAAAGGTAACGGAAGATACTGTTGTCACAGCGACAGCAGAACATACACTTTACGCACATTGGCAGGCTTTAAATTATAAACTCACATTTGATTCAGGCGAAGGCAAGCTTTCGGGGGAGCCAAGTACAATAGTTATATATGGTGGTTTTTATCCTGAATTGCCTTCTGTATCTCGCGCAGGCTATGATTTTCAAGGGTGGTATACAGAAGTTGGGGGAGCGGGCACGCAAATAAAAAAAGGCAACCAGGTGACACTTCTTCAAGATTCTACACTCTATGCCTATTGGGTGCCAAAAAAGTATACCGTGTCATTTAATCCAAATGGAGGAAGTGTTGAGACAACATCAAAGAGTGTAACGTATGATTCGGCTTATGGCGAGCTTCCTGTGCCGACTCGCACCGGATATACTTTTAGTGGTTGGTATACAGCATCATTTGGCGGTACAAAAGTAACACCTTCGTCTACAGTCCATATTACATCTGCCCAAACTTTGTATGCACAGTGGACAGCAAAAACCTCAACAGTAACCTTCAATGCTAATGGAGGCAGTGTTGAGACAACATCAAAGAGTGTAACGTATGATTCGACTTATGGCGAGCTTCCTGTGCCGACTCGCACCGGATATACTTTTAGTGGTTGGTATACATCGGCGTCTGGAGGAGATAAAGTAATATCTTCAACACGGGTTCAAATTACTGCCGCTCAAACACTTTATGCACAGTGGGATGGCGTGGAGTATGAGCTTGCCTTTGACAATATTTTCCATCTCACAGAATTTGAAAAGAATATAAATTCAGCTAAAGTAAAAACAGATGGCAATGGCAGTCTCGAAATTTCATCGGAGAATGGTTTGTTAACATTGCGGGGCACCCGTGAAGACGATTCGCGCGTTTATACTTATTATAATAGGAATGCCCTGTCTAATTCTGGCGTTTATGCTTTTGACATTCAGGGGGGAGTGGAGTATCTTATTTCGGTAGATGTAGGTTCAAATCTCCAGAAGGATCCGCCGGCAAGAGTATATATTCTATTCTACGATAGTGATGGTGAATATATTGAGCCAATGGATGAGTATTCTGAAGGCGGGGAGGCATTGGTTAAGGGGAATAATCGGCGTACTATTATTCCTCCGTCATATGCAACAAAGGCGACAATCTTTTTTAATGCGAGTTTGACATCCGAACAGTATATAGAGTTTTCAAAGATTAGGGTTGTAAAGGCGGCTAGATATTTCGATCAAGAAATTGAAGTGGGGCTGAAGTATAAGTATAGCGAGAATGAAAGATACGGAAAATTGCCAGTGCCACAGAGAGCGGGTTATGAATTTTCGTTTTGGAGCTATACAGAAGATGATAGCGGTATCATTGTAGATGATACAACATTTGTTGCGCCACAGTCGCGCACCGTTTATTCGCATTGGAATCCTGTTGAGTATGTAGTGCAGTTAAACTCTAATGAAGGCAATGAAACAAATCGAGTAATTAGGGTTTCGTACGAATCGACCTACGGAGATCTCCCTGATGCAACTCGCGATGGATATATTTTTGAAGGTTGGTATACGGAGCCGTCTGGCGGAATGATTGTAACGCCTTCCACAAAAGTTCAAGTCGCAAAGGACCACATTCTTTACGCACATTGGATTATGGCTTCTTATACTGTAAACTTTGATCCTAAAGGCGGCGAATTTGTAGGAGGCGGATATCCAATATCAGTTAAAAATGGAGAGACATATCCTGCGCTTCCAGAAGTAACTCGCGTGGGGTATGGTTTCGCTGACTGGTATCTTCATGGCGATATCAAAATAAAAGAAGGTGATAAAGTTACCATTACTAGCAATTCATGGGCGCATGCCGTTTGGACAAACAATATTTATACTGTCTCCTTCCGCAAGGGCGAAGCTTTTTATGGAGATGAATTTTCTACGAATGTGTTTTACGATATTCCCTTCGCGCTTCCTGTAAATTCATTTGAATGCTTGGACGGCTCTTCATTTGCAGGTTGGCGGCTTCCTGATGGGTCAGTATACGCAGGGGGCTCTATTGTTAGTAATCTAGCAACTTCAGGCTCAGTTGAAGTTGTTGCCACTTGGGAAAAGCCTACCGATCCACTTAATGCAAGTGGGGTGTGTAAGAATCTTTATGTAACTACTTCTTCTGGCGACCAGGCGTGGACTGTAGAGACAAATGGTGTTGTATACTTTAAAAGTGGAAATGTATCAGAGTCTGGGGGTTGTTCGGAACTTCTTTTCTCAGTAAAAACGGCGGGAAAGCTTGTGTTTAAATGGTGTGCAACTGGGAATGATATAAAGAATAAAAGTTTTAGATGCGGCTCTCTCGATGATTCTGACGAATTGGAAGCATATCAAGGCGATTTAGTGTTTGGGGAATGGGTAACGGTCCCAATGGATATAGAAGCTGGCCAGTATTTTTGGCTAACATCGTATTACAGAGGAAAAGACCACACCCTCTACATCAAGGATGTTGTTTGGATTCCTGATGGGCTTGAAGAGGAGTCGGAAGAAATCTTGTACACATACACAGATGCGACAGGGGTAGAGCGCGCCGCTTCAATTCCGACAAGCTGGGTCGATGAGAACAAACTCCTGCCCATTGGCTCAAGCGACTATCAAGCTGCGCTCGAAGCTCCGTCGGGGAAAGTCGGTGCAGATGGCGTAGCACTTCCTTATTGGTACGATTATGTCGCAGGGACAAATCCTAACGACACTAACGACCTATTCCGTATCACAAGCATTTCGGTGACGAACGGCACAGTCTTTCTTACTTGGCAACCTGATTTGAGCGATGCTGCAGTAGCTCGTGAGTATCAAATTCTCGGCAAAGAGAGTTTGTCCGACCCAGAGTGGGCTTTGACAAATTCGCTTCACCGCTTCTTCCGCGTCGATGTTCATTTGAAGAAATGATGCGTATCGCTCTTACAGGTGGAATCGCTTGCGGCAAGTCGCTCGCAGCGCAATTTATGAACGAACACGGCATCGAGACGCTTGATGCCGACGACATCGTCCATGAAATTATCCCAGACCCTGCAGAGCGTAAGCGAATCGCGGCAGAGGTCTTTGTCAATCCTGAAGCGCGGCGTGCGCTAGAAGCGCGCATACACCCCC
>JAGBWQ010000022.1 GCA_017629735.1 Kiritimatiellia bacterium
CGCTGCGAGAATCGCTATCATTGCGCACCCTCCATCAAGGCAGCCTCAATTGCCTTGTTCTGTGGTCCACCGTAAATGCGACCATTTTCATAATAACGCCGCGCACCATCTTTGTCGGGCGGATTTGCCGCAAGCTTGATACGCGCCATGTTGAAATATGCGTGATACGATTTCGGGTGGGAGAAGATCGCCTGATCGAGAGTCTTTTCCGCATCTTTGTATTTCCCTTGCGCAGATTCCATTGCAGCCTTAAGATTAAGCGCCACCATATCGTTGGGAATCTTCTTAAGCATAAGCGCAATTTCTTTATCGGCAAATTCATAATCGCCCTTCGCGATCGCCGCAGCAACTCTCTGCTTGGGAGGAAGATTCTTTAGCGAGCGCTCAACTCTCGGCGACGACACAACCTTTGGCGAAACAGGCTTCTGTGAAGAGACCGCAGGCGTAGGAGCTTTTGTAGAAGAGCGCTCCTCGGCAAGCTTCTTTTCAAGATCGGCAGTGTCGCTTACAGAAACGGACCTTGCATTGTCTTTAACTTGCTTAAGCTTAAGACTATCGACAGCAGCCCTGACATAAGCCCTTTTAGTCTTGATCGTGGAGAACTCAGGCAAGTGCATGCTATCTTCATATTCGCGCTCGATTCGATCTAATTCTGCAAGAGCGCGCTCGTAGCGAAGAATAGCATCTGTAAAATTCCCATCGGCTACAAAATCAGCCGCTGCATCAATATTTGTGGACGCCGGCTCCATTATCTCGGACAGGCGCGGCCTCTCCCGTTCGGACGATCCGAACGGCCAATACCAACTAGCATGCGCTCCTTGAAGAAGCGCAATAAAAGCGATAAGAAAAAAGACCCTGGACATTACTGCGTATTATACCAAAAAACGGAGCTTCCAGGGACCGTGATTTCGCCAACATTCACGCACTGAAGAGACTGTTGGCTCGACATATATCGGCGTTGCCTGATGGCGGAACCAAGTGTCCTGCCGCTTCGCAAGCTGACATGTCCTTATGAAGATTTCTTCCTTGCCATCACCTTCGCGATAGCCGATGGCCAACGATGCCGTTTGCGACCATACAGGATAAAGCTCTTTAAGGCGTCTTTTCTCTTCCTCCAAGCCCGACATGTACATATCGTCAAGTCTAGAGGCTATGCGCTCGCGCACTAAAGCGCGATCGATCTTGATAACGGGATATTCAGGAGCTGGCTTTTCCCATTTGCGATCGAGCCCACGCAAAAGTGCCGAAAAATAAAGTCCTGTGCCGCCAACGATAATGATAGGCACGTCAGATGGAACAGTTGCGACCCACTCGGCAGCTGCCCTAAGCCAAGCTCCAGATGAAAATGGCTCCGCAGGAGTTACAAGATCGACGCCTCCCATGTGGAAGCGCTCTCGCTCTTCTTTAGATGGCTTTGCAGTTCCAATATCCATGCCGCGATAAACAAGCATGGAATCGGCACTTAATATCCAAGCGCCCATCTCAGCGGCAAGCTCAGCAGCTATCGCGCTCTTCCCACTTGCCGTAGGCCCGGCCAAAAGATATGCTTCTCGTTCCATTTAGACAGAAGAGCCCCGTCGGACAAGCCGGCGGGACTCTTTTGTTGCGAATATCCGCGGCCTAATTACTTGCCGAGAGCGGCCGTGAGGCTGGCGAGAACATCGCGGAGAGCCTTCGGGACGCGGCGAGCCGTTGCGGAACGGACCTTGCTACCCTTGGAGGCCTTGGCATCGTACTCATCGTAGGATTCGCCAATCGTGCGAATTTCCTTCTTCCAACCTTCGGCATCAACCTTGAGGATTTCAGCGAGCATCTGAGGATCGACCGTGAAGCCAGCCTTGCCCTCGTTGTTCGAGAGATCGATGTCCTTAGCGAGAGGAAGATTGCCGATCGGGGTGACGTGCGCCTGCACCTTGCCCTCGATACGCTGGCAGATCCACTTGAGAACGCGGCTGTTGTCGCCGAAACCAGGCCACATGAACTTGCCATCGGCAGTCTTGCGGAACCAGTTGACGAAGTAGATCTTAGGAAGCTTCGAAGCATCGGCGCTGGTGCGCTCCATTTCGAGCCAGTGCTGGAAATAGTCGCAAACATTGTAGCCGAAGAACGGAAGCATCGCCATAGGATCGCGGCGAACCTGACCGATCTGATCGGAAATAACAGCGGCAGTAACTTCGGAACCAGCAGCGGAGCCGAGGAACACGCCGTGCGTCCAGCTCTTTGCCTCGTTCACCAAAGGAATGGTCGAAGGACGGCGGCCACCGAAGAGGATCGCGTCGATCGGCACTCCCGTGGGCTTCTTGTTGTAAAGCCCGTTGAAG
>JAGBWQ010000023.1 GCA_017629735.1 Kiritimatiellia bacterium
ACTTAACCTCCAGACTTCACCTTAACATTCAACTTCAACTTCGACTAATTCCTTCACCTTCACCTTCACCTTCGACTTCGACTCCTACCTTCGACTTCCCCTCCCCCTTATATGCTATAATACCCTAATGCCTCTTATCAAACTATTGCTGATCATTTTACTTCTTGCGCCATTTACACATCTTGGCGCGGCAATAGTTGTAGGCACTTGGAACGGTAATTGGTTTCCATCTTCACGTGCAGAGCATAGAGCGCACCCAGATGTTGAGCGCGCGACAACTGAAGTTGCTGCAAGAATGCTCTCCGCCGCCCTCAAAGAAGTCGACCCCGAAGGAACGAACGACATCATTCTTGTTCTAAACGAAATTCGCTCGCCGAAGGTCGCTTCAAATCTTCTCTCTCGCATCTCGCGCAAAGATCTTGCTCTTGCATCAATTTCAGGCTATCGTCGCCGCGATCGCTACGATCAGCAGCAAGATGTTATTGCCACCACTCTGCCGGTTGCGGGGCATGGTTGGAGCCTTTGGCGCAACGAGAAGAAGGAAACGCCTCCTCGTGGATATGTGTATGCAAATATCATTCTTGAGCCAGCAATCACAGCGCGAGTCTATGCCGTACATTTAAAGTCAAACTACGGTGCGAATACGAAAGAGAAAGCTGCGCTCAATCAAGCCAAGCGTGCACATTCCGCGCGGCAAATTGCAGCGCAAATCAAAAAAAGAGACTATGTAATTGTCGCAGGCGATCTTAATACAGATCCGTGGCGCAAGGAGTTTGCGGACGAGAAAACTTTCTCGATTTTTGAGGCGGCAAAATTGAAAAACCATCTTGCCGAACTTCCCGCTGGGAAGCGCGCCACGCACCCCAATCGTCGCCATGGAGATAGCACTTTAGATTTTATTCTTTCAAAAGGTTTCTCAAGTTTGCGTTTGCCGCATATCGAGAAGGGGTGCAATATCTCCGATCACCTTGCCGTCTTCACAGTCCTTGAACCAAAGAAGTCAAAATAAATATGCTCTCAGAAATTCTTGAATTCGCAATGCTCTTTGCATTTGGTTTTTCGTGGCCTTTTGCGATCGCAAAAACATATCGCACAAAACGCGTGGATGGCAAGAGCCCTGCCTTCATGGCAATTGTAATTACCGGCTACCTCTGCGGAATTAGCGCCCATCTCGTTGAGGGAACGAAGCTTTGGCTTTGCATTGTCTACCTCGTAGACATTGCGCTCGTCTCAACCGACCTTGCTCTTTACATCAAGTATTCACGCGCCTCTCGTTCAGGCGCATCACGCGATTTGGTATAATACACATTATGGATATGATAAACACCCTTCAAGGCGCGGGAATTGTCCCCGTCATCGTCATCGAAGATGAAAAAAAGGCAGTTCCTCTTGCGCGCGCTCTCGTCGCGGGAGGTCTCCCAGTAATTGAAATAACATTCCGCACTGCCGCCGCAGCCGCAGCGATTGCGGCCATTCGCCGCGAAGTGCCCGAGGCAATAGTTGGTGCTGGCACAATTCTTTCTTTGTCTCAGCTCGAAAGCGCCAAAGCGGCAGGAGCCGTTTTTGGTGTTGCGCCCGGCTTCGATCCGTTGATCGTCTCTGCCGCCGCCGAGGCTAACTTCCCGTTCTGCCCAGGCGTTGCGACCGCAAGTGAATTGAGCCAGGCGCTCACACTTGGTTGCAGGATGGTTAAGTTCTTCCCTGCCGAGGCTGCAGGTGGCGTTAACATGATAAAGAATCTCCTTGGTGCGTTTCGCTTTACGGGAGTTAAGTTCATGCCTACGGGTGGCGTTAAGATTTCTAATGTCGAAAGTTATCTTGCCGTTCCTGAAGTAGTCTGCTGTGGCGGCACATGGATTGTGCCCAAAGAAGCGCTCGTATCCGACGACTATGCGACTATCGAGCGTCTTGCCTTTGAGGCTTCCTCATTAGTTCGTCGCGTTCGCGCCTAAATATGCTTTTCTGCGGCCACGATTTTTCCAATGAGTCGCTTCTCGAAGAGGCGCTGACTACTCCTTCGTTCAGAATGGATCACCCTTCTGCGTCTGATAATCAGCGCCTCGAATTTCTTGGAGATGCAGTCTTAGGCTTTATTGCGGCGCAGTTCTTGTATTCGAAGTATCCCAAAGAGAAGGAAGGGCGCCTTACGGTTTTAAGAACTCGCATGGTGTCTACCGCAGCTCTTGCCGCGGCGGCCGAGAAGATTTCGCTTGCATCTCATTTAAAGCGCAATCGTGCAGCTCAGCCTTTGCCGAGCGGCGCGAAGGCCTTGGCCGACGCAGTCGAAGCTCTTATGGGGGCGGCGTTTCTTGATGGCGGGCTTGATGCTGCCAAAAAAGTTTTCGAAGCGCTCGAGCTTTCTGCTCTTCCGGCAGAAGGGGAGTGGAATGGCAATCCCAAGGGCGAGCTTCAGATTAGGACGCAGGCGATGAATCCGCCGCGCAGGCCCGAATACGAGCTTATCGAAACTTCAGGCAAGGCGCACGAGCCAGTCTTTAAGGTGCGCGTCAAAGTCGAAGGCATCGGCGAAGCAGTCTCTTCCGCACGAACTCACAAGGAGGCGGAAGCCGCCGCCGCGGCAATTCTTTTAGCAAATATGGTATAATATAGTTGAATTATGAAACCTACCAACGAACAGCTCGCTTTAACTTCAGCAACTATCCGCTGCCTTTGTGCGGATATGATCGAAAAAGCCGCCTCTGGTCACCCAGGTGCAGCAATGGGCATGGCCGATCTCGCGCTCGTGCTTTGGCTTGAATTTCTTAATGTCGACCCTAAGGATCCTCTTTGGGCCGGGCGCGACAGGCTCGTTTTCTCGGGCGGCCATGCAAGCGCACTTGTTTATGCTCTCTTCCATCTCTCCGGCATGGGAGATGTCACGATGGACGAGCTTAAGAGCTTCCGTCAGTGGGGTTCGCGTTGCGCAGGCCACCCCGAGCGTGGGCTTATGCCTGGCGTGGAAGTTACAACCGGTCCTCTCGGGCAGGGCGTTGCGATGGGCGCAGGTCTTGCGCTCGCGGCGAAGAAGGCCAAGATCGCAAACAAGACATGGGTTTTCTGCGGCGACGGAGATCTTGAAGAAGGCATCAGCCACGAAGCTTGCAGCTGGGCTGGCGCGATGAAGCTCGACGATCTCATTCTCGTTTACGACTCCAACCGCATCACGATCGAGGGCGATACTGCTCTTGCTATGGCCGACGATGTAAAGAAGCGCTTTACGTCTTACGGCTGGAAGGTTTTTGAGGCAGATGGCCACGACTACGATTCTATCCGCGCGGCATATCGCCGTGCAGTAAAGGTGAAGGGCTGCCCAGTTCTCGTCGTTGCCAACACGCACATCGGTTATGGCGCGCCCACGAAGCAGG
>JAGBWQ010000002.1 GCA_017629735.1 Kiritimatiellia bacterium
GATTCGATTCCGAATCTATTTCATACGAAGTTTTGCGCGATGGAGTGCTCCTTACGGCAAAGACTCCGATTGATATGAAAATCTCAGGAAAGAGCCTTTCGAGCGGGGCTGCCTTTAAGGGCTTCGTCAAGGGTTCGCTTTCTGGCACTGTCGGCACGCCCGTCTACAAGAAGAGCTCGGTCGATCTTTCCGCAAACACGCTCTACGCCGATTACGGCGACTGGGGTGTGCGTCTCGCCGCGCGCAATGATGGTGTAGCTTATCGCTTTGAGACGAAATTCGCAGGCAAAGTCCGTGTCGATTCTGAATCTTCGCCGCTCATCTTCCCTAACGCGAAAGTTCGTACTTGGTGCGCCATTACTCCTGCGGCTGGTTGCGAAGAGACTGTTCCTTTCGCAGAAGAAGCCGGCAAGATCGAAACGAAAGAAAAGATCGCAGTTCTTCCTCTCGTCTATACGGAGGGCGGCAAGTATGTCGCTGTCGTTGAATCTGATGTATACGACTATCCTGTTTGGAACCTCTCGAAGGAAAAATTGGGTTCTTCCGATTTCGTCTGCTTTGAGCCTTGGTTTGCAAGATGGCCGAAGACCTCTCGGTACATCGGCGGCTGGGGAAAAGAGGTTCTTAAGAAAGGTGGCCGTTGGGTAAGAGTTACTTCGTACGACAATTATCTCGTCGACACTGATGGTACGCGCACATTCCCTTGGAGAGGCTTTGTTCTCGCAGACAAGCCCGCGGCGTTTGTCGAGTCTGATCTCGTTTATGCTCTTGCGCGTCCTCGCGCCGCAGGCGACGATTTCGCATGGGTGCGTCCTGGTAAGGTTGCATGGGATTGGTGGAACTGCTTTGATAACAGGCGTCTTCCTGAGAACCATGGCGTCAACACCAAGACCTACGAGAGGTTTATTGATTTCGCCCGCAAGAATGGTGTTGAATATGTCATTCTTGATGAGGGTTGGTCGGAGTCGCTCAACATTTGGAAGTATCATCCCTCCGTCGATGTTCCTCACATCATTCGCTACGCCAATGAGCGCGGAGTCGGCATCATTCTTTGGATGGCCTGGGCGCAGGCATTTGGCGATGAAGAGCGCGTTGTTTCGCACTTCGCAAAGCTCGGCGTTAAAGGCTTCAAGGTCGACTTCATGGATCGCGGCGATGCTGAAGTTGAGCGCTTCCTCTGGAAGTTCGCAGAAGAGTGCCGCAAGCATCGTATGCTTGTCGACTATCATGGTGTGCACAGGCCTACCGGTATGAGCCGCGCTTATCCCAATGTCCTCAACTATGAGGGTGTGCATGGTCTTGAGCAGATGAAGTGGGGCGCTCTCGATGCTCGTCACTTTGTCGATTGCGATGTTAGGAATGTGTTCCTCCGTATGACGGCAGGTCCTATGGATTATACGCCTGGTGCGATGGATAACTATCCTGTCGATGCATACAAGGGCGGCAGCCATGGATTCAAGGAAGGCAAGGGCTCAATGCCTGGCTCTCCTGGTTCGCGTAGCCACCAGATGGCATTGATGGCGCTTTATGAAGCTCCGCTCCAGATGCTTTGCGATGCACCCACGAAATACGAGAAGAATCCCGAAAGCTTCCGCTTCATGGCCGCAACTCCCGTTGTCTGGGCTGACTCGATCGGCCTTGCGGGATGCCCCGACTCGATGGCCGCTGTTGCGCGCCGTTCGTTCGATGGCTCGTGGTATGTCGCTGCGATCACAGACAGCAAGGCACGCGATTGGACGCTTGATACATCGGCCTTCCTCAAGGATGGCGAGTGGACCGCAGAAATCTTCCGCGACGCTCCCACTTCCGAGAAGAGCCCTGTTGATTACATTCACGAATTCAAGACTGTAAAGTCTGGCGACAAGATTGATTTCCACATGATTCGCGGTGGCGGATGTGTGGTCAAATTTGTTCGCAAGTAATGCACCAATCAGATGACTTCCGTCGTTTACATAGCTAAGAATGTCTATGGTGGAGACGGCCTTGGCCGTCTCGGCGACGGGCGTGTTGTCTTTGTTCCAGGAGCTTGGGCTGGCGAGCAGGTAAAGGCTGAGATCGTCGAGGAGAAGCGTGGCTTTGTAAGGGCGCGTCTTGTCGAAGTGGTTGAACCGTCGCCTCAGCGCATTGAAAAAGGTCCATCAGTGCCTGGTATGGTGTATAACGCTCTTTCGTTCGAAGGCGAGCGCGCGGCAAAGGACGCACAGCTTCAAGAGTTTTTTGAGCGCGCGCGCATCGATGTGCCAAGCTTTTCGACTGCGGAATGTGCCAACTTCCTCAACTACCGCAATAAGGTTGTTTACCACTTCGAAAAGCGCGGCGATAAATGGCTTATCGGTTACAGGCAAGAGCCTTCCCATTCGATAGTCGATGTAGAAGAAGATCCTCTTGCTGTTCCTGCTATTAACGCGGCACTTCCTGCAATTCGCAATGCTGTTACGCGTCTTCTTACGCAAGGGGCTTGGTCTGTCAGGCGCGACATCGAAAGACAGGGGCATGTAACAATTCGGTGGACGCAAAAGTCTGGCGTTAAATGGTGGATTGGTCGCACTCGCGAAGGCGATGTGATTAAAGAGACAACCTTGGGGCGCGATTTTGAAGTGCCTGCCGATGGTTTCTATCAGGTAAATCCGCAGATGGGCGAGTCTCTCGCCGCGGCGGTTGTTGCGCAATACAATGCTACGAAGGATATTGCGCCTGATGTTCTCGATTTGTACTGTGGCGTCGGAGTGTTTGGAATTCTCTGCAATCCTGCGAGCCTTATCGGCATCGAGTCTGGCAGGCAGGCAGTAGCGTTTGCAAAGAAGAATGCCGAAAGAAATTCAGTTGTCGGGCGCTTCTTCGCAGAGGAAGTTGGCAGGAATACGCGCAGAATTTCCATCACTTCGCGCACGATTGTGATTATCGATCCTCCGAGAGGTGGGCTTGAAAGAGGTGTCGCCTCTTGGCTTTCGAGATCATCAGCCCCAGTAATCATCTATGTCTCTTGCGATCCTGCAACGCTCGTTAGGGATTTAAAAGAATTGCGCCGCGCTTACGATGTTCAGTCTGTTCGCAGGTTTGATATGTTCCCGCGAACTGCGAGGTTCGAGACGCTCGTTGTGCTCAAGCGCAAAGGTTTCTGAATTTAAGGAGACACGGTATGTCCGACGGAGTAGGTATAGTCGAACTTAAGAAGATGAAGTTGGATCTCCCCGAAGGGGAGCTTCGCTTGGCGTACGGAGGTGTGCTCAAGAATGTTGAGGTTGCGTACGAAGAGTGCGGCGCGCCTTTGACGGATAACAATGCCATTTATATCTGCCATGCTCTTACGGGTGATGCACATGTGGCAGGAATAAAGCCTGGCGAGAGCGAGCCAAGTGGGTGGTGGGAAGGAATGATTGGCCCTGGCAGAGCCATCGATACAAATCGCTACCATGTTATATGCGCAAATGTGCTTGGCGGCTGCAGCGGAACGACAGGGCCTATGTCGATCAATCCCGATACAGGCAAGCCCTATGGCTCAACATTTCCGCGTTACAGTTTTGATGATGCAATCGATGTTTTTAGGCTGCTTCTAAAGCAGATTGGCGTCAAGAAGCTTGCGGCTTTGATTGGTGGCAGCTACGGCGGTATTCAGGCTGTGAATTGGGCGACGCGCTTCCCAGACGACATGGATAAGCTTATCCTTGTTGCAACATCGCCGTCGCTTAACACGCAAGCTCTTGCATTCGATGTGATGGGCAAAAATGCCATCACGGAAAATCCGCTTTGGAAGGGTGGCGACTATTATCTTGAAGGCGATGGGAAGGGTCCGAAAAATGGTCTTGCTTCCGCTCGCCAGCTTGCTCATATTTCGTATCTTTCGCGTGAGCATCTTCAGGGCAAGTTCGATCGCCGTCTGCAAGAGAGTTTTGTTAATGCTCCAGCTGAGGAAAGAGCGGAGCGCGATAGGCTTTTTAAAACATATTTCCAGATTGAGAGCTATCTCGACTATCAGGCGAAGAAGTTCGTAAATCGCTTCGATGCAAATAGCTACCTTCACATTGTTGGCTCAATGGACGAGGCCGATCCTGTTAAGGCGTATGGCTCTCTTGATGCAGCTTTCGCAAGGGTGAAGGCCAAGTGCCTTGTCGTTTCTTACGGTGGCGATGTTCTCTTTACGGAATGGCAGAGCCTTGATATGGTAACTTCCCTCATGAAGGCCGGCAAAGATGTCTCTTATTGCCATCTCGACTACGGAATCGGGCATGATGCATTTCTTACGCATATCGACGAGCTTTCCAAACTTGTTGGAGGATTCCTTGGCGAGCGCGAAGTTAAGGTGATGAAGTGGCAGGAGCGTCTGTATGCAGCCGTTGTCAAAATGGTTCGCCGCGGAACGCGAGTTCTTGATATTGGTTGCGGCGATGGCTCGCTCCTCAATGTTGTCAGGAAGCTTCGCAATGTCAAGGGAGACGGCGTTGAGATTGATGTTGAGAAGTTTGAAGAGGCCATAGCCGATGGCAATAGCGTTCTTTACGCAGATGTCGATGATGGCTTGTCCTGTATCCCTGATCGCAGCTACGATACGGTAGTTGTTTCTGATACTCTTCAGGAAGTTAAGAATCCAAGAGGGCTTCTTTCGGAGGCGTTGCGCATTGCCGATGAGGCGATTGTCACATTCCCGAATTTTGCTGCATATCGCATACGCTTTACGCTGCTCTTTAAGGGCAAGCTCCCGGTATCGAAGCAGTTGCCGTTCGAGTGGTACGATACGCCCAATATTCATTGCATTACGCTCAACGATTTTAGATCGCTCTGCGATAAGGAAGGCATTGAAATTGTCGAGGTTCGCGCAGAGTCGCGCCATTTGTTCGGCAAGATTCTTCTCCTTCTTGGGCTTAAGAATTTGGGCGCGTCGAAGATTATTGCGCGCATTCGCCGTCGCGCGTAACAAAAGAGCTTTTTGCCATGGAAGCGAGCGTCATAATTCCAGCTTACAACGCTTCTTCAACGCTTCCAGCGACACTGTCGTCCATAGACGAGGCCGCTAAATTCTTTGGCGGTAGCGTCGAAACGATTGTTATTGAAGATAAGGAAGGCAAGGGGCCTTCGTGGGCGCGCAATCGTGCATTGGAGAAGGCAACGGGGAAATATATTTTCTTCTGCGATGCTGATGATATGGTGGAGAAGGAATTTTTCTTTCGTCCAATTTTAGAAATGGAAAAGACGCATTCTCAGATGTGCTTTTTCAGTTACGAGGGCGGGCCGAATCTTCCAGAGGAGACTGTTGAAGGGAAGGCGCTTGTTCGCGAGCGCTATTTGCCTGCGTTTTTCGGATATTCGATTGATGATGTCCGTCGCTGGAATAAGGGTGGCTCTCTTGCTGAGCATAAGCTTCCTGGGCAAGTTTGGCGGTGTGTTTTTAGAAGGTCATTTCTTGAAGAAAATTCTCTTCGCTTTGAAGAGGAGATGACATTTTTTGAGGACGCGGCATTTCTCTCGTCGTGTATTGCATCGGCAGAAAAGGTCTCGTCCATTTCCGATAGGCTTTATCGATACATTCCGCGCCCTGACGGAAATCTTGCAACAGGCTGGCGCGGCAAGCGTAATTGGGAGTATAAGTTCCTTTCTCTTGAATTTCGCCGTCGTCTTGATGCGCGTCATGGGGGAGAGATATGGAAGTATTGCAAGGCAAGTTGCGTATTTTCGGCGCTTGAGCTTTTGAAGGCGCGCGCAGGCTGGCGCAAGTATGTTTCGTGCGATTGCGTAGCTGAAGCGATAAGGGATTTCCCGATTTCTATGCGTCACATAGTTGTTGCCGCGGCAGTTCTATTCTTGCGACTCTGGAACTTAAAACGCGCACTGTTTGCGTAAGGCTTTCGTCGCTTCTTTTAGCCTTTTCATTTTGCTTGCTGTGTCAGTGTGCGACGGGTTTCGCCGCAACGGTGCTCCCTGAGCAGGGAGGTCAATTTGCGCTGACGCGCGACCACGAAATCTGCGACGGTGACGAATCGCCCAAGCGCGATTGAATCGTTGTAAGCCTATTGCGGCTTGAGACTTCGTCTCGCCGCGAGGCTTCCTTCGATTCACCCTATCGGGTTGTTGTCA
>JAGBWQ010000024.1 GCA_017629735.1 Kiritimatiellia bacterium
GGAATATACGGACTATATGTAAATAAAAGTGTTAAAAAAACAGTTTTAGGTCGCTTCGGGTACTGGAGACCGTGGGTTCGAGTCCCGCCGCTTCGACCATAAAAAAAGAGCATCCTTGTGGTGCTCTTTTTTTATGTCTTAGTGGCGAGGACGAGAACCCACTTTTTGCGCTCTGCGCAAAATTGGGTTCAGCATTCTGCGCAGAGCGCGTAGCGAAGCGGCGCGAGAGTGTTAGAAAACAACTGAGTGTTGTTTTCCCTCGAGCGTGACCGAACCGCAGTAAGACCAAGCTCGCTTGTAAGCGGCAAGCAGAATACTTTTGCCGCAGGCAAAGCCCCCGCCGCCGCCTTTATCTTTCCAAGGGGTTCTCCGACGGCTCGCAAGCATAGTCGCCCGGCGTCGGTCGTTCCTCTCTCCTTCAACTCCGTGTTTTGCTCGGGCGCGTCCACATCGGCCAATTACTGCCAATCCACAACGTTTACCCAGCCGGCCAGGAATTCGCGCTCCTCTTCATTGCCCTTTACGGACTGAGATGCAGCTACGATGGGCATCCACTTTTGTACATACTGCTTTGCTGTATCGCTCTTGCAACAGAAGACGTTGAGGTAGTAATCAGCACCCTCTTGGTCTCCTATTAAGCAGAAGAGGAGATACGTTCTTGCTACATCGGCAGATGCATTGCCTTGCGTTGCGTGCGCCCAGTCAATCACGTAAGGCTTACCTTCGGGCGTGATGATAACATTCGAAGGGCGGAAATCGCCGTGGCAAACCTTCTTGTGTTTGGGCATTCCCTCAAGCCTTGTATGAAGATCGTAACGTGTGGTTGCATCAAAGGCGGTTTGAGAAATCTTTCCGTTCATCTTATCCTTAAGCTTGTTAAGTTGAGGACAGTTCTCGCGATGAACACTGATCTGAATGTCTACAAGAAGCTCAATATACTCTTCCTTCTTCTCGGGATTTTCTTCCATAAGCTGAGCAAGCGTCTTGCCCTCGATAAATTCGGAAACAATGGCCCACTTGCCATCCATCATCGTGACCTCAAGGATCTTGGGAATATTGAGCCCGGTTTGTTCAACTCTTGCCTGATTCAGTGCTTCATTCAAAACATCGGCCTTCGAATACATCTCATCAAAAACCTTAACACATCTGTCATCGTCGCGATAAACGGTCTTGTTCTTCCTTTTTGCAATGATTTTGTCAAGTTTCATTTACTTTTCCTCCTGAAATTACGCCTTTGTGCTCTTGTGAGAAAGCGCCTTGCCAAGATCCTTATCCGGCATCTCGAGTTCTCCGAAATGCTGTCCGTAGTAAGCGTTAAGATACATCTGCTTGATCTCGCTCATGAGAGGATAACGGGGATTGGCACCCGTGCATTGATCGTCGAATGCCTGCTCTACCATATCGTCAAGACGGGCAAGGAAATCCTCCTCGTCAACGCCGTAGTCCTTGATGGTAGCCTTGATGCCTACGCGAGTCTTGAGGTCATTGATTGCCTTGATAAGGTTCTCAAGCTTCTCCTCGTCGCTCTTGCCGCCGAGTTCGAGAGCGTCTGCGATCTCTGCATATCTTGCAAGGGTGCGAGGATGATCGTACTGCGAGAACGTACCCATCTTAACCGGAGCTTCGCTTGCATTGAAGCGTATAACTTCTTCGATCATAAGAGCGTTAGCTACGCCGTGAGGCAGGTGATGGAATGCGCCGAGCTTGTGCGCCATGGAGTGGCAGACACCGAGAAATGCATTTGCGAATGCCATACCTGCAATGGTGGCCGCATTGGCCATCTTTTCACGAGCGAGGACATCGGTTTGGCCGTTGTCGTATGCTCTCGGAAGATACTTAAAGATGTTCTTAAGTGCCTGAAGCGCAAGTCCGTCGGTATAATCAGTTGCAAGCA
>JAGBWQ010000025.1 GCA_017629735.1 Kiritimatiellia bacterium
AAGATCGCGATCTCTTCCACTCCATTATGGATAAGCTCGGCATCCCCATGCCTGAGTCGATGATGGCGAGCGATCTTGAAGGCGCGATCGAGTGCGCCAATAAACTCGGCTATCCGCTTATTATTCGTCCGTCCTTCGTTCTCGGCGGTCGCGGAATGGAAGTAATTTACGATGAAGTGATGCTCAAGGAATATGTCGCTAAGGCAGTTGGCGTTACACCCGACCGTCCTCTTTATCTCGACAGGTTCCTTTGCCACGCGCTTGAATGTGAAGCCGATGCGCTTTCCGACGGCAAGGATATCTTTATTCCTGCCATCATGCAGCATATCGAGCTTGCAGGTATCCATTCTGGCGACTCGGCATGCGTCCTTCCGCCCGCGTCGATCAGCGAAGAGAACAAACAGACCATTCTCGACTATACGCGCCGCATCGCGACTGAACTTAAGGTTGTTGGCCTTATGAATATGCAGTTTGCGATTGAAAACGGCAAGGTTTATGTCATCGAGGCAAATCCTCGTGCTTCTCGCACGGTTCCGCTTGTTTCGAAGGTCGCAGGAACTCAGATGGCTGGTGTTGCTACGCAGCTTATGCTTGGCGAGACGGTTCAGTCGCTTGGCCTTGATAAGCGCCATGTGGTTCCGTATTACGGCGTGAAGGAAGCAGTGATGCCTTTCGAGAAATTCCCGGAGGTCGACCCTGTTCTTGGCCCTGAAATGCGCTCTACTGGTGAAGTGCTCGGCCTTGCAGATACTTTTGGTCTTGCGTACTTCAAATCTCAGGAGGCTGCCAATTCGCCTCTTCCCACGAAGCCCGGTAAGCTTCTCGTCTCTCTCTCCGATAAGATCGAGAGCGCGATTGAGGCTGTTAAGAAATTCGTGGAGCTCGGGTTCGAAGTTGTTGGCACGGAGGGTACGATTAAGTTCCTCGAAGAGCGTGGAGTTCCCGGCAAGGTGATTGCGAAGATTGGCGAAGGGCGCCCCGATGTTCTTGATGCAATCAAGAATCGCGAGGTTTCTCTTATCATCAATACTCCGTCCGGTCGCCGCGATGCTCGCGCAGACGATTGCCGCATTCGTCAGGCCGCTATCAAATATTCAGTACCATATCTTACGACTATCGCCGCCGCTACGGCCGCAGCAGAGGGTATCGCTGCCGCTATGAAGGGCAAGGGCGAGGTGCGCTCTCTCCAGAGCTACCACGCATCTATAGTTAAATAAGATTTGGTTGGCGCGCTTCGGCGCGCTTTCCGGCACTAAACAGTCTCAATACGCTGTTAGTGCCGGAGATTTTTCTAGTCCGGCTTGTAGTAGCAGATAAGATTAAGGAAGTTGAAATGAAGAAGGTGCCTCTTGTTGCGAAAATAATGATCGGATTCGTTTTTGGAACGATTTTGGGTTTGCTCCTGTCTGAATTTTGTTCCAAAGAGACAGTTGCTCGAGTGCTTCCGTATATCTCTCCGTTCGGAGATGTGCTTGTTGCTATGCTCAAGACTGTCGTCTATCCGATAATTCTTTTCTCCCTTATTATGGGAGCAGCTTCCATGCCGCTTAAGAATTCGGGAAAAGTTGGCGCAAGTGTACTGACTTGGTATTTTCTTACTTCTGTTATTGCGACGGTTTTCGGAGTCGCGCTTGCTTATCTATTCAATCCTTCAATGCCAGCCGCACAAGATGTTGCGAAAAGCTTTATTGGAACGGTTGAGAAATTTTCAACAAGCTCAGGCTCTGGGTCGATCGGAGCGTTTTTTGTAGGGCTCTTTCAGAATCCTTTTGCAGCGTTGGCGAGTGGTCAATTCCTTCCGATAATTGTCTTTGCTCTCGCTTTCGGCCTTTGTGCGCGTAGCTTGCTCGATTCTTCCTCTACTCCCGATTCTGTTAAAAAGTCTGTTGGAACTCTTGTTGATTGCTGCAATGGCGCACAGAAGATTTCGTTTAGGCTTATTGATTGCGTCATTCATTATTTCCCCATTGGCGTCTTTGCTCTCTCGACAGTCAATTTCGCGCAGAACGGAGTTCTTCTTTTTGGTCCGTATGCCAAGATTACACTTTGCGTTGTGGTATGTGTTATGGCGATGATCTTTTTGATCTATCCTATCGCTATTGCTATTTTCTGCAGAGAGAATCCGTATAAGATTCTCGCTCGTTTGCGCGAGCCAATGTTGACGGCTTTTGTGACGCGCTCGTCTGCAGCAACGCTGCCTGTCTCTTTTAAGGCTGCAGATTCGCTTGGTGTCGACAGATCAGTCTCTTCGTTCTCGCTTCCTGTTGGCGCGACCGTGAATATGGATGGCGTATGCGTGCATCTTCCCGTTTTTGTTATCCTTGCCGCAAATATGTTCGGGCATAATTTGGGTGTAGTAGATATTGCAACTCTTTGTGTGTCGATAGTTTTTGCCTCAATTGGCGCAGGCGGCATTCCTGGAGGTTCTGTATTCCTTCTTTTTATGGTGCTCGAAAATATGGGATTGCCTTCTTCCCAAGTCTCGGTTATTGTAGCTCTTTGTCTTGGAATAAATCCTATTCTTGATATGTTCGAGACATGCTGTAATGTGACGGGCGATTCTGTTTGCACCTATATAGTTTCTAAGAAGTCATCGTTGCGATAATTACAAAAGGATATGGAGATGAACGCAAACGCATTAAAGTTTACGCTTCCGATCCTGTCCGCTATTATGCTCGTGTTTAGTGCGGGCGCAAAAAATAAGAGCGATGTAGTTTCTTTCTATGTCTCTCCTAACGGAAGTGATACGGCAGAGGGAACTTTAAAAAAGCCTCTTAAAAGTCCGCATCGTGCTCTTGAGCTTGTTCGCAAGGTTTTTTCAGACGCTAAGCGCGAAATAGTTTTCCTTGATGGCTTTTACAGATTAGATAAGCCGCTCGAGCTTAACGCTGATGATGCTGGAGTTTCTTTGCGTGCCCAAAACAAGGGTAAGGCTATCATTTCAGGAGCTGCGCAGGTAATGAACTGGAGGAAGGATTCAAAAGATCCTTCTTTGCTTGCCGCGGATCTTCCTTTTGAGACGGAGCAAAATCTTTTGTATCTTCTCGTCGTAAATGGGAGGCATGCAACTTTAGCGGCATATCCCAAAGGGATAAATATTGTTTGCCCAGCCACGGAAGGGGATAAGACAAATTTTCTTAGCCTTCCTTATGAGCCTTCGTCATTTCCAGAGGGTTTCGATATTTCGTCGCTCGACATTTCAAGCGTATGGTTGAGTATTCCTCAAGAATGGGCTGTGACGAAAAGCTTTATTGCGAAAAACGATGTGCGAAATAATAGGTTTGTCTTGAAGACCAAGACGAATATGGCCATCGGAATGTTCAACACTGGCTTTAAACTTATGAACTCTAGGCTGGGGTTGATAGACCCAGGGTCGTGGATGTACGAGAAATCTTCCTCTACCATTGTCTATAAGCCGCGTCCAGGTGAGAGTGAGAAAAATATCAATGCGTGGATATCTCGTCTGCCTACGCTTATAGATTTGCGCCGTGTTCACGACTGCACGATAGACGGCCTTGTTATGGAAGGGTGCTTGGAAATGTTTTCCAATCCTCTCTATTCGACGAATGCGCTTTCGGCTGTTGTCTCATCGCAATTTGGCTCTCATTTAACTGTCCGCAATTGCGAGATTCGTTCTTCTCGTTCTGGTGGCGTGTACATGCTTAAAGCTAACCGTTGCAGAATTGAGAACAATTACATACACGATATTTCCGCAACTGGAATTTCCTTCATTGATGGAGGTCCAGGCTATTGCAAGGCAAATTCCAATAAGATTCGCAATATGAACTGCGGCATAAGCATGCAGGTCGGTCATATCGAGTGTATGTGGAATGATATCGGCGAGATTGGAAGAAGCGCTTTGCAGCTTTGGAGCAGCTTTAGTGTAGTAGCTTCAAACAAGCTTGGCAATTGTATGTTAACAAGTCGCGACGGTGGCGCATTGTATGGCTCGTACGATTACTGTTTGATAAAGGATAATACTGTAAAGTACACGAAGAAAAGTATTTGGCCAGGCCTTTATGCAGACGAAGGCTCGCAGTATGATGTCTTTACTGGAAATAGAACAGAGGGGCTTGCGTGGCCAACGCACATGCACCAGACTTACGGCATAGTCGTATCTAACAATACATTTAGAAGCGATGTCCCGATGCGCTGGTCTTTCCAGGGTGGGATGTTCGGCACATTTACGGATAATAAGATTTACGCTCCTAAGCCAATTAAGAATGATGCGTATTTGAACAATTGTGTTGAATGGGCGCGCAATAAGGTTTTTGTTAAAGACGCTCAGACGGGGCGTTATGCCTTAAATAATACTCTAACATTGGAGAGAAAGAAGTCTGTTTCGAGAGATTCTCTTTTAGTTCCTTATAATGAGGCAGCCTCTTCCGGCGCATCACGGATTGATGGCAAGCGCGGCGAAGGTGAATATCCTATTAGTTGGAGAAAGTTTGTTTGGACTGATGTTGGCGCAGACGGATATCCGTATCCTGGTTCGCAGCCTGGAAATGTCTTTTGTTATTCGCACGACGAGCGGTATTTATATGTTCATGTCTCCTATGTGTATTCTAAATGTGTGCCGTATGTAGGGCAGCGCAATTTTGGAGGACGCATTGGGGTGGACGATTCCATCACGCTTTATTTTGGAGAAAAAATCTCTCTTGTTCTTTTCTGGGATGGAACACATTCCATTAAGGGAACGGAACACATGTTTATGGAAGGGGATTTTAAGGTCGATCCCGGAAGCTGGTGGTCGGGCTCTGGAATGGAGGTGCGAATCCCTCTTTCTGTGCTTGGTCTTGAGAAGAGCGAATTTGATAGTTCCGTTTCGTTCAACTGCGAAAGCTACAATGCTGACCACAAGTTGAAGAGGTATGTCTATCCAGTCGAAAACGGCAAGGTTTGCACAGGAAAGCTTGTCTTCCCTCTTGATTGCATCAAGGAGATAAGATGAGAAGATTATTTATCCTGATCGCCTTGGCTGCTTTCGTATTCTCTTTAAATGGCGCTCCTTCGCCAAAAAGAGAAGTGGAAACAAGGCAGTCGGAGCGTATGGAATTCGAAAAGCGTTTCATTGGCGAATTCGCTGGCCGTAGAGCAGCTCCCGCTGAAGCACTAAGCGATGATGAGCGTTGCGACAAAGGTTCTCGCCGAACGGTTTGGCGATTTATGCTCCAAGTTGGAAGTGATGCCGCAAGGGCGAGGTTTATTGATGCTGTATTTTCCTCTGGCAGGTTTTCCAGTGGCAAGATGTATGTGTTTGGTCTTGGCGAGAAGAAGATTGATGCTCGCACATTTGAACAGTTGGCGCGTAGATATCCGATGGCTGGCATTCCTTTGAATGCGCGGCGCAATATGCCAGTCTCTCTTTACCGCAGGAAGAGTTCTTCGCTTGAACGTCCGGTGGGGCAAGATATTCGTCGCTATTTTTCTCTTTCGCCGGTAGACGAGCTTTGGGGCGCAATTCCTACGATGCTTTCTAAGCGCAAGGTAAAAGTTTCGAATGTTGGTTGCGCCGTTGAATTTATAAACGCCCGCGGCAAGAGAGCTTCGTTTGATAATTTTGGTTATGGCGGAGCCATTCGTTCGTTGGAGGGCGATAAACTTTTATCTGCGATGCGTGAAGTTCTCTCTAAAATGGGAGAGGATTTGTCGTTAATCACGGATAAAGATGTTGTCGATGCTTTTGCATCTGGAAGATTTGTCTTTAAGCCTATAAAGCTTGGCGAAAAGTAAAAGGGGATTTATGAGCTGGTTTCTTGGCGGAATTGCATTTTTAATTCTCGGGTATTTTCTTTATGGGCGTATTGTGGAGAAGATTCTCTCTCCCGATGATAGGGCGACTCCCTGTGTAGATCACCCTGATGGTGTTGATATTGTGGCGCTTCCTCAATGGAAGAATATGCTCATTCAGCTTCTTAATATCGCAGGTGTAGGCCCTGTGATAGGTGTTATCCTTGGGATTAAGTTTGGTAAGATTGCACTTCTAATCATTCCCTTGGGGTGCATTTTTATGGGGGCTGTGCACGATTTTGCAGGTGGCATGATGTCGCTTCGCGAAGATGGTGCAAACCTTCCGAAGATTGTGCGCAAATATCTTGGAAGGGCATTTGCTTCGGCATTTTCATGGGCAATGGTTTTGCTTCTTCTTCTCGTTGTTGCAGTTTTCATAAATGTTCCAGCTAATCTTATCGATAAAACTGTTTTCCCAGAGATTTCATTCTTCTGGTGGGCAGTCGGTATCATATTTGCGTATTACATCGCGGCAACTCTTTTTCCAGTAGATAAAATAATTGGTCGCATCTATCCTGTTTTTGGGGCGCTTCTTATTGTCGGCTCCATAGCGATCAGCGTAGCGTTAGCCGTGGCGGCATTTAAGAATCCTTCGATTCTTGCAGATTGCGAGGGCTTCGCGACATTCCAAGAGAAAAATCCTCTCTTCCCGTGTCTCTTCGTGACAATTGCATGCGGTATTATTTCAGGTTTTCACGCTACGCAAAGCCCCATTGTTGCGCGAACAATGACGAGCGAAAAGCAGGCACGCACAACATTTTTTGGTATGATGGTACTTGAAGGTGTCATTGCGATGATTTGGGCTGCAGCAGCTCTAGCGATGTACAATATTGCGCCTGAAAATCTTTCCTTTAACGGGCCTCAAGTGCTCGGCAATATTTCAAAGCATTTTCTCGGTGCTTGGATGGGAGGTGTCGCTATTTTTGCGATTGTGGTTCTTGCTGTGACGAGCGGAGACACGGCTTTAAGGAGTGTGCGCTTGAGTATTGCTGAGATGTTTGGAATATGTCAGGTAAGTATATTTAAGAGAATCGTTACCACATTGCCGCTTGTGGCAATTGTCTCGTGCCTTCTTTGGTGGTCGAATCAAGATGCAAAGAGTTTTAATAACCTTTGGAATTACTTTGCATGGGGCAATCAGATTCTTTCGGTTACAACCTTAATGGCTTCAAGCGTGTGGCTTTTAAAGAGAGGGAAGGGCTTAAAGGCGCTAGTCACTCTTTTGCCTGGCATTTTCATGTGCATGGTAGTTGTTTCGTTTATCTTTTGGGCTTGGCCGACAAAGGGTCAGGTGTGGGGGCTTGTTCCCGGTGGATTGCCTCTTGGCCATGCAATTCTTGCGGCAGCTGCAGTTACAGCCTTAGTTGTTGTCTGCGTAGTTCGTCGCGGACTTTCGCTTAAAGAGGAGGAAAAGTGAAGGCTTTAGCAGATCCATATGGGGAGCTTAAAAAGAAGCCTTCTCTTCCTGCCGGTATGCGCAGACGCTTTCGCGACCGCGTTCTTCTTATGACGACGGCAGAGTGTTTTGCTCGCTGTCCGCATTGTACAAGATCGTTTATTCTCGGCAAGACAGAAACTGTCGACACAGAGAAAAAGCTACAAGATTGCATCGAGTATGTCCGCCGCCATCCTCAAGTGCGCGATGTACTTCTTTCTGGTGGCGATGTGCTTACTCTTCCCGATTCCAAGGTGATGCATCTTGTTGATGCTTTTGCCTCAATGGAACAGATTGATATTGTGCGCATTTGCACGCGCGCCCTTGTAGATAAGCCTGAACGAGTGACAGATCGCCTATCTCGCGCTCTTTCCCGCTCAGGCAAGGTTTGGGCAAATGTCCATATCAACACGGCTGAAGAGGCGAAGCGCGCAGCAGCGGCCGCGGCAAAACTTGTTAATCGTGGAATTCCTGTCTCTTCGCAGACTGTGCTTCTTCGCGGAGTTAATGACACGCCTGCGAAGATGCTTGCGCTTCTTAAGGCGCTTTCCGCCGCGCGAATACGCCCTTATTATGTTTTTCAGTGCGATCCTGTCGCGGGGATATGTGAACGCTTTTCTGTGCCGCTCGAAAAGGCGAAGAAGATCGAGAAATACTGTGCGGAGCGCATTGGAGGCCTTTCTCTTCCGCGTTTTGTGGCAGATCTTCCACTATCTGTGCGCAAGATACCGCTGGATTTGTTATAATACACACATGAGCCGGAGTGTCGGAATGGCAGACGACGCGGACTTAAAATCCGCTGGGCAGTTTCGCCCGTACGGGTTCGAGTCCCGTCTCCGGCATTCCTTTGCTGTTTCATAACATGCTTTTGGAGTGATAGATGGGAATCCTGTCGAGATACATTTTGCGTGAGTTCCTGGTCCCGTTGGGTTATTGTTTAGCGGGCTTTATTTCTATTTATGTTCTTTTCGATCTTTTCGGGTCCTTCTCGCGCATGCTTGAGGCAAAGATATCTTTCTCTGATGCAGCGCTTTATTTCTGCGGGTATCTTGCTCCTTATTTCCACTACTTAGCTCCCGCAGCGCTTATGCTTGCTACGCTGTATACGATATGGACATTCTGCCGCCATTCAGAGCTTGTTGCGATGCGTGCGAGCGGAGTGAGCTTTATTACGATTGCTTCTCCCATTCTTATCGTCGCTTGTTTCATGGCTATTTTTGTCGGTTGGGTTGGCGAGTCGTTTATGCCGCGCTGGTCACAATGGGCATATCAGGTAAAGAATTCCAAGTTTGAATCAGAGGTAATTGAAGAGGCAGGAGACCTTGTTCTTCGCAGTGCGAAGGAATATCGGACATGGAATGTGAAAAGGGCTCTTAACGCCGATTGCTCGCGTCTTGGTGATGTCCGTGTTACGGTTGATAGGCCTGGTGGCTATCGTCTTTTTACAGTCACTGCGTCTGAAGCTCGCTATATTGAGGGTGAATGGTGGCTTGTGGGGCAGCAAGTGCAGCACTACGATTCGCTTGGTGCCGAAACCGCAACTCCCACGCCTGAGCTTGATGCGCTTCCTTTTAGGTGCTTTAGCTCTTTTAGCGAGAAGCCTGAAGATTTCCTTATGCAGAACAGAAAGTGGCAGTACAATTCAGTACGCGATAGATTGCGCTACCTTTCTACGCATCAAGAGCTTTCTCCCGAGCGTCGTGCCGATCTTCTTTACGATACATGGGCGCAGATTATGGCCCCATTTGCGTGTATTGTGATAACGCTTTTTGCAATTCCTGCCGGTATCGCTTCTGGAAGGCAGAGCGTCTTCCGTGGCGTACTTGGTGCACTTGGAATGTTTTTCTCGTTCTACGGCATTGATATTGCCTGTATGATCGCGGCAAAGAATGCTTGGGTTCCGCCGATTCCCGCGGCAATATTCCCACATGTAGTGTTTTTGTTGCTTGGCATACGGCTCTTTATCCGTCATAGGTAGTGGTTTTTTGGTATAATATTGCACATATATCTGAAAATAGAGAGGTTTAGATGAAAGAATATAAAGTTGGTTTGGTAGGAGTAGGCGCTGTCGGCACGGAAATGATAAAAGTGCTTAAGGAGCGCAATTTTCCACTTAAGGGTCAGGTTCAGGTTTTCGCTTCCCGTGAGCGCGACGAAGAGATTCTTGGCGAGACATATCATGTTCTCCCTGCAGATGAAAATAGCTTTGAAGGGTTGGATATCGTCCTTTTCGCAGGTAAGACAGATGTTGCTATTCGCCTGCGCGATGCTTGCGTTAAGGCAGGCGCGAAGATGATCGACAACTCCCGTGCGTTTCGTCAGGATCCTGATGTTCCGCTCGTAGTTCCGCAGGTTAATGCAGAAGACCTCGATTGGAACAAGGGTGTTATCGCCAACCCCAACTGCACGACGGCTATCATGCTTGAAGCAGTTGCTCCTCTTCACAAGGCCAAGAAGCTCAAGCGCGTTATCGCTTCAACTTATCAGGCCGCATCTGGCGCAGGCGCTCCTGGCCTTGCAGAGCTTGAAGATCAGCTTAGAGATTATGTGGCAGGCAAACCTCTTACGGTAAAGGCTTTCCAGCATCAGCTTACATACAACCTCATTCCTCACATCGACAAGTTCGATGAGACGAATTGGTACACGCTTGAAGAGCTCAAGATGCGCAATGAATCGCGCAAGATGCTTCACGCGCCAGATCTTCTTCTCTCTTGCACATGCGTGCGCGTGCCGATCGCAAGAGCGCACTCTGAGTCTCTCAACCTCGAGTTCGAGGAGGATATCACTCCCGAAGAGGCACGCGAGATCCTCGAGGCGGCAGAAGGCGTGAAGGTTGTGGACGATCCGCTCAACGGTTCGTATCCTATGCCGCTTGACGCTACTGCAAAGTACGATGTTCTTGCCGGCCGTATTCGTCGCGACATCAGCCGCAACGATAACAAGGGGCTTGAAATGTTCGTCTCCGGCGACCAGCTTCTTAGAGGTGCAGCCCTCAACGCAGTTGAGATTGCCGAACACCTGATCAAGCGCGGGCTCGTCTGATCATGAGGCTTCCACTCTTCGCATTGTCGGTAGTAATTGCCGCGGTATGTAGCGCGCAATCACATTCAGACCCTGCGTTTGACTCTGGGCGCTATGCCACAGACGCATACCCTGGGTTCGACGATTTCGAAGAGAATACGACACCCCAGCGAAAAACTCCAAGGTGGTTCTCGTTCTTTACGGGACCAGAATGCGATTCTGCTTCAGAGCAGATGAAGTATTGCAAGGAGCTTCTCGCTGAGGAGTCGTGGTCGGATGCTGTAGATGAGCTTGATGCTCTTGTGCGCGCTTGGCCTTCGTCGCCAGAGGCGCCACAGGCTCAACTAATGCTTGCCGAAACGCTTGAGCGCAAAGAGGCATCTTACGAGAAGGCTTTTAAGGAATACAGGTATCTTGTCGATTTCTACTCCCTTCAAGTAGATTACAATGCCGCGGCCGATTCTATGTATCGCGTGGCTTGTACGCTCAAAATAGAAGGGAAGAAGCTTGTCTTTTTCAGGTTCGACAATAATGTAGATGTTCGCCGCGCTTTTGAGGCTTGTGTGTTGCGCGCGCCAGGTGCCAAGTGGGTGCCGTCGGCTATGCTTATGATTGCTAAGCTGCGCGAGGACGAAGGGCAATACATCGAAGCTATCAAGGTGTATGAGAATTTGAGAAACATTCGTTTCGGAGAAGCAGAGGCTCAGACTGCGCTTGTTCGCGAGGCGGCGGCAAGAATGAAGGTTCTTTCTAAATTCGGCTACAACCGCGATCGTATTCGCGATACGCTGTCGTTTTTGGAAAGCGCGCAAAGGTCTGCGTCTCAAGAGTCGCGCGTTAGGATTTCAAGCTATCTTTCCGAAGTGCGCGCTCTTCTTGAAGAAGAAGATTATCTTGCTGCGAAATTCTACGATTCACGTATGCGTACTGGCAGGAGCGCTATTTCTGCGTACGAAGATTTTCTGATGAAGTATCCCGATGGAGTTCACTCTGAGGAAGTGAAGGCAAGGCTTGAACAGTTGAAGAAAGGTAATGTGAAATGAAGTTCATTCCGTTGGCTCTGTGTGTGGCCTTGTTAGCTGGCTGTGGGAGTTCGTATTGTTGGCGCTCTTCAGTTCCTGCCGATCGTCGTTCAGTTTATGTTCCTACCTTCCGTAATGAGTCTGGCCTTCAGGAAATTGGAGCTATTTCTGCACGCCAGCTTCTTCGCGAGATTCAGCGCGAAGGAACTTTCCGTATTGCACGCGCCGAAGATGCTGCTATCGAGATTCAGGGCACGATAAAGAGTATTTCCTCAAAGTCTGAGGCGTACAATCGCCGCGAGAACCGTCGTACTTCTGGCTATGATATGAAGTGCACGGCTGAAATTACGATTGTCGATAAGATAACCGACGAAGTTATTGTTGCAGGCCGCACATATACGGCCGAGACAACGTTTGCCGCGGGGCACGATTTGACTACGGCGCAGCGCGATGCATCCGGAAGGGTGGCTGATATTCTCTCTCGTCGTATAGTCGATGATATTCTTCGCATTGACTGGAACAAAAAAACATCTTGCAATAAGGAGTCGAAATGAACGAAGTGCACGCAGTCATAGAACTCAAAATCACTCCGCAGCGCGACTGCGGTTTTGGGCGCATTGCAGAAAAGGTTTCGAAATTCGAAGCTGTTAAGGCTTGTTTTCTTATGTCTGGCGGTTACGATCTTCTCGTATTTGCCAAGGGTGATAGCCTTCAAGATGTTGCGCAGTTTGTCGCGCAGGATCTCTCCACGATAGACGGTGTTCTTTCTACGGCTACGCACTTCATGCTTAAAACATATAAGACCGGCGGTATTCTTGAGAAGCTTGAGGACGCTCGTCTGGAGGTGTCGTAATGGCGGTAGATCTCGCGCAGAAGGCTCAGAATTTCACGAACCGCGGCAGGCAGGCTTTCGAGACGGGCAAATACGCACTCGCTGTCGATATGCTTATGGAGGCGGTTTCTGCCGCCCCTGATATTCTTGAAACACGCAAGCTTCTTCGCGCTGCGCAGATTGCGAATTTCCGCCATTCAGGTGGTAAGAGCGGCTTTATGGCAAAGCTTGGCTTTGTCGCGGCGAGAGGCAAGATTATGTCTCTCGTAAAGAAGGGTAAGGGGCTTGAGGCTATGATGGAAGCAGAAAAGCTTCTTGGGCAGAATCCTCTCGACCCCGACAATATCGAAGCGGCAGTAAAAGCGGCTGAGGCGGCAGGCAAGGCCGACCATGCTGCAATAACGATTGAAGCTGCCTACGAATGTTCTAACAAAGATCCGTCTCTTCTCGAGCGTGTTGCCACATATTATACGATGGCGAAGCGTTGGGATAAGGCGCGCGATGCTTATCAGAAGCTTTCCTCGTTGAAGCCTGGAGATCAGCATGTGATGCAGAGGCTTAAGAATGCCGAAGCGCAGGCTACCATGAGTTCCGGTTGGGAGCAGACTGCTGGTAAAGCTGGCGGCTTTCAGGCTCTTATTGCCAACAAGGAGCAGGCTGCTCGTCTCGATGCTGCCAACAAGGCTGTTGTTACAGATTCTGATGCAGAGCTTCTTATTCAGGAAAAGCTCAAACAGATCGAAGCTGAGCCCAAGAACATGAACGCTCGTCGTGCGCTTGCAAGAATTTATGTGCAGAACAAGCGTTATTACGAGGCTATCGAAGCTCTCGAAGCTGCAATCTCCGTTACAGGCACAATGGATCCTGAGCTTGATCGTATGCTCTCTCAGACGAAGGTGCAGTATTACGAACAGCAGATTGAAGCTCTTCGTGAAGCTGGCCGCGAAGAAGAAGCAGAGCAGATGGAAGGCGAGAAAAATCAGTTCGTCTTTGACGATCTTGCATCTCGCGTAGAAAGATATCCTAACGATCTCCACTTAAGGTTTGAGCTTGGTAGAGAGTATTACACATATGGCTATTACGACGATGCTCTGACGCATCTTCAGCTTGCTCAGAAGAGCCCCAAGGATCGTCTTTGGGCGTTGTACTACCTTGCGATGTGCTTCCTTCAGCAGGGGCAGGTTGATATGGCTGTTATGCAGCTTGAAACTGCTCGCGATGCAATACCTACGATGGACGAGCTTAAGAAGAATGTCGTCTATCAGCTTGGTCTTTGCGCAGAATCGGCTGGAGATCTTGAGAAGGCGTACCGCTATTACAAAGATGTCTATTCCACCGATGTTGGATTCCAGGATCTTGGTGAGAGGATGTTGGCGGTAAGCCAGGCTCTAAAAAACAAATGAACAACCAATTTCGGTTGTTCAATTTGGCAGCCCCAAGGAGAGTCGAACTCCTCTACCGAGCATGAAAAGCTCGTGTCCTAGCCGATAGACGATGGGGCCGTGAAAACGGTGCGTAGTATATCAAAAATTATGACCGACCGTCAAGCATATGTCGCATTTAATTTGACAGAAAGAATTGGGCCTGCTCGTCTGGCCCCTTTGGTGGCTTCTTCTGGATCTGTGGCAGCGGCTTGGGAGGCGTATCCGCACAAGGTTTCTCGTGCTGGGGGAGAGGTAGATGTTGAGCGCGAGTTTGCGCTTGCGGAGAAGTATGGTGTGGAGATTTTCACTCCTGCCGACGAAATGTATCCCGCAAGGCTTAAGGACGCGCCAGGCGCACCACTTGCTCTTTATGTAAGAGGCGATGTGGCAGCTCTTTCAAAGCCGATGGTGGCACTTGTAGGCACGCGTCGCTCTTCGCAATACGGCAATTCTGTTGCATCTTCATTAGCATACGATCTTGCGTCGGCTGGGTGGTGTGTGCTTTCAGGCCTTGCTCTTGGTATTGATGCTGCCTCTCATAAAGGGGCTCTTGATGCAGGAGGCGTTACTGTGGGTGTTTTAGGCTCCGCTTTAGATATGTTCTATCCAGAGCGCAATAGAGATCTTGCCAAGGAAATGGTCGCGAAGGGTGGTGCGGTTGTAAGTCAGTTTGCATTTGGGCGCTCTGCCGATACAACAACATTTCCAATTCGCAATCATGTTGTCGCTTCTTTAGCAGAAGGTGTTGTTGCCGTTGAGTGCCCCCGCAGATCGGGAACATTGATAACAACATCGATGGCGGGGGATCTTGGCCGCCCAGTTATGGCCGTTCCAGGCAGGGTTGATAGTCGTATGTCGGCAGGCTGCCTAGATTTGATCAGAAATGGGGCGGTGCTTGTTAGAAATGTCGACGATGTTCTTGAAGTTCTCTCTCCTCTTTCATTGGCTTCACTCACCAAGTCCAATAACGATGCTGGTCGCGCAGATCCCAAGGCGCCTGCCTATTCTCCGCAAGAGGCTATGGTGATGCTTCATGTAGATGATGCTGGGATCACTCTAGATGATCTTGTTTTGAAAACATCTCTTACGATGAGCGAAGTAAATCAGGTGGCTCTCTCCCTTAGAATGAAGGGCTTTGTTCGCTTCCTTCCTGGCAACCGAATAGCTTCGGTTTTGGTATAATATATACATTAGAAAAGTGCTTTTAAAAGAGGAGGAATTAAAATGGCGGAATTGATAGTAGCTCTCGATGTCGCAAATAGGCAGGAAGCTGTCGAAAGAGTCAAGGCAATTGGCGATCAAGTCGGATTTTATAAGATAGGCCTTGAGCTTTTTACGGCAGAAGGTCCTGATGTTGTTCGCGCAGTCAAAGACTTGGGCAAAAAGATATTTTTGGATCTCAAATTCCACGATATCCCGCGCACTGTCGAAAGAGCGGTTAAGTCGGGTGGAGCTCTTGGCGTCGACCTTATGACCATTCATTCGGTTGGCGCGAGCGCAATGATTCGCGCGGCGGCTGATGCAGCTGAGTCGTTTGGCGAGAACGGCCCCAAAATTCTTGCGGTAACTGTTCTTACTTCGCTCGACAAGACAGATCTTGAGGATATTGGCGTTGCTGGGCGCACACCTGCCGAACAGGTGGCGGCGATGGCTCGCTTCGCAACTTCGTCTGGCGCACACGGTCTTGTTTGCTCGCCCATGGAGGTTGGGGCGCTTTCAAGCACTCTTCCTGCTGGCACTCTTTTCATAACGCCGGGTGTAAGGCCCGCAGGTAGCGCTGTTGGCGATCAGAAGCGCATCGCAACTCCTGCCGATGCTGTTCGCGATGGTGCCACGCACCTCGTTGTCGGCAGACCCATTTTGGCCGCCCCCGATCCTGCCGCGGCAGCTCGTGCAATCCTCGCGGAAATGGAGGGCGCAAAAGCCTAATGACGGTTCGGTCCGCCATAGTCGCGCTTTTCATCGCTTTCGTACCGTTCTTTGTCTTTGCAAATGGGCAAAAGTCCGATAGCGAGGTTTGGAACGATGGAGTAGCGTATTATGAGGCTGGGGACGTGACAAATGCTTTGCGCGTCCTCCGCCCATTGATGCTTTCCAGGACGCATGGAGCGCGCGCGGCGGAAGTAGTGGCGGCTTTGGCGCATGCCAAGGGCGATAGAGACGAGGCTGCTGCTGCATCGCAGATTGCGCTGAGGGCAAACCCAACAGACGCAAAGGCGAACAGAAATTTCACAAGAGCTATAGACGGCCTTGCTTCTGAGCGCGAAAATAAGAGGATTGAAGCGATATTGAAAGCGGCCGAAGGAAAAGATCCTGCGGCTATGCTTCGCACGGCGGTTTATGAATCGCGCGAGCTTATTCGTGAAGCAGCAGGCTATCGTACGAATGTCGCTGAGCGCGCTGTTGCGCTGTCGGATTCTCTTTCCAAGCGCGCGCAATCAATTGCAGATGTGTGGTATCCTGTGCGCGAGGTTATCGCCAGGTCTGTAACGAATGAAACTCAGGCGGCTAACATTATTTCGCAAGTTGAACAGGCGACTGAGAAGACTAAAAAGGCTGCAAAAGATTTTTCCGATTTGAGTGTAGAGGCGTATTCTTCGATCAGCGAAGCCGAGTATGATTTTACAAGATTTTTTAAGCTTACTGCGCTTCCTCCAGCAGCGATTGAAGAAGCACTTCTTTCTCAATCGAACGCATATCTCGATGTTGAGTCAATCAATGGACGCTCCTGGCAGAACGATTCTTTAGATTATACGCGCGCTTTTAGGGCGAAGTTTCCTGCATGGGCGCGCGAGTGGGAAGCGAGAGCGCAGAGCGATACCAATCTCCCGCCTTTTACTGCGGAAGATCAGGCAAAAGTTTCGGCTCTTGCGACAGAAGTAGAGAAGTTGCAGCTTGAATGTTGCGAAAAGAATCTTCCCCCAATGCAGCTTCGCGCCTGCGAGCTTCTCGATGAGATTCGTTCGCTTCTGCCGAAAGACAAAAACGGCGGAGGCGGCAATTCTGGAAATTCGTCTCAGCAAGGGAAAGAATCTTCGAAGAGTGAGAATAATGAGTCGAGCTCTAAAGACAATAAGGATGAGAGCTCTCAACAAGATCGTCAGAGAGAGCAAGAAGAAGCTCCTCCCGAGGAAGAAGAAAAAGAAGGCAAGCAAGCCGATAGTGAGCCATCTGCCGAGGAGAAGGAGATTGATGCGCTTTTCAGAAAAGCGCAGGAGAGAAATGACGAGCACGAGGCAGAGAAGAAAAAGCGTATGCGTAAGGCTCCCTTGCCGCCAAATGAAAGGGATTGGTAATGAAGATTGTAGTTGCGTGTGGTGGAACAGGTGGACATGCCTTCCCTGGCCTTGCGGTCGCGGAGGAGCTTCTTAAGCGTGGCCATGATGTTACCGTGTGGGATTCTGGCAGGAATATAGAGTCGTCTGTTATGCGCAGATGGAAGGGCAAGACTTTCTCTACGGGAGCCAAGCCTATATCGCTGCGCAATGCATTTGCGATTTTATGCTCCATCTTGCGTTGTCGTCGTCAGATGCGCCGTGAAAAGCCAGATATTCTTTTGGCGATGGGTTCGTATTCCTCATTGCCTCCGATTCTTGCCGCGCGTTCGGCGGGTGTGAAGATATTTCTCCACGAAGCTAATACTGTTCCTGGCAAGGCTGTTGAATTTCTTGCGAGGTTTGCAGATAAAGTCGCCATAAGTTTCGATTTCACTTCTAGATATCTCTCCGGTGTAAAGACCATCAAAACTGGTCTTCCTGTCCGTTCGGATATAACAGATGGCAAGCGCTTCCCGTTTATCCCGCACGATTCGTTTGTTGTGTTTGTCACAGGTGGCTCGCAAGGCGCTCATGCTGTAAATGAACTTCTCTCGAAGGCTCTTGTTATGCTCAACGCAGAGCTTGTTCGCCGCGGAGGCAGGTCGCTTTATGTGATTCACCAGACAGGCAAGAAAGATGAATCGGTTGTGGCGCAGGAGTATCAGAATGCATCTCTTCCTGCAAGAGTGCATGCGTTCGAAGACGATATGGCCTCTGCTTTTGCCTCTGCCGATATTGTTGTTGCGCGTGCAGGCGCATCTACATGTTTTGAACTTGCCTCTTGCGGTAAAGGCGCGTTTCTGATTCCTCTTCCTTCGGCTATGCGCAATCATCAGCATCATAATGCCGAGGCGTTTGCGCTTGCAGGTGCAGCAAGCGAAGGAGATCAGCTTCGCCTTACACCAAAGCAGGTATTTCGCCATCTTTTGCATTATTTTGATAATCCGCAACGCCTCTCTGAAATGGAGGCGAATATGAAGAATATGTCCGTTCCTGATGCCGCAAGTAAGGTGGCTGATATGCTGGAGGGTAAATGAGTACTCGTCGTCAGTTTGTTGCACCGCATGTAGCACAGCTCCCCAAGAGCGGCATACGCAAGTTTTTCGATATTGTTGCGCAGTCGAAGGATATTATCTCGCTTGGTGTTGGAGAGCCGGATTTCGACACTCCTTGGCATATTTCGCGCGCGGCGGTTACATGCCTCGAAAATGGAGGAACGCATTACACCTCAAATCTTGGTACTCCAGATTTGAGGCGCGCAATCTCGCGTTATCTTGAGCGCCGTTGCTGCGTGAGCTACAATCCAGATAATCAGATTCTAGTTACGGTTGGCGTTTCTGAGGCAATAGATCTTGCGATACGGGCGATCTGTTCGCCAGGAGATGAAGTTCTCTATCATGAGCCTTGTTTTGTAAGTTACGCTCCGACGATTCGCCTCGCGCATGCCGTGCCGGTTGCTGTTGAAACGAAGTTTGAAGATGGGTTTAAACTTACGGTTGAAGAGCTAGAGAAAAAGGTTACGGCGAAAACCAAGGCGATATTGATCAACTCGCCATGTAATCCTACGGGCGCAAAGCTTTCTGAGAAGGACATTCTTGCCATTCTTGATTTTGCAGATCGTCACGATATAGTCGTTCTTGCAGATGAGGTGTATGGAGAGCTTGTCTATACAGAAGTAGACGATGAAGTAAAGTCGCTCACGAGTTTTGCAACATGCGAAAAGTATCGCGATCGTGTCATAGTGCTTAATGGCTTTTCTAAATCTTGGGCGATGACAGGTTATCGTCTTGGATATGCGGCAGGGCCTTGCGACATAATAGATGCCATGATGAAAATTCATCAGTACAGCATTATGAGCGCTCCAACACTTTCTCAGGCTGCTGGTGTAGAAGCGATGGATCATGGCGACAAAGATGTCAGTCGTATGCGCCTTGAATACAAGAAACGCCGCGACTGGCTTGTGCCAGAGCTTAATTCAATGGGAATTGAGACGCTCATGCCGGAGGGAGCTTTCTATATTTTCCCGAAGGTTACTTCTACCGGGATGACGAGCGAAGAGTTCGCTATGAAGCTTTTAAAGGAGTTTTCTGTCGCGTGCGTTCCAGGGTCGGCCTTTGGCGCGTGCGGAGAAGGGTTCGTGCGTATGAGTTATGCCACATCGATGCAAAGCTTGCAGATAGCGGCAGAGCGCATACGCAAAATGCTCGGAGCGTGAAATGACAGCCGTTAAGCTCATACTGGATAAGAAGCGTGAAGGACACGCGCTTGGATCTGCTGAGATAAGGCAGTTTATCGAAGGCTTTACTCGCGGCGAGATACCCGATTACCAGATGAGCGCGCTTGCGATGGCGATATGCTGCCGCGGCATGACAGTTCGCGAAACAGCAGACCTTACCGATGCTATGATGCGCTCAGGAGAGGTTCTTGAGTGGCAAGAAGCTGTTTCAGCTCCCACGGCCGACAAGCATTCTACGGGTGGTGTTGGAGACAAGCTTTCTCTTGTTATTCAGCCTCTTGCCGCGGCGTGTGGGCTTGCCGTTCCGTCTCTTACTGGCCGCGGGCTTGGAATTACTGGCGGAACTGCCGATAAGCTTGAAACAATTCCAGGTTACAACGCTTCACTTTCTCTCGATGATTTTCGCCGCGTAGTTTCTGAGGTTGGCGTCTCAATGACCGTCCAGACGGAAGAAATAACACCGGCAGATAAGAAGCTTTATGCGCTTCGCGATGTAACTGGAACTGTCGCTTCAATTCCTCTTATTACAGCTTCCATTCTTTCAAAGAAACTCGCAGAGGGTGCGCAGACGCTCGTTTTCGATGTTAAGTGTGGCAAAGGCGCTTTCATGAAGACGCGGGAGGAAGCTCAGTTTCTTGCCCAGTCGCTCGTCTCAGGGGCGAAGGCGGCAGGAAGGAAAGCGTCAGCTCTTGTCACCTTGATGGACGCGCCTTTAGGCCTTGCGGTAGGAAATGCTTGTGAAGTTGAAGAAGCTCTTACCTTACTTTCGCCAAATGGTGTATTTGCCGCGCTAGAGCCTATCCGCGAGCTTTGTATTGAGCTTGCAGCAGAGATGGTTTCGCTCTCTTTGGATAAGCCAATCGATGAGGCTCGCGAGCTTTGCCGCGCGAAGCTTCTAGATGGTTCTGCTCTTGAAAAGTTTAAGCAGATGGTCGTCGCCCAAGGCGGAGATCTTGATGCATTCTCTCGCGTTCTTTCAAGGCCGGTATTTAAGTATCGCATACAGGCGATGCGCTCTGGGTATGTTTCTGCAATCGATGCGGAGCGTACTGGGCGTGTTGCGCTTGCGCTTGGAGCGGGCAGAGAAAAGACGACAGACAGAATAGATCCTCTTGCAGGAGTTAGGCTTTCTGTTTCGGTTGGCGATAAAGTTTCTGTAGGTTCTCCTCTTGCAACGCTCGAGAAGTCTACCGATCCTGATGGGCTTGAGAAGGCCGCGGCAGAAATGTTCAAGGCGTTCGTCATATCCCAAGAAAAGCCGCAGGATATTGCGCTAGTGCTTGAGCGCATCGATTGATTGAAGGGGGCGCTCAATGGTCGATTATTCTGAGCTTAGAAAGAAATTCAGGGCGAAAAACCCCAAGCTCGGCGAGAAGCGCCGCAAGAAGAATCTTGCCATAAAAAACATTGCTAGGGAATACGAGCGCAAGAGAGCAGAGCTTTCGGGTGGGCCTCCTGTGTTTACGAAAGGTCCCGCATTTTATGTTCTTATTGTGCTTCTCCTTGTTGTGATAGGTTCGGTTGTCGTTCCTGGCATAATGAGCGGAAGCTTGACAATGGGCAAAAAGCGCATTGAGCGCAATCAGCTTAATGCTAGGAAGGCGATGACATCGCTTTCTATAGCGCTTGGAAGATATCGCTTCCATGTTGGCGAATATCCTACTGATGAGGAAGGTCTTGCGGTGCTTGCGTTTCGCAAGCCAAAGGAGATATATCGTATTCGCAAGGCTCACCCAGGGTGGGATGGCCCGTATGTTAACCACATCGTAAAAGATCCGTGGGGGAATGATTATTTCTATGCCAGACGCCCAGAAGGTGGAGAGCCTGTTCTTTATTCGTGTGGGCCAGATGGGCGCGCTGGAAGCACGGACGATATTCTTCCAGACGTTTTGGATTTTAACGCGGCATTTCGCGATACTTCATGGACGAACCATTGGGCGCCGTGTGAGTTGCGCGGCATAGTTGTGGCGCCGAATGAAGATACTAAGCTTCGCGTTCAAGAGCAGATGAAGGAGTATGATTGAAAAAGCAAACTGTTATACTCGCTGATGGTGATTTCCCTCGTAAAGGAGGGAAACCATGGCAGATTCTTATGTCTGCTGCGCGAGTGATAGCGTGTGATGGTGCGGCTGCTCAGTATAAGCGTCGTTTTTCGCGGTGGCCTGATTATACGGTTGGCGATATGGATTCTCTCGCAAATCCTCCGCCAGATGCAATAAAGAATTTTTCTGAAGACGAGAACGATCTTTCAAAGGCAATATCCTTTTGTCGCTCGCAAGGCTGGAAGGATATTGTTATTGTAGGTGCTACAGGGAAAAGAGAAGATCATACGATAGCGAATATTTATATTGCTCTTGATGCGCAGATTCCTGTTGTCACAGACCGTGGAGAGTTTCGCCCTGTATGCGGTAAGGTGTCGCTCAAATCTGTTAAAGGAGCGGGTGTCTCTGTTTTTGCGCCAAATCCCGCAACGGTTATGTCCTCGCGCGGTCTTGTTTGGCCGCTTGAAGGAGTAAAGTTTGTTAGCTCTTATTGCGCTGCATCAAACCGTGCGTCATCTTCGCGCATTCAAGTAACTTCTTCGCATCCTGCGTTTGTTTTTCTTGAAGAAGTCTCTTCTGGAAGGAATGGTCAATGACAGCGCTCGTTACTGGTGGAACTTTAAGGCTTGGCCTTGCTATCGCACGCCGTTTAAGAGAAGACGGTTGGCGCGTTATAACATCTTCGCATAGGCCAGATGCGGGAGCAGATGTGGTAGCAGATCTTTCCGATCCGATGGGACCTGCTCGTCTTTATTCTCAAGTTATGGGTCTTCTTGGGGGCGTTCCTCCGGATGCACTTATTAATAATGCGGCGCTTTTCGATAATAGAGAGAATGTCGATGAGGATACGGCGGCGAAAATTGGAAATGTAAATCTCATAGCTCCGCAGAAGCTAACTATGTTAATGGCAGGGCGCGAGACTGAGATGGGAGTTGTAGTAAATATTATCGATTCTGCAGTTCTAGGAGATGGGGAGTTCAAAGGCCCTTATCTTAAGTCTAAGCGCTCTCTTCTTGAATATACGCGTAAGGCAGCAGAAATGTTCTCTTCTACTTTGCGCGTTAATGCGGTCTTGCCAGGGCCGGTGTTTCCTCCGCCTGGTTTTTCAGAAAAGGCAGCACCAACTCCGCTTGGAAGGCCCTCTGCCGAAGATGTCGCATCTGCCGTATCATTTCTCTTGTCTGCTAAATCAACTACATCATGCCTCATTCCTGTTGATGGCGGCGCTTGCTTGGAGAAATGAGCGTGAGCTGGGTAATTCATCATAAGGAAACTACCGCGTCAACAAATAAAGATGCGCGTGGAGCGAAGCCTTGGGAAGTTTTTACGGCATCTTTTCAGACTGCAGGGCGCGGCAGACTCGATCATACTTGGGTTTCGTCGCGCGATTTGAATTTGATGATGAGCGCCGTTCTTCCTGTTGAAGGGCTTCCTCCAGATCATGTTGCAACATTGCCGCTTGCAGTGGGCCTTGCTGTTGCAAAAGCGCTTTCGAAATGGGCGCAAGAAGAATGCCTTGTAAAGTGGCCGAATGATGTCTTTGTTGGAGGTCGTAAGATAGCAGGGATTCTTTGTGAAAGAGATTCCGATAATGTTATTGTTGGCATAGGGGTAAATGTCGGGCAGGAAATATTTCCTCCAGAAGTTGCAGATCGTGCAGTGTCTTTAGCTCTCTTGCCTAATCTTGCATCATGTCCGTCTGTTGCAGAGGTGCGCGATGAAGTGCTCTCTTACATTGAGATAGTCTATAACGATTGGAACTCTGGCGGCTTTCAAACTATTTACGAAACGCTCTCAAAGATTGATATGCTTCGTGGGCGAAGCGTTGAAGTTGTGCAGACCGATGACGATAAAAAGCCGTTTGTCGGAGTGTGTGGCGGAATTGCGAAAGACGGATCGCTTGATATCGGAGGCAATTTCTTTTATGCAGGTGAGGTGCATGTTTCAAGTGTGAAGATTTAAGATCAGTTGTGATGAAAGGAGTATAAAGATGGTAAAGGTAGTAGTTTCTTTTTGTATCTTTGCAAGTATAGCTGCTCAGGCTGGGCTTAAAGAGGAGCTTGAGCGCAATTTTTTGCCTGAGGATTCTGGCAGACTTACATTTGATATCGTTTCCCAAAAGTTGCATGAGATGGATGTCGATGCCGATCTTCTCTGGAAGAATGTGCGCAATCGCAAGGAGTACGATGCCTTACGCAAGACGATGCATAGCAAAATGATGTCGGCGATGGGCGATTGGCCCGAGAGAACTCCTCTTAACGCCAAAACGCTCGCCACGATTGAGAGAGAAGGCTATAAGATTGAAAAGGTTCTTTTTGAATCGATGGAAGGCGTTTTTGTAACAGCGAATTTCTTTATTCCCAATGAAAGTAAGTTTAAGCGTCCATTCCCGGCGGTGGTGATGAGCTGCGGTCACTCACATGCAGGAAAAGATGCAGATAGATATCTTCGCGCTTGTGTGATTGCTGTAAAGAACGGATTTGCTGCTTTGATGTACGATCCGTACGAACAGGGCGAGAGGCGCCGCGCCAAGAGAATCGAAAATACCGTAAGTCACAATACTATTGGCATTAATGCTTCCTTGCTTGGGTGGTCAATGCCGCTTCTTCGCACCTGGGACGGTATGCGCGCCATAGATTATGTGCAATCGCGTCCTGAAGTAGACAAGGAGAAAATCGGTTTTATGGGGCTTTCGGGCGGCGGCACGATGACCTCTTTGATTACGGCTGCAGATTGGAGAGTTAAGGTTTCGGCGCCTGCGTGTTATCTGACATCTTTGAGAAGCCTTTGCGAAAGCATCGGGCCGCAAGATGCCGAGCAGAATATTTTCGGTCAGCTTAAATTCGGGCTCAATCATACTGGCTATGTTTTTGTCTCCGATGCGAAGGTTGCAGTGATGGGTCGCTTCCGCGATTTCTTCCCGATCTATGGCACGCTTGATCTTTTCCGTACAGTTCAAACTGTCGCCGCGAAATTTGGTGCTGAGGAGAATTACGCACTTGTTTCAGCGGCAGGTCCTCATGGTTGGGTAGAGTCGACTCAGACGGCTTCTGTCGATTGGATGCGCACGCATCTTAAGGGAGAGAAGGGGCTCTTTCCTTTTGATGACAGGCGGTATCGCGCGCTTGATGTAGGCTTTGATCTTAAAAAGGCAGATCAGGGATTGTCTCCTGAAGAGAGAGGTGTGTTGCCTGCTAAGAGCATCTTTGATATTCCTAATTCGCGTGATATTCATGATGTTCTTCGTGATAGGCTTAAGCGTGCAGTTGCAGCGCGGCCCAAGTATTCTGTCTCGGAGCGCGCGGCAATTGCTGCAAAACTTGCAGGCGTGAAAAAGCCTTCTGAGATGAATGTAATGGTGAAAGAACTTCCTCCTGTATCGGTGGGAGCGGCTACTTTAACACGCCTTGTATTCATTTATCCTGATGGATTGATGCTTCCAGCTTGCTGGCTTGAGCCTAAGAAGTGCGATAAGGCGAAAAATCCTGTGATTATGATTGGAAGCAAGGGTCGCGGAGAGTGGGCTCCAGCGGTTTCGTCCGCGCTCGAAGATGGCGTCAGAGTGCTTGTCGCTGACATTACGGGGTATGGAGATATCGGCGGAATGGAAGACCAATTCTATGATTCCAGAGAATGTCCAGAAGAGGGTGTTTCGGTTATGCTCTATCTCATGGGCGAGTCGATGACGGGGCGTCGTGCAACGGATATGCTTGTTATTGGAGATTGGGTGCAAAAGAAGACCTCTTTACAGCCCATTCTTGCAGCTCGTGCGACGGCCGCAATTCCTGCGGCGCATGCGTATGCGGATTCTTCCAAGGTTTTCAAAAATGTCTTTATTTCGCAGCCGCCGATGTCTTGGACAAAGTTCGTCGAGAAGGGTGTTGATGCGTCTCCTCGCTATACATACATGGTGGTGAACGCGCTCCTTCATTACGACTGGGTAGACCTCTTGCCCGTTGACACGGAAGAGTGAAAATCGTATAATACGCAAAGTTTTTTCACCGCTATTGGTGAACTCCCTTTAAGTCGGAGCGTAGCGCAGTCTGGTAGCGCGTTTGCTTCGGGAGCAAAAGGTCGAGGGTTCAAATCCCTCCGCTCCGACCAAGTTTGTTTTTGATGTTTTTTACAAAATTAACTTAATTAAAATGAAAAGAATATTCCTTTCCTCTCTCGTTGCTTTAATTGGTTTTGCGGCATTTTCAGCAGAGATTGATCTTGCCGGAATGTGGAAGCTTGTTAAGGCTGATGATTCCAAAATTTCTTGCCCGATAAAAGTTCCAGGTGGAGTTCATTCGGCGCTATTGGAAGCGAAGTTGATGGATGATGCTTTCTGGGGCAGGAATGAGGAGAAAATTCAATGGGTCGGAAGGTCGTCATGGAATATCTCCCGTGTGTTTGAGGTTTCTCGTGAAATCTTATCTAAGAAGGAGATTGTTCTTCGCCTTGAGGATTGCGATACATTTGCCGCGATTTTTATTAATGGCAATAAAGTCGGTGAGACTTACGATCGCTTTCAGAGATACGAGTTTGATATCAAACCTTTCCTTAAGGAAGGTGTAAATACAATAGAAGGGCGTTTCCGTAGCGCGGAGATTGAAGCTGATGTGCGCCGCGCGAAGAAGGGGCGCGCGTTCCCGATGTCTAATGTAGTTTGGTCGAAGAATCAGGCGTTTATTCGCAAGCCCGCTTGTCACGGCGGTTGGGACTGGGGCCCTGCAGTGCAGATAACTGGCTTTTGCGGAACTGTAAAGATAATTGCGTCCAACACGCCGCGTATTGCTTATGTTTATTCAACGCAGGATTTCAATAAAGATTTTACGCATTGTACATTAACAGTTACGGCAGAGCTTTCGGATGGCTCGAAAGTTGAAAAGAAGTTTGAAATTGAAAATCCTCCGCTTTGGTGGCCAAATGGAAGTGGTGAGCAGAAGTTCTACACTTGTAAGATGGAAGTCAATGGCGAGACGATCGTCAAAAAAATTGGCTTGAGGAAAATTGAAGTTCTTAATGAGAGAACATTGAGCGCGAATGGCAAGGAGGAGCTTTCTATTGTGTTCCGCATCAATGGACGGCGCATTTTTATGAAGGGCGCAAACTGGATTCCTTGTTCTGCCTATGAAAATGAGCAGACTCCCGAGCGCTATCGCGATCTTCTCAAGAGTGCCGCGTCGGCCAATATGAATATGATTCGTATTTGGGGTGGCGGTCAATACGAGAAAGATGCGTTTTATGAGACTTGCGACGAGCTTGGCATACTTATTTGGCACGATATGATGTGCTCGTGCGCTGTTTATCCTGGAGATGAAGCATTTTTGTCAGAGATTAGAGACGAGGTTTCGCATCAGCTCAGGCGCCTTAGGGATTACGCGTCGATTGCTCTTTGGTGCGGCGATAATGAATGTCTTGGCGCTGTAAGATGGTTTAAGGAAACACGCGAAGATCCAGAATTCTATCGTGGTGAATGGATTAAGCGTTCAAAGATGCAAGGCGAGCTTGTTGCCAAGTATGATCCTCGCCGCACTTATTGGCCGTCGTCGCCTTGCTGTGGGCCTGGCGACTTTGGAGATGGCTGGAAGGAAGATTCCAAAGGCGATATGCACAACTGGGATGTGTGGCACGAGAATCAGCCGTTTAGCAAGTATTACGACTATCACCCGCGCTTCTGCTCGGAATTTGGCTTCCAGTCATTCTCTTCGATGGAGATTGCAGAGACATTTGCATCGAAAGAGCAGATTCTTTCTCGCGGGCCAGATTTTGAATGGCATCAGAAGAATGCAGGAGGAAATGAGCGTATCCGCAAGACATTTGCACGCTACTTTAACGAGCCTAAAGATGTGCCATCAGAGCTTCTTCTCTCGCAGTTCCAGCAGGCGATGGGAATTCAGATGGCTGTTGATGCGTGGCGTTCAGAACAGCCGCGTTGCATGGGCACTCTATATTGGCAGTTGAACGACAATTGGCCGGTAGCGTCGTGGAGCTCGCTTGAATACGGCGGCAAGTGGAAGCCTCTTCAGTATCTTGCTAAGCGTTTCTATGAGCCTGTTCGTGTGACGCTCTCGCCTAATGGTACTGTGAAGGTGGTGAATGATACGGATGAAACATATTCAGGAGTTGTTAGCGCTGTTTTTTATCCGTTTGATGGGGGGAAGCCTCAGGTTGTTAAGATCGGTGATTTGAAGTCTCCTCCGACTTCGGCAGTTGCGGTAGGGTCGATCGCAAGTCGCGCCGATGCTGTGCTTGAAATAGTGTTCAAGTACGACGCAGGGAAAGAGGCGAGAAACTTCCCAGTTCGTAATGACTATAAGGGAGTATTGCCGAAGGCAAATGTTAAAGCTCAAATAGATGGCTTTACAGTTACACTTACGACTGACAAGATAGCATTTTGGGTTTGGATGAACGCGAAGGGGATCAAGGGAGAGTTTGGCGATAATGCTGTTACTCTTGTCCCAGGCTGCCCGCGCAAGTTTTCGTTTAAGCCAAATGGCTCTGTCACGGCCGAAGAATTTAAGCGCGCTTTTAGTGTTACTCATTTAGCTGAGATCGCTGGTGAATCTCGTTAAGAGGAAAAAAGAAAATATGATATAATAGGCATGTTTAAATAACCTATTATAAAATACTTAAATCGTAAGGAGAAAAATGAAAAAACTTATAGTAGCGTCATTCGCCGCCATTTCTGTTTTTGCTCTTAACGCTGAAATTTGCGTCAAGAGTGGTGAAAAGATTGCCTTTATGGGCGATTCTATCACGCAGCAGGGAAATGGAACTCCGGCAGGATATGTGAACCTCGTCATTAAGGGTCTTGAGCTTTGCGGAGTGAATGCGAAGAAGATTCCTGCAGGTGTTTCTGGGCATAAGTCGGTGCAGATGCATGAGCGTCTTGATAGAGATGTGATTTCTAAGAAGCCGCAGTGGATGACATTCTCTTGTGGTGTCAACGATGTTTGGCATGGCAAGAATGGCGTTCCGCTTGAGAAGTACAAAGAGCTTGTCGGTAAAATCTTTGATAAGTGCGCCGCGGCGGGTATCAATGTGATTATCCTTACGCCTACAATGATTACTGAGGATCCTGCGGCTAAGAACAATCAGCTTCTTATTCCTTATCTTGAGTTCCTCCGTGAAGAGGCAAAGAAGCGCAATCTTCGTATTGCTGATCTTAATGCCGACATGCAGGCTCTTCTTGCTGAAATCAAGAAGACAGATAAGATGCCTGGCAATAAGTTGACGGGAGATGGTGTGCACATGGCTTTCCCTGGCAACTGCATGATGGCTTGGGGTGTTCTTAAGGCTATGGGCGTAGAGGAGTCGATGAAGGAGAAGATCTATGCGGCATTTGAAGAGCAGAAGGGTGCTCATACTGTTCGCGTGAGCCTCTCTGAAAAGGATATGAAGATTATCAGCGAAAAGGCTAAGAAGTCTGGCAAGAAGGTTGCTGACTATATCGTTGAAGCTGCTGTAAAGTAATACCTGTTTGAAGTTTTAATCTTCAGACAAAATCTTAACGCTCGTGCGTTGCACTGATAAGTGCTCACGAGCGTTAATTTATATTGAAATCTGCCATTCCCCTATGATTATCGGCGCAAAAATGATATAATTTAGACGTTTTCTGACGAGAATTTTATAGGACATGAACGAACTGGCTATACAGGAATTATCAAACTCCGATTTGATACGTTCGCGAATCTTCACGATTCGCGGCGTTCAGGTTATGCTTGATAAATGTTGCCATCCTCCTTCGCGAGACTACGGAGGACAGAGTGTGATAATGTTGCCAATTACCAGGTCCAATTTCCAATGGGCGAAGTGAAGATTCAAGGTCGAAAATTTCGACCTTAAAAGACGCTGACAGGAAAGATGTGATGAAAAAGACAGGAGAGCTTGATATAAGGGGAACATTAGTTCGCGTCGTTAAAATCAACGGCGA
>JAGBWQ010000026.1 GCA_017629735.1 Kiritimatiellia bacterium
AAACTACGTTGGCGAAGATGGTTTTTCCTTCTTATTCTTATGCCAATTTGGAAGATGGGACTGTGCGTAGGCTTGCAGAGCGAGATCCTAGAGCTTTTTTTGAACAATTCCCAACTCCGGCAATAGTTGATGAAATTCAACGAGTTCCAGAATTGCTTAGTTATATTCAGGCTGATGTTGATGAACGTGGTGGTAATGGTTTGTATATTCTTACTGGGTCTCATCAGCCAAGACTTCGGGAAGGTATATCGCAGTCATTGGCGGGCAGGACCGCTTTGTTGACTTTGCTCCCCTTATCGATACGTGAACTTAAGAGTGCTGGAGTAACATTAGAGCGTGATGAGTATATGTTTAAGGGGTTTTTACCGGCTGTATATGATAGGGGGCAGGATCCTAATGATGCTTACGAGGCTTATTACCGCACTTACGTTGAGAAGGATGTCAGGCAGTTGATTAATGTTTCTCATCAGGGCGAGTTTGAGTTATTTATTCGGCTGTTGGCAGGGCGAGTAGGGCAGGTTGTAAATTTAGAGGCGATGTCGGGGGAGGTTGGCGTAAGTGCAACGACTTTGAAGGAGTGGCTTAGTGTATTGGAAGCAAGTTATGTGATTTTTAGGCTGCATCCGTATTATAATAATTTTGGAAAGCGGTTTGTTAAGTCTCCGAAGATATATTTTACAGATATTGGTTTAGCTGTTCATCTTTTGGATATTACGACATCATCTCATGTTGCGAGAGATCCATTGGTAGGTGGACTATTTGAAAATATGGTTGTTATTGAAGCTTTGAAGGCTCAATATAATAAAGGGATGCGTTCTGGGCTATATTATATTAGAGGTAAAAATGGCGATGAGATCGATCTTGTCGTTGAAAAAGCGCGGCGGCTTCATGGAATCGAAATTAAAAGCTCTAAAACACCGGATGATTCGTTTGTAGTTAATATGAAGAAGTTTTCTGCGAATGTTGCGCCGTTAGAAAGTCAGTCCGTTATTTATTCGGGCGATGATTGGCCAATTTCAGGCGGCGGAAGGTTTATTAATTTTAGCGATACTGCAAGTGTGATAGATGAGTTAGGGGCTTAGGGATTTGGAGTAGTAAAAGGTATGTTCAATGAGATTGGAAATGATTCGTAATTATTTTAAGGTGGACATTGAAAAGCCGTAAAACGCAAAAAGAGAGGAAGATACGGCGGTGTAAGAGTCAACTTTAATAAAAATGAAACAGCCATTATTTAGTTGTGTGATTCCTGTTAAGGGGGCGCGTCCATTTTTTGATGAGGCGCTTAATTCCCTTTTGGCGCAAGGGATGGGCAATGATCTTGAAATCATTGTGCAAGATGCGAATGAGGGAAGAGGTGAGAGGGAAGAGGGAAGAGGTGTTAGGTGGTTTTGCGAGAGTGACAATGGGCAGAGTGATGCGCTTAACAAAGGGTTTGCTAAAGCCAAAGGCGAATGGCTCTTTTGGCTTAACGCCGATGACGTTCTTCTTCCCGGTGCATTAAACAAGGTCGCAGAGCTTATCAAATCTTCTTCTTCCAATTCGCTTAATTGGATCGCAGGAAATCAGTTGCTGATTAATGATGCAAGAAAAGTCGTTGGCTGCTCTGTTGGCAACGGTTGGCACTCCTGGCTTTATCGTAATTCTGTTCCGCATGTGTATGGGCCGAGTTCTTTCTTTAAGCGTGAGCTCTTTGAAAAAGTTGGCGGTTGCGACACCTCGCTCAATTATTGTATGGATTGGGATTTGTGGATTAAGTTCATGAAGAGCGGAGCGCAATATTTGCGGGTTGGCGATTATGTTTGGGCTCAGAGACAATGGTCGGGCAGTAAGACGCAAAGGCCAAAGTCTAAGATTGAGTCGGACAGACAATGGGCAGAGATTAAGGGGATGCTGGAGCGAAATGGCGTCAAAACAACATTGGCAGGAACGATCGCAGTTCGCCTTTGGCGCTTCTTTAACGGCAATATAGTTCGACAGTTTGTTGATAGGGTGAAATATAGTCGAAGTCGAAGTCTAAAGTTGAAGTCGAAGAGATAAGTATAGGTAGATGTTATGTTTGGTTATAAGAAATTGATCGTATGGCAAAAGGCGATGGATTTGGTAGAAAAGGTCTATGCGTTGATAAAGATTCTGCCAGTAGAGGAAAGGTATGCTTTAGCTGAACAGTTGCGGCGGTCAGTGATTAGTGTCCCGTCAAATATTGCTGAGGGTGCGGGTCGGGCTGCTGACAAGGAATACGCTCATTTTTTAGCTATAGCTCGTGGGAGTTTATATGAGCTCTTGTCGCAACTAGAAGCTGCTGAGCGACTAGGATATTTGACTATAGGGGAAGATATTGAAACATTGGCGAGAGAAATAGCGCGAATGCTTGGAGCGATGCTTAGGAAGTATGGAACTATCTACTCTACGACTACACACTACAACTAAAATCTCTAATCTCCATTGTTCGACTTCGACTCTGGACTTCGACTAATTAGCGACCAGAAATATTTCAAAAATGGAAATCTCACTAAAAACAACTTACACACTACAACTAAGATCTCTAATCTCCACTGTTCGACTTCGACTCTGGACTTCGACTAATTAGCGACCAGAAACTTTTAAAAATGAAAATCTCACTAATAACAGCTTGCTACAATAGCGCAGGGACAATCAAAACTGCGATTGAGTCTGTTCTCTCACAGCGCAATGCTGAGATTGAATATATCGTCGTCGATGGCGGATCTACCGACGGCACGGTGGATATCATAAAAGAGTATTCTACACGCTCTACACGTTCTACACGGTTAACCTTTAAGTGGCTCAGCGAGAAGGACCGCGGCATGTACGATGCCATCAATAAAGGCATCAAGATGGCCACCGGCGATATTGTCGGCATTCTCAACGCCGACGATGTGCTCGCAGCTGATGATACGCTCGCCAAAATTGCCGCGCAGTTTGAAGAGAATATCGATGCTGTTTACGCCGACATTCGTTTTGTGAAGACTGGCGATTCTGTCGAAGATTTGCGCAACGCCCAAACAGTGCGCTACTGCTCTGCATCAAGGTTTAAGCCTTGGATGTTCCGCTTTGCCGTTATGGTGCCGCACCCAAGCTTCTACTGCAGGCGCGAATGTTTTGATCGTCTCGGCATGTATTCTCTTGACTATCGCATCTGCGCAGACTTCGAGCTTGTCTTGCGGTTTCTGGGAATCGCAAAACTGCCCTCCAAGTATCTCCCAGAATGCGTCGTAGTAATGCGCATGGGCGGCGCTTCAACTGCTGGCTGGCGCTCGAACATCGAGATCAATCGCGAAGACTTGCGCGCGCTTAAGACAAACGGTGTCTGGTCGTGCCTGCCGCTAATTTACTTGAAGTACTTCTTCAAGATTTGGGGATTTATTTTCCCGTCCTTATCGTCCAAGTGATTCGGAGAGCTGCTTTGCGCGTGAGAGGACTTTATTAGCAAGCTCTTCGCGGCCAAGCCTCTGGAGGCAAATTCCAAAATTGTATACGGCCGCCGGATCGTTTGGCCGCACCACCACAAGCGTCTCGTAGCATTTGAGCGCCTGATTGAATTTGCCAAGCCTATAAAAAACTTCCGCGTTCTTTGAAAGTCGCTCCAAGCGCTCAACAAGCATCGGGTCGTTTGGATTGCGCTTCGCCGCGCGCGTCCAGCACTCCACAGCCTTTTCCATCGTATTCTCGTCCGACGATGCCGCCGCCTGCATATTGCCCTCAAGAATAAGGCGCCTTATAACTTGCATCGAGCGCATTTGCGTGCGCGTGTACTTGGCGATATCGTCGTCGATCCCAGCAAATGAAATCCAGTCTGTCTTCGGCAGATCCTTCATCACAAACCACTGCGGCAGCACATTGCCTTCGAGCTTCGTCTCAAACGCCGGCATCACATCTTCTCTCGTGCCCACATAGCTTGCGAAAACTTCAACGACAGAGCCTCTATCAGTCTCGCCAGAGAACGCCTCCATCGCCTTTGCCATTTCCACGCGATTCGTGTTTCCTCTTCCAACGAGCAACCAAAGATGCTCGCCCGGCATCCAAAGATAAACTCTCTTGCCAGGGAACGACGCAAGCTTTTCTTTGAACTGCGCCGCGTTCATTTTCTTAACATCAACAACTTCCGCGCAGTCGCCATCTTTCTTCCCCTCAGGGAACATCAACGCTTCAATCGCCTCCGCCGCGGCAGTCACCGCCTTGCAAGGCTCACTCTTCTTTTTTGCTGCGCCATCATCGCTGCACCATTTGAAAATCGCAACCGCCACCACAAGGCTAAGCGTTGCGAGTGAAAAAGCCGCGATAAGCGCAGCCTTGCGATTGCGCATCATTTAAGTTCCTCCAAAATAGCCGCCACGCAACGCTGCACAACTCCGCAGCGCGCTTCCACCGCCTTTGCCGCGCGCGCCCCAAGAGCTTCGCATTCGGCAGGGTCGTTGTAAAGAGAGGCGATCTTCTCCGCCAATTCTTTCTCGGACGCAACTTGCACAAGCGCATCTGCAGCGAGAAGGTCGCTCATTACAGGGCGGAAGTTCTCAGTGAACGGGCCAACGACAGTGGGCTTGCCGCAAAGGCAAGGCTCAATCATATTCTGCGAGCCGTGTGCGCAAAGCGATTTGCCCACGAACACGATATCGGCAAGCGCGTAAAGCGCCATCAGCTCGCCAGTCGTGTCGGCAAGAAGGACACGCGCATCGCCCTCGCCCGTAGGAGGCGCGTCCTTGCGCGATCTGCGAACGCATTGGAAGCGGGCGCGGCGAATATTCTCTTCCACGGCATCGGCTTTTTCGAAATGGCGCGGCGCGATGATAAGAGTGGGAGCGTCTTCTTCGCCCTTGTGCGCATCAAAGATGGCGCGATAGATTTTAAGGAGCGCTTCATCTTCGCCAGGCCATATGGAGCCGCCGAGAATAATCTTGCCTCTCTTCGCGGGCGCGAGCGAGGCATCGATCCACGCGTCGATCTCCGATTCCTTCTCAATCGCGCGGTGCGCAACATCGAACTTGAATGAGCCTGTCACATCGACGATGCCCTCAGGGGCGCCTGCCGCGACGAGCCTATCGCGATCGAGCGCGCTTTGCGCGAAAATGCGCGTGAAGATCGAGAAGATGTCTTTAAAAAAGCATTTTGCCGCGCGATACCTTGGTGCGCTGCGATCGGAGACGCGCGCATTGATGAGGAATACAGGCACTTTCTCTTTTGCGGCGCGGCGAATGAAATTGGGCCAAATTTCCGACTCCACCAGCACCATTGCGCGTGGGCGCACGGTTTGGAGGGCGGCGCGCACGAATGTGGGGAAGTCGAGCGGATTGTAGATGAGAACGTCAGATGGGGTTATTTCGCGCTCTGCCATCTTCCAGCCTGTCGAGGAGGTGGTGGAGAAGCAAAAACGCACGGAGGGCTCGGCCTTGCGCCATTCGCGCATCAGCTGGCCCGCGACCTGCACTTCACCGACGGAGACGGCGTGGATCCAAACGAATTGCGACGCTGATGGGGCGTGGCTGTCGGAGAGCGCGTCGAGACGGCCTAATTTGCGGAGAATTTCCTCTGGATAGAGGGCAAAACGGTCGCCAAATCTGGCGGCGTATCCCCCGCGGCGCAGCATGCGCAGGAGGAAGCCCGGCAGAAGGAATGGGTATGCGAGCAGGAATAGAATGTTATAAACCGTCCACTTCATTGTTCCGCGTATTATATCATAAGCTTGTGCGGTTGATAAAATCGTGAAATAAGGGTATAATTCACCCTACCTCATTATATACACAAAAAAGGAGAGTGCGAATCATGGCTTGTTCTTGCGGGAAGACCAATTGCAAATGTGCAAACGATGAATTTTATGCGCCTATGGCGGCGCTTTGGCAGGTGTACGACGGCATCTCGTCGAAGGCCTCTGCCGATATCGTTTCTGTCGCCTGGGAGCGCGAAGAAGGTAAGGTGTTCAGGTATGATTTGCCTGTCCCCAAGCGCCTCTCCCCCGAAGCGGCAGCATTCGTTTCTCATGTTGTCGATCGTATCGCCAAATTCGCCCTTTGGGCAGCTGGCGGCTGGAAGCTCACGCTCGCAGGTCCTGAGGCTGTCGTAGGCCCTGTTGCCAAGGCCTATTCGAAGAAGGGCTCGCGCAAGTTCGATTACGACTTCTTCACCTCCATTTATGGCCGCCCAGTGGAAGCTTCCATTCTTCCCTACAAGAAGATGCCTGAGTTCTCGGAGAAGCTTCGTCAGGTCAAGACTGTTGCCGACGGCAACCGCATAGGCTTCGACCTTGGCGCGTCCGACTTCAAGATTTCGGCGCTCAAGAAGGGCAAGGTCGTTTTCTCGAAGGAATTTCCGTGGGATCCGCGCAACAATGCCGACCCTGAGTATCACTACTCGAAGCTTACTGCCGGCTTGAAGGAGGCTGCTGCTTCTCTTCCGTCTGTCGACGCAATCGGCGGCTCCACCGCGGGCGTGCTCGTGGGCCAGAAGATGGGCCTTGCTTCGCTCTTCCGCGCCGTTAAGGAGAAGAACCCCTCGAAATTCGCAGATGCGCAGAATATGTTCTATCGCATCGAGAAGGATTGGGGCGTTCCTTTCGCCGTCTACAACGATGGCGATGTTACGGCTCTCGCGGGCATGATTTCCATGGGCAAGAACGGCATTCTCGGCGTTGCGATGGGCTCGTCCGAAGCCGTCGGCTATGTCGATCCGAAGCGCCGCATGACAGGCCGCATTTGCGAGCTTGCCTTCGCGCCTGTCGACTTCAACCCTGCCGCTCCTCGCGATGAATGGTCGGGCGACTATGGTGTTGGCGCGATGGCATTCTCGCAGCAGGCCGTAAACTGGCTCGCGCTTAAGTATGGCTTTAAGTTCCCCAAGACGATGCCGCTTCCCGAAAGGCTCAAAGTCGTTCAGGCAGCGATGGAGAAGGGCGACGCAAAGGCGCTCAAGGTTTATCTTGAGATTGGCCGCTTCCTCGCTCACGCAATGCCTTGGTACAACGAGTTCTTCGATTACGAGAACATGATGATTCTCGGCCGCGTCACTTCTGGACTCGGCGGCGAAATCATTCTCGAGACGGCCAAGCGCATTCTCGGCGATGTCTATCCCGAATGGGCAGAGAAGATCGATCTCTTCATGCCTGACGAGAAGGCGCGCAGGCTTGGGCAGTCCGTTGCCGCAGCGCAGATTCCCGTTATCAAGGGGAAGTAATAAATGGAGGTTTCGGAGACAGATATCCCCGGCGTCAAGGTGATTTTCCCCGATTGTCATCGGGACTCACGGGGATATTTTGCCGAAACCTACAATGAAGACCGCTACCGCGCCGCAGGAATCGACGCGGTATTTGTTCAGGATAACGAGAGTTGCTCCTCTCGTGGCGTTCTGCGCGGGCTTCATTGGCAGGCTGGCGCACACGCGCAGGCTAAGCTTGTGCGTGTAGTGCGCGGAGCAGTGTGGGATGTCGCAGTCGACATTCGCAAAGGTTCTCCGACATTTGGCAAATCCGTAAGCTGCGAATTGACGGCCGAGAATGGTCGGCAGTTTTTTATTCCGCGCGGTTTTGCGCATGGGTTTGTGGTGCTTGAGGATAATACAATTTTTTCCTACAAGTGCGACAATCTTTATTGCCGCGAAGCAGAGCGCGGTTTGCAATTTAACGATCCTGCCCTTGGCATCAAATGGCCGTGGCCGGGCAGAGATTTCTTGCTTTCTGACAAAGACATGAAACATCCGATGTTGAAAGACATCGAACCATGGGAGGTAAAATAAAATGACGGTAAAAGGTTATGCAAAGTTCTTGCTTATAATGGCAGGTCTTGGAGGGTTGCTCTACGGAGTCGATGTTGGCGTTATCGCCGCGGCGCTTCCGTATATCGAGCGCACTTCGACATTCAATCAGAATGAAATCGGCTGGATTGTCGGAATGGCTCTTTGGGGCTCGCTTCCTTCGTCGATGATCGCAGGTCTTCTTGCGGAATGGTTTGGCCGCAAAAAGATGATTGTCGTCTCCGCGCTTCTCTTCCTCCTTTCGATTCCAGTCATTTGCGCTTCGGGCTTCTTCGATGGCGGCAACTTCTGGATGATGGTTGGTGGACGCGCGATGCAGGGCGCGGCAGCAGGTCTTTTTGGCGTAATCGTGCCGATGTATCTTGCAGAGTGTCTTGATGCTGATTCTCGCGGCAAGGGCACTGGTATGTTCCAGCTCCTTCTTACGATCGGGCTTGTGTTCGTCGCGGTCATCGGCTTTGTCGTAACATATTATGTCGGTGATTCCGTGAAGGTTGTTGCCGAGAAGGCTGCCGCCAATGGCGTTGACGCAGCTCTCGTCACATTCGATCAGATCAAGAACTGGGTTGCGCCTGAGCAGATCGCATCATGGGTTCGCGCATGGCAGATGATCTTCCTTTTCTCTTGCATTCCTGGTATCGTCCTCTTCCTTGGTGCGTTCAAGCTCAAGGAATCGTCGCGCTGGCTCTACAAGAAGGGTCGCAAGGAAGAAGCCCTTGCTTCGCTCGCCGCTAACAACGGCGAAGAGAAGGCAAAGGAAATTCTCGCCGAGATGGTTGCTGCTGATGAGGCCGCCGCCGCTGAAAAGGCGAAGAATGCTGCCGCTACCGACTCTCTCTTCCAGAAGAAGTATGTTGTTCCGTTCATTCTCGCTGTTGTGATTCTCGCCTGCAACCAGACGACGGGCATTAACTCAGTTCTCAACTATACGGTGACGATCTTCCAGAAGACTGGCATGCAGGGCGCGTTCGCCAACATCTCCGACGTTGCCATCAAGATCATGAACTGCGTCATGACGGTCGTCGCTTGCGCACTCGTCGACAAGAAGGGCCGTAAGTTCCTTCTTAAGCTTGGCACGAGCGGAATTATCATCGGTCTTTGCGGTGTCGGCACGATCTTCCTCGCCATTTCTAAGGCATGGGTCGCGCCTTCGATGATCACTGGTGTTCTCGCGACAATCTTCTTTTTCATGTTCATCGGCTTCTATGCCGTCGGTCCCGGCGTTTGCGTGTGGCTTGCTCTTACCGAGCTTATGCCCACCCGTATTCGCGCCAACGGCATGGCGATTGCGATGATCATCAACCAGGGCGTCTCCGCCGGCATCGCTACGGTGTTCCCGAAGTGGTGCGCCGCAACGAACGACAACGGTACGGTGTTCTTCGTGCTCGCAGGCTTTACTGTAATTTACTTCATTACCGCGGCATTCTTCCTTCCCGAAACGAAGGGTCGCACGCTTGAGGAAGTCGAGCAGTATTTCACGACCGGCAAGATGCCCGAGAAAAAGTGACGGCGTCTTGGAATGAGTGCAGGTTTTAGCATAAGATTTCTCGGAACGGGTACGTCGGTTGGCGTGCCACAGATCGGGTGCTCTTGCAAGACCTGCACAAGTTCTGATCCACGCGATCGTCGCCGCCGGTGCGGAGCTTATGTCTCCTGTGCCGGCGCTTCGTTTTTGATCGACACTCCTCCCGAGATGCGCTTGGCCGCCATCGAGTATGGCATCTCGAAGGTCGATGCAGTTTTGCTCACTCATTCGCACATGGATCATGTGTCGGGCTTTGATGATATTCGCCGCTTCAATACGATAAATGGCATCAAAGTTCCGTGCGATCCTAATTCGTCTGGCGCGAACGGCAGGACCTGGAGGATACAAGGTCGTCCATTAGTCTGCCACGCGATGAACGAAACGGCCGATCAAATGCACGCGATCTTTCCGTACATTGGCGAGGAGGGCGGAAAGAACGGTCTTTATCGTCCGCAAGTCGTTTTCAATCGTGCCGATATTTTCGATCTTGATGGTGAAGAAGGGGGTGCTCATGTCGAGCGCATTTTAGTCGGGCATGGCTTCCCTTGCTGCGGCTATATAATTACCCCTCGCAAAGGTGGCGCGTCTTTGGCGTACATTTCAGATTGCCACGACATTCCGCCTGAAACGCTCTCTCGTATTCGTGGCGTTGATGTTCTTATTCTCGACTGCCTGCGCGAGCGCGAACACCCGACGCACCTTTCGCTTTCGCGCGCGCTTTCGTATGTGGAAGAAGCGGCAGCTAAGAAAGCTTATTTTATTCACATGTGTCACGACCTTACCCATCAAGAGTGGGAGAGCCGTCTGGAAGGAACTTGTGTTTCTCCCGCATACGACGGTTTGGTCGTAGAACTTCCAACAGAATGCGGAGGCGCGAAATGAGATTTTTTGCAGCTGTCGTTTTTGCATCTTCTTTTTTGATGGCGACATTTTCGCATGCGGCCTCGCCGAGCGAAATCTCAGTCGATCTTAAACTCGACGCATCTGATTTTATCATTGGCGAGCGAGTGCGCGCCGTTCTCGATATTGCGAATTTCTCTCCCGATGTAGTTGGCATTGGCGGCAAGGTGCGCGTTTGGGCAGGCGAGGGTGAGAACAGAGTTTTGAAGGCCTCCTACAATGTGAACGACCGCGTCTTTATCGAAGTTTATCGCACAAGCGATCAGACGCAGCTTAAAAAGATCTCCAAAGGTGAGTTCGTCGCGTCGTTTGCAGTTGAGACTGGCGAAGGTCAGAAGCTTGAAGTTTTCCTTGCAGATCACTACGCGCTCGACGTGGCCAATCGCTACATGGCAAAGCCAGTTCTCGTCCATGGTGGTGTGCGCTACGAAGGATTGCCGCGCGTCTTTGATATAGTTGAAGGCGTTCAGGTGGGAGGGGCGATGCAGATGTTTTCGTCGCGTCGCGGAATGCAGCGCGAATTCTCTCTCGTCTATTGGCCGCGCTCTCGCGGCGAGCATCTCTTTTTGCGCGCACGCGATACGAATCCATCGAAGATGTGGCGCACGACAGATTTAGGTTCGGTGTTGCGCACTACGAAGCCTGAGGTTAGCGTGTGCAAGGACGGGAAAGTATTTGTTCTTCATAGGCACGACCAAGACAGTTTCGTCAGAAGCGAATTTTGGTCGCTTCCAAACGATCTTGAATTTCGCGGCAGAAGCCTTGTCCTCGATCCAGTTACGGCCGGCACACAGAGCGTGCGCGAGCTTTACAAGGACAGTAGTGTCAAGCCGAAGGAAAATCCGTGGTGGAAGTTCTGGTAAGAAGACACGGAGAAGGAGTTTTAAAAGGTGGATATACTCGGAATTGAGACAAGTTGCGACGAAACCTCTGCAGCGGTTGTAAGAGATGGCAGGGAGGTTCTCTCGAATGTCGTTTACACGCAAATTCCGCTTCATCGTCCGTATGGTGGCGTCGTTCCTGAAATTGCATCGCGTGCACATGTTGAGAAAATTCGCCAAGTTGCAGGCGAGGCTCTTGGTGACAGGAAGATTGATGCTGTTGCGGTAACTTACGGCCCTGGGCTTGCGCCTGCGCTTCTTGTGGGCGTTAACGCGGCAAAGGGAATAGCAAAGTCGCTCGGCGTGCCGCTCATTGGCGTAAACCATATTGAGGCGCATCTTCATTCGCCATTCCTTTTCGATCCTTCCGATGATAAAGAGACGCTCTTCCCCGATCCGTGTGAAGAGTGCCCTGCGCTTGGGCTCGTTGTTTCTGGCGGCAACACAATTCTTGTTGATATGCCCAAGTACGGAAAGTACGAGGTGATCGGCGAGACTTTGGACGATGCCGCAGGCGAGGCGTTCGACAAGGCGGCGAAGCTTCTTGGTCTTGGTTATCCAGGCGGCCTTGTTATCGATCGCATCACAACGGCGTTTCTTGCGGAAAATCCTGGCAAGGAACTTATTCCGTTCCCCAAAGGTAGGCCTCGTGAAGGAGTGAGCGCGCTTTCGGGTTTGCCTGCAGCGCTTTGTGTTTCATTTTCTGGGCTTAAGACTGCGCTCTTGCGCTATGTTCAAACGCACCCAGAGCTTTCGCTCTCAGGTCCTGACGAGCGCGATTATGGCGGAAGGGTTGTGACTCCTGCCGCCGCGCATGTCATAGCGAGCTATCAGGAAGCTATCGTTGGAGCCGTTGTCGATCGCGTGCGAACGGCGCTTGCCATGCGCCCGCGCAAGGCGTTTATTTTAGGTGGCGGAGTTTCGCTCAATTCTGGTATTCGCAAAGAGCTTACGAAGCTTTGCGCGGAAAAGGGCGTTAAGCTTTACATGGCAAAGCCAAAGTATACTGGCGACAATGGCGCGATGATTGCTGGTCTTGCGATGTATCGCCGCCGCGTGGAAGGAGAGGCGGCCATGCGAATGGACGCGACGCCTTCGCTTGAGATTGGCGATGGCGAGACAACGGCAGAGGAGATTTGATGAATATGAAGGGGCATAGATTGGTGTTTGCCGCGCTTTCGCTTTTCGCGCTTGCGGTGCTTGGGTTTGCTGCGGTGTGGATCGGCGGCGTAAATCAGGATGAAGGGTGGTATCTTTATGCCGCCAATTTAGTTGCTGAAGGAAAGCTGCCTTATCGCGATTTCTTTTATACGCAAGGGCCTCTGATGCCGATCGTCTATTCGGCGTTTACTTTTGTTTGGGAAAGCTGCGGCATTCTTGGCGCGCGAATTTTTAGTTTGGCGATTGGCGTTTTAGGGATTTTGCTCGCAGCATTTTTTGCTCGAAGGTTGGCGCCTGCTGACAAGAAAAACGCTGCCGCGCTCATTGTCTTTTTTGTGCTTGGCTCAAATCTTTATCACCTTTACTATCTCGCCATTCCAAAGACATACGCTCTTGCGTCGCTCTTTGTTATGATGGGATTTTTCCTCCTTTCATTTCTTAACAAGAGTTCATTCTTTGCGCTTCTCTCCGGAGTAAGCCTCGCGTTCGCATCAGGCGCGCGCATTTCACTTGGCATACTTCTTTGCGTCGTAGGTCTTTGGCTTTTGGTTACTCGCCGCTATAAAGATCTCGTTGCTTTCTGTATCGGCGGGTTCGGCGCCCTCGCGCTTGTCTATGGACCGTTCCTTCTCGATGAGAAAGCTTTCGCAGGTCTTGTTGCCGCTCAGCGCTACCATACCTCGCGCGGCGGATTCGATCCCGTCTGGACGATAGGCAGCTTCTCGCGCCTTGTGAGGTGGTATCTGCCGCTCTTTGTTGTGGCAGGTCTTGGCATTGCAAAGATGTTTTCTGCTCGCGCACAAAAATGTTCTCTTGCAGGAGTTGCCGCCATTGGTTTCGGCGCAGTCTTTTTCGTTCAGATGTTGGCGCCGTTTCCGTATGAGGATTATCAAGTTCCTGTGATGGGGCTTTTTGCTGCGTCTGCCGCGGTCGTTTTCGTTTCGACATTTTCTGCGCGTCGTGAATGGCTTCAGCTTATGCTCGTTCTTGGCATGTGCTGGGCATCGGCATTTGGTTCGCCGCTTCTTGAGAAGTGGACGACGAATGGGCAGGATAGATTCTGGACTTTGAAGAAGGAGAAGTTTGAGCTTGCTCAGATGCGCGAAGTTGCGCGGCGAATTGAGGCGCTTGATCCGGGCGGCAAGGAACTTTTAACGCAGGATCTTTATCTTGCAATCGAGTCAGGAAGGAAGGTGCCTGACGGATTGGAGATGGGGCCGTTCTCGATTCTTTCTGATGAAGAGTGGAAGAAACTTATCTCCTCTGCTCCTTGCAAGATCGCGGCATTCTCTGGCTACGCATTCGCAATCGATCCGCCGGAGTGCAAGGAGCGCCCTGTAGAAAAGCAGATGGAATATTGGAAGATGCTCAAGGAGAAATATAATCTCGTCGATCGTGAAGAGATGTTTGGGCAGAATGCCACCACTCTTCTTTTGCTTGAGCGCAAAGATGCGAAGGGCGGCAAATAAATCAAGATGAAAACTTCCGAAGAGATTCGCGATTTGATAATCGAGACGGTGCGCCGTAACGGTGGGCATTTGGCGTCATCGCTTGGCGCCGTTGAGCTTGCGATGTCTCTTGCGCAATCGTTCGATCTTAAGCGCGATCGCGTCGTCTGGGATGTTGGGCATCAGGCGTATGCTTGGAAGATTTTAACTGGGCGCGATGAATCGTTTGGTACGATCCGCTCCTTTGGCGGGCTTTCGCCTTTTCTTGATCCGAAAGAAAGCTCTGCCGACGCTGCCGTAACGGGCCACGCCGGCTCTGCCTTTTCCGTTGCGCTTGGCCTTGCCGCCGCGCGCGACCAAAAAGGTGATGACGGACATGTTGTTGCTGTAATTGGCGACGCATCAATGGCCAATGGACACTCGTTTGAAGCGATGAATAATTGCGCCACCGCTACGCGCAAGATAATCGTAATTTTAAACGACAATGGAATGTCGATTTCAGGTGCGGTTGGAAGTTTCTCATCGTACCTTGCGCATTTGACTGCAGGCGTAAAGTACAATCGCGCCAAGCGAGCAATCAAAGCAGCTGGCAGGAAGCTTCGTCTTTCGTTCCTTTATTCGCCGCTCCACCGCATAAAGAGTATTTTAAAGTCTCTTCTTCTTGGCGACCTTTGGTTTGAACAGTTTGGTTTTCATTATATGGGGCCGGTCGATGGGCATAATCTTGAGGCGCTTTCTTCTGCGCTCGCCGCGGCAAAATCGGAAGATCGTCCAGTGCTGCTCCATGTCGTCACGAAAAAAGGCAAGGGCTACGCGCCGGCCGAGGAAGATCCTGTTCGCCACCATGGAGTCGCGCCTCATTTTGAAGAGCCATCATCCGATATGAGGACTTGGTCTGATGCATTCGGCGCAGCTCTCTTAGATCTTGCGCGCGAAGACAAAAGGATTGTAGCTCTTACTGCTGGAATGAAAGATGGCACGGGGCTTTCTTCATTCGCCAAAGAATTTCCATATCGCTTCCGGGATGTAGGAATTTGCGAAGGGCATCTTCTTTCTTTTGCCTCAGGCCTTGCTTCAGGCGGATTGCGTCCATTCGTCGCCGTTTATTCGACATTCCTCCAGCGGGCGGTCGATCAGGTAATGCACGACATTTGCATATCTAAGCAGCCCGTTGTTATTTGCGTCGATAGAGCAGGTATTGTCGGATCTGATGGTGTCACTCATCAGGGGCTTTATGATTACGCGATGCTGAAGAGCTTGCCGTCTCTTACGATTGTTCAGCCAAAGGACGAAGAAGATTTAAAGGCGCTTTTAAAGGAAGCTCTCTTGCGTGACGGGCCTACGGTTATTCGCTATCCGCGTGGAAAAGCTCCTTCGTGTGTTGAAATTCACAAGCCTTCGTCTTCGCCGCGCTGTGCGATTTGGGCGACGGGAGATTGCGTTGCAAAGGCGCAAGCAGTTGCTGATGCGCTTGGCGAATGTGAGGTTGTGTATGCTCGCACGCTTAAGCCTTTTGATTCTGATTCGTTAGCTCGTCAGCGCCGCGAAGGAATGGCGATTATCTCGATTGAGAATGGCGCTCTCATAGGCGGGTTCGGTGAGACGATTGGCGCAGATTTGCGCTTTGGGTGGCCCGATTCATTTATTCCGCATGGCACTTGCGGAGAGCTTGAGAAAAAGTATGGGCTTGATGTTGATTCGATTGTTGCCAAGACAAAAGAATTTTTAGGAAACTCTTCAAGCGTACAGCGTAAGGAAGGTTGAAGAATATGGCCAAGGTGTATGGAGTTGCTGGAGAATGGGCGCGAGTGAAAGGCACGGTCTTAGGATTGTGGCCACTTTTCACAGGTGTCTTTTTAGTTGGGCTTTCTGTTGGGCTTCTTTTCTTTAACATGTATGCGGGAGGCCTTCTTTTTGTCGCTTCGGCAATTTTGTGCTGGGTTACATTCTTTAAAGGGTTGCGCCATGTTGAAAGATTCTACAAGGGCGCGAGGGGCGAAGAGCGCGTAGCTGGGATTCTTAAAAATCTTCCCGATGCCTACCATGTCTTTAACGATTTTCTCGCATGCGGAAGGCATGTCGATCATGTCGTGGCAGGGCCGGCTGGCGTCTTTTCGATTGAGACGAAATTCTGGCGCGGTCGCGTGACGATTGAAGAGGGGCATATCCTTCTTGATGGTCAGCTTCCCGATAGGAATCCTCTTTCGCAGGCGCTAAAGGAAGCCGAGGCAGTCAAGCAGCAGCTCGCGAAGCACGGCTGGAGCGGAACAGTAACGCCTGTTTTGGTTTTTGCTTCAAATACTTTTGAGGCGAAGGTTGCTGAAATAAGAGGCGTTGTTGTTATCAATTCTGATTACATTAAAACTGGATTCTCCACGAATCGAGTGATCTTGCCTCCTGCAGAGCTCGATCGTTTAGTGTGTCTCATGGAAAATGGCTGAGTGTTTGCCGTAGAGTTATTGGGAGTATAGATGCAGATGTGTAGATACTTAACGGTCTTGGTTCTTATCGGCGCGGCGCTTTCGTGCGTAGCCGATTTGAAGCCGAGGAATTACGACGGGCGCATTGCAAAGCGCCTCGCAGATACATTGCCGAAAGTTCATGTTCTTCAGCGCATGGCTGACGACGAAATTTCAAGGCGCGCTTGGACGAATCTCGTCACTTACTACGACTTCGACCATTCCGTATTTCTCAAGTCCGATCTTGACGCGTTCTCTGCGCGTCTCGAAAAGCTCGACGATGAAATAAAGGCTGGCAATGTTTCGTTTGGGTATGCCGTCCACAATCTCTTTATTGAGCGCCTTTCTGAACGTCTTCAGTTTGCGACGAATTTGCTTGAGAAGGGCGAGTTCGATTTCTCCATCGAGGAGACATACCGCGTTCGCCGCAAAGATGCTCCGTGGCCGAATGACAAGGCGCAGGCAGAAGATCATTGGCGCAGGCGCATGAAGAACGAAGTTTTGAGCGTGTGCATCAATCAGGAGCTCAATGCTCAAGAGGCGGCATCTTCAACGAATAAGTCTGAAAGCGCGGATTCCTCTTCTGCGAAGGAGAAGTTGACCTTAGAAGAGCGCGCCAAGAAAGCGTCGCTTGATCTTATCAAGAAATATCGCCAATACGCGATGGTGATGATGGAGCCAGATGAGGAGACTGTTTTGCAGCGCTATCTTTCTGCGTTCTGCCGCGCATACGATCCGCATACAGATTACATGAGCCCGACAACGCGCGAAGATTTCGATATGGAAATGAATCTCACGCTTTGCGGTATCGGCGCTACTCTTACGCAGGACGATGGCGCACTAAAGATTATTGAGATACTTCCGGGCAGTCCCTGCGATAGAGATGGGCGCATTAAGAGCGGCGATAAGATTGTCGGCGTTCAGCAAGACGGCGGCGAGATGGAAGATGTGATGTGGCAGCCGATGCGCAAGACTATCCGCAAGATTCGCGGCGCTAAGGGAACGAAAGTTATTCTCGAAATCATCCCGCGCTCCGATCCAGACGGAACGACAAGGAAGCTTATCGATCTTGTGCGCGACGAAATTAAGCTTGAAGATCAGGCGGCAACGGGGCGCGTTGAGAATGTCTCGCTTAATGGCGTTACAAATCGCCTTGGCTATGTGCATCTTCCAAGCTTCTACGGAACGATGGACAAGCGCCCGTCAGATCCAGGCTTTCGCAGTTCGTCGATGGATGTTGTAAAGTACATTGGTGAGTTTAATGCTGCTGGAGTAAAGGGAATGGTGCTCGACCTTAGAGGCAACGGCGGCGGCTCTCTCCGTGAGGCTGTGCTTCTTTCTTCGCTTTTCGTTCCCGATGGGCCTGTTGTGAAAATCCGTGATGCGCGCTCGGCAGGAAGCCTTCCGATTCCGCCTGGCAATCCAGTTGCGTTTCGTTTGCCGCTCGTTGTTTTGACTGACCGCGCAAGCGCAAGCGCGTCGGAGATTGTGGCAGGACATTTGCAGGACACTGGAAGAGCAGTTGTTTTGGGCGATGTTCGCACGCACGGCAAGGGCACGGTTCAGACGGTGCTCGGCCTTGGTCCCGACAAGTACGGCTCTTGCAAGATTACTACTGCGCGTTTCTATCGCGTTGATGGAAGGTCTACGCAGCTCGAGGGCGTTGCGGCTGATATTCATCTTTCATCGCTTCTCGATTCGCTCGACATTGGAGAGGATAAGCTTACATACGCTCTTCCGTTTTCAAGGATCGCTCCAGACGATTACAAGCTTTGCTGGAATATGCACGATTATGTTCCTACGCTTCGTTCGCTTTCTGAAAAAAGGCTTTCGACGAATGAGCGCTACAAGAAGCACATGCTAAATGTTGTCGGCATGAAGAAACTTGCAGATCGCGAGGAAGTGTCGCTTGAGTATTCTGCTCGCCGCGAGATGGCAGCTGCCGATAGGCAACTTCGTGAGCTTGACGAGGAAGAAGGTGGCGAGGAAGAAGTTTCAAGGAGGCGCAAGGCAAGGAAACTCGATGATGTCGTTCTCGATGAATCCTTTGCAGTGCTGATGGATCTTATACGGCTTACAAAAGGCGAGGAAATTCCACGCCCAAGAGGAGGTTGGCTCTGGTGAAAGTAAAGTTTGCTAAAATGCATGGAGCGGGCAACGATTTTATTATGATCGATGACCGCGAAGGAAATTTTCCTTGCGATGGCAGAAGAATAGCGGCGATGGCCGCTCGCAGGACGGGCGTAGGGAGTGAGGGCGTTATCGTTATTCAGCCATCTTCGAAAGCTGATTTTAGAATGCGCTTCTTTAATCCCGATGGCTCTGAAGCTGAGCTTTGCGGAAATGGAGCGCGTTGCGTTGCCGCGTTTGCCAAGCTCACGGGCGCGGCGAAGGGGAAGGTGATGTGCTTCGAAACGCCAGCTGGTGTGGTCGATGCAGAAATTCTCGATGAGGCGCAAGTTAAAGTGTGGATGCCCGACCCTAAGGATCTTAAGGGAGATTTCATCAATTCAGGCGTGCCGCACAAGATTGAGGTTGTTGAGAATCTCGCCAAGGCAGATGTTGAAAGCGAGGGAAGAAGAATTCGTCTTTCAGATGAGTTCGCTCCTTTTGGCACGAATGTCGATTTTGTTTCCTACCGTCCGCCGCATCGTGTTTCGATAAGAACATACGAGCGCGGCGTTGAAGCAGAAACAGGCGCGTGTGGCACAGGCTCTGTGGCGGCGGCGTGCGTCGGTGTTGCGCGCTACTCGCTTTCGTTCCCAGTGCAGGTCAAAACTGCCGAAGGGTACGAGCTTGTGGTCGACGGAGAATTTGATGGAAACACTTTCTCGTCCGTCACTCTGACAGGCCCCGTGAAGCTTGTCTTTGAAGGAGTAATAGACCTCGATTCTCTTGAGGCAGTTTCCGAGTAAAGTTTGATATACTTTTAGACCAATGAATAGCGAAGTTGAAATAGATGCAATCATGAGGGTGCGCGACATTACGCACCCGTTGCCGCTTAATCTTGATCGTCCTCTTGAAATCGAAGTGGGCTGCGGCAAAGGGCGGTTTCTTACGGCGCGCGCGGCGCAGAATCCCGATTGCGATTTTCTTGGTATTGAGCGCATGCTCGAGAGGGTGCGCCTCTTTGACGGCAAGTGCCGACGCGCTGGCATAACGAATGCCAAGGTGTTGCGCCTTGAAGCTCTTTACACATTCCACTATCTTTTGCCTGCGCACCACGCGCGGCGCGTCTATGTGTTTTTCCCCGACCCTTGGCCGAAGAAAAAACATCATTCGCACAGGCTTTTCGGGCCGCTCTTCCGCACTGCTCTTTGGAAGCGTCTTGAGATCGGCGGCAAGATGGAGTTTGCGACAGATCACGCTGAATATTTTCAGGAGGTCTGCGAGGGCTTCTCAACCGATACGAGATTTTGCCGCGTCCCTTCAATGCCTCGCCCTCCAGAAGTTTGGACGGAGTTTGAGACGATGTTCCGCGAGCAGGGGCTTCCAATTTATTCTGCCGCGTGGGAGGCGCTGCCGGGAGATGATGCTCCGCTTGAGCCTCTTGTCATTCCGCCAGAAGCTGAGCCGAGAGAAGGCATAGTGAGGCGCAAAGACAAAGCAGAAGATTTTGCACAATTTGAAAACAACGAAAGGAACGCTTGAAAATGACGCTTATTGCAGGTTCTCTTATTGACGGATTTCTTGGCTCCAATCTGATGGGTCAAGGAATTGTGGCTGCGCAGATTGCAGGCTCGGTTGTGATGTTTGCCGCGATCTTTGGTAAGTTCAAAGAGCTTGGCGATTATGCCTCTTCGACGCGTAGGTTCCTCAGGGATTTCTCGTCCAGCGCAGATGTGCTTGAATATTATCTTCAGCGCAGGCCTTCCGTTCGTCATGGCGTCGAGGGTATTTA
>JAGBWQ010000027.1 GCA_017629735.1 Kiritimatiellia bacterium
AGGTTGCATATATTCGTATGATATGGATTTTAATGATTATGAAGAGGGCGAGAGGATTTGTATTGATAAAAATGCAAGCTCGGTCGGCTTCACGATTCTTGATAATCCTGATGGCGATGAGGCTCTCAATGGGCGTGAGGGTGCGCTTTCTGCGGATTTCGAGTATGAGCTTCATGACGGGCAGCTTTGCGCAGTCATTGATGGCAAGTATGTGCCGTGCGAAGATGATTATGAGTTCGAGCAGCGATTGCGAGCTATGGGAGTGTTGTGATATGTGTGTAAAAGTAGTATAAAAAAGAAAGAGAAGGTTGAAATGACTCCCGAAAACAAGATTAAAAAATTCATGACAGAATATCATGTCATAGTGCCTAATGAGGAATACAATCTATTCGAGGCCGCTTCACTTCATGAGTTTCGGCATTCTGAGATACTCTATCGCCTGTTGTCATATGAGGTGAGTGGACGGTTGCCATTCCTGGAATCTTTTCTGCGGCGTCTCTCAATTGATACGAATATCTGGGACTTTTCTTGCAAATCCATTCATATCTCGCGAGAAGAGCATATCGATGGACGTCCTGTTGATGTTCTGGTAGTGTGTAAGAGCAATGGTAAGAATGCGGCTTTAATTATTGAGAATAAATGCTGTTACGCTCGCGATGGGGATGGGCAGCTCCATGACTATATTGAAAGCGTCAAGAATAAGTATTCGGTTACAGAAGACAGATTGACATGTCTCTATCTACGTAGAATTGATTCATTGGAGAATCCGGGAATGGCTTCTGTTGTTGACGACTCCCATGCAAGCCTTGTGACGGTTAGCTCTTATAGGGAACAAATTGTTCCATGGCTCAAAGATGATGTTTTACGAAATTTACGGTATGGGGCAGGTGTTATGGTTTCTTCGCTAATTGCGTATATAGACATTCTTGAGTCATGGTCTGGGACGCGTACCAGGACAATAGAGGAGTGTTCTCGAATAGTGACTAAATTCAAATCTATTTTCATGTGCCAAGATGATAGTGCTGCTTATAAAACTTGTAAAGAATTTTTGTCTAATCTTGAGAAGAATCAAGATGTTGGGTCAGAAGAAACTATTTCCGTTCTTCGAACGGTTAAACAGATTCTTTGGGAATCCAATCCGATGCTTGATTCGTATGATCTGGCGGAAGAACTGAAATGGATGCTTAAGAACAACCCATACCCATATGGGCGGACAATTATGCATTACAGGTTAGAATGTGGAGAGATGTTTGACTATTCAAGTATTGGCAGGTGGTATAATGTTGTGATAGCAGAGAGGGATGTCATTGCGCCGAATGGTAGTCCTATAAGGGTGCGAATACACATGAATTGCGGGAATTTGAATTTGGTAGGGGAGGCAGAATCAAAAAGTATTGTTTATGGTGGTATCTGTCAGGCTCGTGATTTACCCAAATACAATGATGTAATGAATGATTTGAAATCTAATGGATATGAACAGTATGGCCAGCCAGAAAACAATGCAGGATTCTTTTTTGCCGCAGGTGCGAAGCTTTTGTCCACGTTTAGATGTAATGGATCAGGGCATGATGTTATTTGGAATGTTGCTAGAAATTTTGCTCTCTCTGCTAAGTTGTATTCTGAAGTACTGGTGAAACATGGCTACAAGCCGGTTCCTCGATAAAAAGCAGGCCATCGCGTGTAGATGGATGTTGCTACATGTAATGTGTAAGACCAAAGCAAAGGAATGAGAAAGGGTACTGACTATGGAAATAGGTGATGTATTGGAGAGGATCAAGCGGAGTGCGAAACTCAAACTTGATTGGTTTGATCTTGAGGACAGCTTGATTGAGTTTGCTGGAACGGAGAAAGGATCGCTGATTGCGGAGAATGTTCTTACTGAAGCGTTGGGCGAACTTTCGCTCGGTAAGACGAAGGATGAAGTGACGGCTGGGCTGAACGCCCAATTCCTCGTATTGTCTGTACAGACTGATGTTGGCGATTTCGTGGCCGAGGTAGAGCAGAAATGCAGAGTCGAGATCGATGCATTCGTTCACGTCAGAACAATGAATATGCTTGGGTTGCCTACCGACGAGATATTTGTTGATTTGAAACCCAAACTGTTGTCTCTTGCCGTTGGGCTATCTCCGATTGGAGAGGAACGACAGGACCTTCAGACGCGAATTGTCGACTCAATCATACAAAGTGGTAAGAAAAGATGTGATTACCAATCCTTTGTCAATAGGGCAGTAGAGGAAGATCCTGCTAACGGTAAAAAATGCTTGGGGCGCGTCTTTGAACGTGCGTTAGCTCTTTATTCAGAGATCGAAGAAACAGAAAAGATCGTCAAAATCTTGAAGTCGATGATGAAACCAAACAGCTATCCTTCTTGGCTGGAAGATGTGGTTGATGTCACTATGCAGAACTGCAAAAGAGAGCGATGTGCACTCATGGCAATGAACATAGGTTTTTGCAAGGGCTTGGCAATTGACAATCTGGAAAAGATTGTCCTTCATAGGCTGAATAATTGATTGTTATGACCACCTTCCTTTCCAATCGCTCTGTCTATGAATCCGTCGTCTGCGATATTGTGCCGCAGGCGAAGGTGCGGTTGTGGATCGCGACCGCGGACATCAAGGACATGTATGTCGATGCGATACCCGCCGAACGTAGTAAGGGCCGAGCGAAGCGAGGGGATAGCCGAGGCGCAAGCCGAGTGCCGAGCGGACGTGATATGGTGCCGTTCTTGGAGGTGCTGGACGGGATGGTGAAGCGCGGCGTTGAGGTGCGGCTCATTCATGCGAAGGATTCTGGCCCTAACTGGTGTGACGACTTTGATCGCTATCCGACGCTCTGGACGGCGATGGGATTCGCCTGTCGCCGAAGGCGATCAGGTTGGCCGAATGAGCGAAGCGAATGAGCCGCGCAGCGGTCGCAAGAGCCCGAGCGGATGCTTTGCCCGCGAGTTCATTTTAAGTGTATCATTGTTGATGGCATGATGGCGTATTTCGGATCGGCGAACTTGACTGGTTCCGGGATGGGCGCGAAGTCTGAGCGCAAGCGTAACTTCGAGAATGGCGTCCTGACCGACGACCCCGCGCTCGTCGTACCGCTCGTCGAGCAGTCCGACTCCGTCTGGCGAAATGCACCTGCGGCGAAGCCGTCAGGTTCCCCGACGAGCGCAGCGAGGAGCTTTCGCGTAGCGAAAGTCGCAAGAGGGTGCGCGATTTTTGCCGTGACTGCGGCCGACGTGATTTCTGCGGCGATCCTGTAGTGTAGTTTACGCACAGATCGCAGAGGACGCAGGACCGCGGGTAAGTATTGGCACGAATGATGCTTTAAGGTCTGCATGAGAATTAGCGAAACCAACTTGGAAAAGTTTCGCCAGTATGCGACAGGTGGACGAGTGGTCGTTTTCGATACGGAGACGACCGGCTGCTCGCGCTGGGACGAAATCTGCCGGATCGCCGCCGCCGAGTATGTGCGCGGAGAGCTGTCGCGAACCCTTGCGCTCTACGTGTGCCCTACTTGCGAGATGAACCCGTGGTCGGAAGGGGTGCATGGGCTGTCGGTGGATTTCCTCTCGGAGCATGGCCTTGCGCCAGAAGAGGCGATGCGCCAGTTCTTCGAGTTTCTGGGAAGCGATGCGCTGCTCGTGGCGCACAACAACAAGTTCGACATGCGGATGCTCAATCAGGAGTGCGGAAAATTCGATCTCTGCTTTGCGCCGGACGGCATCGAAACATGCGACACGCTCGCGCTCGCCCGTCACCTGCGCCCGGGATTGGACAGCTACTCGCTCGCAAACCTGATTGAAGAGCTCAACATCGACGGCACCAACAGCCACGACGCCCTTGACGATATCCTCGCCTGCGCTGGAGTGTTTTTTGCTTTGCTGAGTTAACTGAAGTCTGTTCTGATTTTTACCAGTGCTCAGATTTTGAGCGAAAAATCGCCGTCTTTGTGGCATATTTTGCATTGGCACAAATTTTGCTACATGTTTGGCATGAGAGTTTTCACGGGAGGAGGCGCAAGGCGAAAAATGCGATATGCGCAGATTTCTCTGTTATGTGACGGGGAAATTTGCCATAATATTGTTAACAACAGCTTTGCGTTTATCGCATTGTTGGCTCGAGTGAAACCGCGAATTTCAACTGTAAGAGCCGCGATTCGGTGGGTGCGTCCATCTGGGCGCATCTCCTTTCGTGATTTCTTACAGGGCTTTCGCGGGCCTCACTCGGAATCCGGCAGGGGGTGCGCCCTCTCTTACCCTTGCCGGTGTCAAATCAATAGGGGGATGGAAGGTTGCAGCAGATGACATCGAACGTGATAGACCAGCCTGCGAAGGCGAATGAAGATCGTCTCAACATGAAGGCGTACGCAAGTGCATTGACAGAATTCATCGCGAATGCGCAGTCCCCGCTTACGATTGCACTGCAGGGCGAATGGGGCAGCGGCAAGACCTCGCTCATGAATGCGCTGGAGGCCAGCCTTGTCGATAAGGAGGGCGCGCTGTACCTTGGCGTATGGATCAACACATGGCAGTACGCGCTTATGTCCAATGCGGAGGAAGCTATCAGAAACATTCTTCATGGGATAATCGGGCAGGTTGCCGAAGATGCTAAGACGACCGAAGAGGAGAGGAAGTCGCTCTTTCGCAAGATTGCCCGCATTGGCGGCGGTGTGTTCTCGGATTTGTTCAAGAAGTACAGTGGCGTCGACGCCGAGAGAATTGTAAAGGAATTGAGTGCCGGGGAACCAGCGCCATACAAATCAAGTGTGGAAGACCTCAAGGATGAACTTGCGCGACTGGTCAAGAATGCGATTGATAACAACAAGGACAAGGGGAAGCGCGGTTTTCTTTTCTTCATCGATGACCTCGATCGCATAGATCCGCCAGTCGCGGTTCAGATTCTGGAGCTTCTCAAGAACATCTTTGATCTTGAGAACTGCATCTTCGTTCTTGCCATCGACTATGGTGTGGTGGTGAAGGGGTTGAAACCGAAGTTCGGTGCGATGACGCCCGAGAACGAGCGCGAGTTCCGTTCGTTCTTCGACAAAATAATCCAGCTGCCATTTCAGATGCCGGTGGGGTCATATCAGATTGATGACTTTCTCATTGGTTCGCTTGTGGCGATTGGATATCTTAACAACGAGGAGAAGGCAGATAAAACTCTCTGCGATTCGTTGACGGCATACGCGCTTGCATCTGTCGGAACAAACCCCCGTTCGTTGAAAAGGCTCATCAACACGCTTTCACTTATTTGGCTGCTCATACTCCGGACTCAGACAAAAGAGGATGAGGCCGATTTCAAGGCGTGGAAAGATGTTACGTTTGCCCTTGTCTGCCTTCAAATACAGTACCCTCAGGTATATTCGGCACTTGAGCGGTTCCCGGACTTTGACAAATGGGATGATCG
>JAGBWQ010000028.1 GCA_017629735.1 Kiritimatiellia bacterium
AGTAGAAAGCATTGAAATTAGGTGGACAATTGCATCTAAAAAGGTAGCGCCCCTTGAGGTTGAATCTTCTTCTTTTGAGTATAGCAATGAGGAGAAAAAAATCTCAATTAAAACTGCAGGGTGGGAAGAATACGCAGTTCTTTCAGGAAGCACGAATGCAACGAATGTTGGCAAGTATGTTTTTTATGCGACACTTAAAAATCCAAATGCAAGCATAAAGAATTTTGTATGGCAAGATGGCACAACTCAAGTTCTTTCATTTGAGTGGGAGATTGTTCCTTATCGCGTAGCGCCACCTGTTGCAGTAGAAGGTCTTAAGTACAAAGGAACTTTGCAAACCGGTATTGAAGATTCTTCAGATCTCGATAAGTATGAGATGAAGCAGGGTCTAAAAGCCCAGACTGCAGCAGGCGAACATAAAGCCGTTTTTGAGCTCAAAGATCTTGAAAATTATACTTGGCAAAATGGCTCAAAAGAAAACATAACAGTCAACTGGTCTATCGCTAAGGCTGAAAATACTATTACTACTTTAAAAATTGGAAGCTGGAAAGCCGAGGAAAATCCAGTTGAGCATCCCGTTCGAGCAGAAGCTCTTTGGGCTTCTCCCGGAGAGCCGAGCATAGAATATTCTCAAAGCGAGCAAGGTCCGTGGACAGAAAATCAGCCTACTAATGTTGGTGTCCATTTTGTAAGAGCGACTGTTAGAGAATCCAACAACTGGCTTGGTGCGCAGAAGATTGTAAAATTCTCTATCTGGAGCGACCCAGATAAAATCTTCCGCGACTATGTCGATATTCGCGTGCAAGGGTATACTGGGAGCGAGCCTCTTACAAATTTCCCTCTCTTGGTGCGCATTAGCGAAGAGAGAATGCGCGGCTTTTATTATAGCAGAGCAGGTTTAACTGGCGAGCAACTCGTCTTTATGGACGAGGGCGAAAATTCTCTTCCTTACGAAGTTGATAAGTGGGATATTACTGGCGAGTCTTATGTTTGGGTTAAGCTTAATGTTTTAACGAACAATGCGCCGATTAGAATGTATTGGGCGCTAAAGAAAGGTGTGATGCCTCCAGGATACACACCAGAAGAAGTTTGGGGCGAGTATGCAGGTGTTTGGCACTTCTCCGAAGAGATTGTCGGGACAACTGCGGGGAGTACTTATTCGCGAGATTCTTCTGGCAATAATAACCATGCCTGGCCAGCAAATGGAAATCTTCTGCAATCTTCTACAGCTAAAATGATTTCTCAAAAGGGCGTCTTAGGCTCAGCTCGTCAGATTGAAACTCAGCAAGCAATTGGAGGCGGATGCCACCTTGTAGTTTCAAATAATGCTTCACTCGCGTTTGGTGGCAAACTTACGATTTCAGGCTGGATGAATGCAACTGGACTTCCTGCGCGAAATGGCATAGGAGGTGGTGAAGTTTGGCCTTTTGCCGCGCGTATTGATAAAGGCGCTGGCGATTTTGGTGCCCATGTCTTCCGTTCGACCGATGTAAATAACGAGCTTAAAGGCTTAACACTTTTCGATGCAAACGGCGCAGGGCGATATGGCAAGATATCTTCAAGTTCTATTATAGGAACCTGGGTCTATTTTGGTGCCACATACGATGGCAGTAGCGCCGCGATATTTGGTATCGAAAAAGGTGGAAGCACATTTAATTATTCTTCCCAAGCTATAAATCCTCTTAACGACAATCTTTCTTATGATGTTGGATTTGGTAATCTTCCATCTACCAATACAACTTACGCATCGCTTTACGGTGCCATTGACGAATACCGTCTCTCTCGTGTTCCTCGCACAAAAGAATGGCTCGAGACAGAGTATCAAACTCTTGCTCTTCCCGCGTTCTGTACAAATAGTCTCGTCGTCAAAGACGGCCTTAAAGTTAACTACTGGTTAGACTACCCTGCATTTGCTCCTCTTGCAATTGATGAAGGCGGTGAAGCAGATGTCATCTACAATGGTGTTTTGGCTGAAGGTTGGGCATCTACAAATTATGTAAATATTTACGACTCTACAACAAACTCACTTTTCCCTTCGACAGTCGGCTCGTATCGCGTCGTATTTGCTCTTGATGAGAGCTTTAAGGGATATGAACTTTTAGAGAGCGAAAAAGGAATATTTAATCTTACTGTTAGAGGCAAAACTCCATACAATGCAATCCAAGGAACGAATGG
>JAGBWQ010000029.1 GCA_017629735.1 Kiritimatiellia bacterium
GGGTGAGTGCGGCACTACAACAGCACCTCGAGTGCGTTGCTTAGGTAGCACCCCCGCAAGGATGGATTATAAAATGCAAGTGGTCAATTAAGCCTCGAAACAATGGCGGCCAACATTGCGAATAGGAGAAAGACTTATATCAAGCACTGGGGATTGATGCGGAAATCGCCAAAGCGATTTTGCATATTGACAAATGTTCTCATAGGAGTTGTAGAAAAAAGTTGTAGAAATGTCGCTTTTCTGCATCTAATCAGTTTCCGAATTACGCAATCAATGAGCCAAGTTCCATCGCATGCGATGCCTTTAGAAGCACAAGATCGCCAGCAGAAACATCTACACGGAAACGCTTCTTAAGCGAAGCAACATCTTTATAAACAAGATTGCACAAGCACTTGTAACTCGTCTCGCCAACTCCTATTACAAGATGAAATCCAAGCTTCATCGCATGAGCAAAAACTTTCTGGTGTAATGCCAAGCTATCCCCACCAAGCTCAAACATATCCCCCAGCACTGCTATTCTTCTGCCATCACATTTGGCCGCAGCCAAAGCATCAAGCGCGGCAATCATCGAATCAGGAGAGGCATTATATGTGTCATCAATGAATGTCGCTCCCCACTTTTCCGTGATCCTCCACCTCGCACCAGGAAGCGAGAATCCCTCAAGCGATGCGCGCGCACCTTCCTTCGTGACACCGAAACGCGAAGCAACCGTATACGCGAGAGCTGCGTTTGATGCGAAATGCGGCGCACTAAACTCAACCCCTTCAAGAAGCCCTTCGATTGACGCACTCGCAGCAACTCCCTCGCGGCACATACCGTTCAACACAGATGCAAAGTCGTCTTCCTGCGGATAAACACAGAATGTTTTGACGCGCTCAGCTAGCGTCCCCTTCTCGCGCGCAATTCCCTCGCGCGTAAGGAAGAACTCAAGATGCGCCGTTCCAATCCCTGTAATCAACCCTGCATCAGGCTCTGCAATGTCGCATAATGCCGCAATTTCTCCAGGGTGATTTGTTCCCATTTCAAGGACAAGAAACTCCGCATCATCTGGGCAGTTCAAAATCGTCAACGGAAGTCCAATGTGATTATTGAAATTTCCCTGCGTGGCATATGTCTTACCAACAGAAGAAAGAAATGCGCGAAGAATTTCCTTCGTAGTAGTCTTGCCCGCAGATCCCGTAAGTCCAATAACTTTCGCTTTGAGCCGCGCACGCTTCTCGCGAGCCTTTGCTTGAAGAGCTTCCAACCCTTCTATTATCTCCACAGCTCCACGCTCAAGCGCATCAGGAATGAAATCGCGCCCGTCAACTTTTTCGCCCTTAAGAGCAATAAAGCAATCGCCCTTTTCAATGGCCCTTGAATCAAAAGTATACTTCATCACAAACCTCTCTTACCTTCTTCGCGTAAAATATCAATGACTCGCAGCGCCTGCACAGTCTCTTTTACATCATGAACTCGCACAACGCTTGCGCCAGAAAGAGCAGCCCAAACAGCTACTGCAAGATTTCCAGCAATATCCTTGCCTGGCGTCTTTACGCCAACAAGGCGTTTAATCACTCTCTTGCGACTCGCCCCTACAAGAACAGGAACCTGCGCTGCCGCCTCACGAATTGAACGCAAAAGCTCAATATCCTCCTCACGCGATCCGCCAAAGCCAATCATTGGATCAAAATACACAAACGGCTTAGATGCCTGAGAAAGCGACTTTAAAGTCCTGCAAGAATACGGAAGAACAAGAGAAACTTCCTTGGAAGCGCCTCGAGCAATCTCAACCATCTCAGGAGCACTCTCGGCATACACGCAGTTTATCATATCCGCCCCACACTCAACCGCCCTTGCGGCTGTTTCCGGGTGATATGTGTCGATCGAAAGAGAAATGCGCTTGCCATCTGCTCCCATAAGGCCTCGCTCAACAAGAGCTTTCAACACACCTTCTACCCGCTCCCACTCTTCACTCCAATCTAAAGGTGTAGATCCAGGCCTTGTCGACTCTCCGCCAATATCAATCATCGCCGCGCCTTCAGATGCAAGATTTACCGCGCGCCTTACAGCCTCTTCAGGAGTAAAATATTTCCCTCCGTCGGAAAACGAATCCGGCGTTACATTGACTATTCCCATCACTTTACAAGACACGGCAAAATCTCCCTTCCATCAATTTCTCAAAGCCCCAGCTCCGGCTGCGCCACTGGAGCGAAGCTACGCCGATGCTCAGGACATGGGCCAAGCCTTGAAAGCGCTTCGATATGCGCCTTTGTTGGATAGCCCTTGTGCTTGGCAAAGCCATAGCCTGGATACTCTTTTTCAAGACGCAAACAATCAGCATCACGAGCAGTTTTTGCAAGGATCGACGCTGCTGCAATAAGAAGAGATTTTGCATCTCCCTTAATAACATTCACCGACCCTTCCAACAACGCAACAGGCAAACCATCAACAAGCACATTACCCGGCGGAAGCATATCAACTGCACGCTTCATCGCAAGATGAGTGGCTCTTAAAATATTCAGCTTATCGATTTCCTCTGGGCTTGCGCTTGCAATCGCCCACTTGCACCCAGGTGTGGATTTTATCTTTTCCGCAAGCGCCTCGCGGCGAGCGTGAGTAAGCTTCTTTGAATCATTTACTGCGCTCCATTCTCCATCAAGCAATTTCTCCGCAAGCTCTAACGGAACGGAAACTGCCGCTGCATAAACTGCACCGGCAAGAGGACCTCTGCCTGCCTCGTCGACCCCGATTGCAGGATCGCCGGCGGCTTTCTCGAAATCAAGAGAGACGGCCACGGAAAAATCAGTAACCGAGATCTTCGTCGACCAAGATCACCTTGGTTGGCGTACGCGTCGGAGGACGGTCGAAAACCACCGTTACCTTACAGATGCGATCAGGCGAATCGCAATCGGCGCACAACTTTGTCTCTACGCAAGGCGTGGCACGACCAAGGCGGCGGCAATTTGGAGGCGAGGCAAAATTTCTCGCTCTGCGCATTGCCTCCATTACACCGCCAGATACAATCTTGTTGCGCCCCACGACATATACCACGCGCTTAGGGCCGTAAATCGAAGCCGCAACGCGATTCCCTGTGCCGTCAATATTTACGATGATACCATCTTCCGTCATCGCATTGGCACTAAGAAAGAAAATTTCGGAATCGGTGCGATGATCAAGAATCTCTTTACCGCACGATTCAAGCGCGGCGCGCACTCCCGATTCCTTGAGGGTTTCAGACCCGCCCCACCCTATAGTGGAAAAACTTTCCGCCTCGGCGAGAGACTCAGCCTTCGCCTCAGCGGAAGTTGCCGCGACCGCCGTATCGTAACCGCGGCGGCGCAAAGCCGCCGCTACGCGTTCAAGCCGTTCGCGGGACATTGTCACTTGGTCGCCGTGCGATCGTTGTATTCGCCGGACTCAGTGTTGATACGGATAACATCGCCCTCGTTGATGAAAAGAGGCACTGCCAGCACATAACCGCCTTCAACCGTCGCAGGCTTGGTGACCTTGCCGGAAGCCGTGTTGCCCTTGACGCCAGGCTCAACCTTGATGACCTTGCGCTCGACGAGCTGGGGAAGATCGACTCCGATAACCTTCTCGTTGAAGAAGAGCGCCTTAACTTCCATCTCGTCCATGAGGAAGTACTTCTTGTCGCCCATGACATCGTAGCTGACACGAATTTCTTCGAAATTGTCGTCCGTGAAGACGAAAGCCTGGCCATCGTCGTAGGAGTATGTAACGCCCATCTGAAGGAGCTCGGGCTTCTCGAACTTATCGCCGGAACGATAGCTCTTGCTCATGCCGCCGCCCGTCATCATATTGCGGAGCTTGCAGTTATAGATGGCCTGACCCTTACCCGGCTTCGAGAAATCAAATTCCGTAATTTCCCACGGTTCACCATCGATAAGAAGTTTCACACCCTTGTGAAGTTCTCCAGCTCCAATTACCTCGCCCATGATTTTCTCGCTTTCTTTAATTTAGTTGAATTCTTTTTGAAGTATACCAAATCCCGCTGATTTCGGCAAATGATGCGCCCTTTTAGCCTCAAAGAGCAAGAAGCTCCTCGCGTACCGTAGCAGGCACCAAATCGAAACTATCTGTTTCCATCGAATACGATGCGCGCCCCTTTGTAAGAGAGCGAATCGCAGTGGAATAGCCAAACATCTTCGCCAAAGGAACGCGCGCATGGACAACCTGCATATCTGCACGCATATCCATATCCTGAACAGTTCCGCGGCGAGAGTTAAGATCGCCAAGCACCTCTCCGACAGATTCAGGCGGCGTTGTGATTTCAAGGCGCATAATCGGCTCGAGGAACTCGGCAGACGCACCTTCTGCAGCCTCACGGAAGCCCATCATCGCAGCCGAACGGAATGCGACTTCATCGGAAACTTCAGGATCGACTATCTCCACTGCAGTGCACTTAACCTCAATGTCCGTCATCGGATAACGCGCGAGGACACCCGTCGCCACGCCATCTTCAAGCCCCTGAAGGACGCAGGTCTGCAATTGCTTGTCGGGAACGGCCGCGATAAATTCGCGAGAGAGAGAAATGCTGCGCCCTTTGCCGCGCTCAAGAGGAGCGACCTCCACCGTCAACGTCACAGCATGGCGCTTGCCACCAAGCTCTCTATCAAATGTGAAAGTCTTGACATTGCGCGCAGTTACAGTCTCGCAGTAGCTTACCATCGGCTTGCCGACATTTGCTGCGCAACGAAATTCTCTCTTAAGCCTATCAACGAGAATTTCGAGATGTAGCTCGCCCATGCCAGAGAGAATAGTCTGACCTGTTTCGGCATCTTCTCTAAAGCGACAAGTTGGATCCTCCGCCGCCAAGGTTGCCATGGACTCGAGAAGCTTATCCTTATCGGCAGAACTCTTGGGCTCAATCGCAAGGAACATAACACTTTGAGGTGCATCGATGCGCTCAAGATAACACGGCTTCATCTCGGCACAAAGAGTATCGCCCGTAGTCGCCTCCTTGAGGTTGACGATAGCGCCAATATCACCTGCCTGAAGCTCATCGACTTCCATGCGGTCGTCGGCAAAAAGACGAACCATCTTCATAACCCTTTCGCGCTTCTTCGTGCGAGGATTGAAGACATTCATGCCCTTCTTAAGAGAACCAGAATAAACACGAACAAAGAAAAGCTTACCGTACGGGTCTGCCGTTATCTTAAAGACGAGAGCCGAAAGAAGAGGATCATCGGGCTTACGAACAACTTCTTCGTCGGTTTTAAGATCCTTACCTGTCACCGGCGGCTTATCGGCAGGCGAAGGAAGGTAGGCGCACACAGCATCGAGCAAAGGCTGAACACCCTTGTCGCGGAAGGAAGAGCCACAAAGAACAGGAACAAACTTTCCTGCAAGCGTCAGGCGGCGTATGGCAGGAACAAGCTCCTCTTCCGTAAGATCTCCATTCTCAAGGAAAGTCTCCATGACTTCCTCGTCGAGATCTGCTACACGCTCCACGAGCTCCGCCCTTGCGAGAAGAGCTTCATCGCGAATATCGTCGGCAACTTCGCTCTCCGTGAAAGTCTTGCCGTCGGAAGCTTCGTCGTAGACGATGCTCTTCATGCGAATAAGATCGACGACGCCCTTGAACGAATCTGCCGCGCCAAGAGGAAGCTCTATTGGACAAGCCGGCGCCTTGAGTTTCGAGCGCATTTCTTCAACGACACGCAAGAAATCGGCACCCATACGATCCATCTTATTGACGAACGCGAGGCGCGGCACTCCGTAGCGATCGGCCTGACGCCACACTGTCTCAGACTGCGGCTGAACACCGCCTACCGCACAAAAGACGCACACTACACCATCGAGAACGCGAAGAGAGCGCTCCACCTCCATCGTGAAATCGACATGGCCGGGAGTATCGATGATGTTGATCGCGACACCCTTCCACTCGCAAGAAATTGCTGCGGACTGAATCGTAATGCCGCGCTCGCGCTCCTGCACCATAAAGTCTGTGGTGGTGTTGCCGTCGTGCACATCGCCGTGCTTGTGGATCTTGCCGGTATAAAAAAGGATACGCTCGGTTGTGGTCGTCTTGCCCGCATCGATGTGGGCGACGATTCCGATATTGCGCACTCCTGAAAGATCGGTACTCATCTATCTGCCTCTCACTTAGCCTTGGCGTCTTTATCACCCGAGCCGCAGCACGGACAAGATGCGCAAGCGCCTGAACATCCATCTTTTAGCGAAACATCTTTGCCCGTCCAGCAGTAGGTGCACAACCTATCCTTGGGCAACCCAATCGCGGCAACGAGATCGTCGACTGTCTGGAACTTCAAAGATGTAAGATTTAGCTTCGAGCGAATGTATTCGACCATCTCCTTGTACGGAGCGCCTTCAGAATCGATATACTTCGAAACATCTGCGCCCTCACCTTCCTTGTCGCGAATGTAGCGCCTGGTGATAAGATCGTACTCGTTCTTGGAGCGTGAGAAATTGATGAACTTGCATGGGAAGAGAAGCGGCGGGCAAGCAATACGCACATTAACCTCACTGCAACCTTCCGTATAAAGACGATCTGCCTGCTTCGCAAGCTGCGTGCCTCTGACAATTGAATCGTCGCAGAAAACAAGCTTCCTATTGCGAATAAGCCCAGGGATAGGAATGAGCTTCATTGACGCAACACGCTCGCGCTGTTTCTGATCGGACGGCATGAACGACCTCGCCCATGTCGGGGTATACTTAACAAAAGGACGCGAATATTTAACACCCTTCTCATGCGCATATCCCAACGCGTGTGAAGTGCCAGAATCCGGAATTCCGCAAGCAACATCGGGAGCAAAATCGTCGCGCTTAGCAAGCGCCGAGCCGCTCCTATAACGAGCCATCTCGACATTGCGCCCTTCATAAGAAGAAGCAGGGAAGCCGTAATAGACCCAAAGGAACGAACAAATGGCCATTTCTGGGCCTGGCTCAATAAGAGTTGTCTCGCCATCGGGAGAGAGCTCCACCATTTCGCCTGGGCCTAAATCGCGAACATAATCGTAGCCAAGATTAAGCAATGCACACGACTCTTGCACCGCAATCATCGCGCCATCTTTCTTGCCTATGACAACAGGCGTGCGGCCGTAGCGGTCGCGGATAGCGTAGAAATGCCCATCTCCTGTAACGATCAAAATAGAGCAGCTACCCTGCACGCGCTTTTGCACATACTTAACTCCCTCTACGAGAGAATCTTTCGTTGCAATGAGAGCCGAGATAACCTCTGTCGGACCTACGATGCGGCTCGTGGTTGAATACTGAAGCTGCACGCAACTTGTGGCAAAAAGCTCTTCTTCAAGCTCTTTAAGATTGGAAATAAGCCCCACCGCCACAATCGCAAACGAACCTGTGCGCGTAAACATGACAAGCGGCTGAGGATCTGTATCGGAAATGACACCAACGCCAACTTTGCCTGCGAAACGGTCTACATCTGACTCAAATTCAGAGCGGAATGGAGAATTTTGAATATTATGAATCGCCCTGCTAAAACCATCTTCACCCAGCACTGCCATGCCTCCGCGATGCGTGCCGAGATGTGAATGATAGTCTGTCGCATAAAAGAGATCGCTTACGCAATCACCTTCTGAAATGACCCCGCAAAATCCGCCCATCTAAATACTCCTTCCGTGGAGGGAGTATTATACCATATTTCACCTATACTTCGTCCTGCTTACGCGGCAAAACTATGCCGGAAAGAAGAGACAAAAGAACAGGAAGCAAAAAGAGATTTACGGCCGCAACGCGGCAAACCTCAGGCACTTCAATGCATTCATCAAGAGAAAGACGCTCAAGCGGATTTAAGGAAGAGACAGGTTGCGTTGCCTCCGCTACAAATCTCGTAACCGTAAGGGCGATTCTGTCGGAAAGCTTAGTTTCAAGCTCATCGGGATATTGGCTGATTACCCCAGGGCTTGCCTCGCTCACAGCTAGAATAACAATCGCCGAAAAAAGTGCTACAGGCCTACCAAGAGCAGATGAAAGGAAAAGCCCGAACGATATTGTAAGAGCAAGAATAGAGACAAGCTCGCACCATGCCCTAAAAAGATTCCAAACAAATGCGTCGGCAGGGACTAAAAGCGCAACATCCTTGCGAGGGCGCAACATTAAAGAAGTTCCGCTTCCGTCGTTACGGAACGAAAGAATATTCTCCTCTGCCGCCCCGCCGTCACTGCGCGGAGAGAGAGGGAATGTAAGAACGGCAAGAGTCTGATTTGACACAACAGCATGTATCTTTCCTATCGAAAGATATCCGCACACATCTTGCCTGACTTCATTCATATTAGAAAGCCGCAAGCGGACAGACGGAAGATCATCTCCCTCGCCCATAATCGCTTTGCGCGCACCGGGGAGGCCAGAAACATTAAATTTCCATTTAACAGTTTCATTCGTGGGAATGGTCTGATAATGATCCATCGCCCTTGCCTCAAGCAACCTCAACACGGTTGAGCGCTTTGCCCTTTTCACCTCAGGAGGCGTTTCAGGGTCTTTCATGTACACTTCATACATTACGCACGCCTCTTCACGGGGAGAAGGAAGAAGTGGCTGAAGAACATGATTACACTTTGCAGAAGAATGCCACCTGCCATCTACCGACATTCTCAGCGCAGGCAAACATGCAATAGCAAGAACTATCGCACCTGAAAGCGTAAGAGCTGCGGCTTTTGCAAATACCACAAGGGAATACGCAACAGGACGAACCATCGTAAGGGGCAATCTCTTCGCCGCGCGCTCCCGCGCTATTGAGCCGGAGGCTGTCGCAAGAAGCGAGACAAGCGTAATCACAAACACTCCGCCAAACCCATACCTAATGGAAATTTCACGCGCGCCCTCGGCGGTGCCGTCTCCCGTAATCAAATACGGCACCGCAAACATCCACGCAAGTGCGAAAAGCGCAAGAAGAAGGAGCGCACGGGAGCGCACCATCGAAACGAATTCGAGGCGGAATATGGCGAAGAACGCCTTCATTTATCCTTTCCCGTTACATTTTGCGCGGCAAGAAACGGCGCAAGCTGAAAATCTTGCACATCGCCTACCTTTGCAAGGAAAAACTCTTCGAGACTCGTTTCGAGCTCTGCAACATTTCCTTCCGCCACGCAGCGACCATGATTTACAATCATCACGCGGTCGCAGACATCTTGCGCATCAGCAAGAAGATGCGATGTCATCAAAACTGTCATTCCACCCGCGGCAAGAGCCTTTACGAGCGTCTTAACCTCTTTTGTTGAAATAGGATCTAACCCTGACGTAGGCTCATCGAGAATAAGAAGCTCAGGCTTTCCGATCAGCGACGAAGCAAGAGCCACGCGCCGCGCCATTCCCTTTGAAAACCCTCCGACAGGGCGCGAGGCAACATCGGAAAGACCAACCATTTCAAGAAGCTCTTTTGTGCGCGATGCGGCTTCCTTGCGCGAAAGACCGCAAAGGCCAGCGTAATAACGCAATGTCTCTGATGCCGTCAAGAACGGATGCAAATAACTCAACTCCGGCAGATAACCCAATTTCTTGCGCGCTGCAATCGACCTTGGAGAAAGACCAAAAAGCTTCACTTCACCCGCACTCGGAGCAAGCAATCCAAGAATCATCTTAATCGTGGTAGACTTGCCCGATCCATTCGGCCCAAGCAAGCCAAAGACTTCGCCGCGACGAACAGTAAGCGAGAGAGAATCGACTGCAGCGACTGTCGGACGAAGCCAAAAATCGCGGAATGTCTTCTTCACATTTTCAAGTTCGACAATATGTTCTTCTTTCATACTCATTCCCGACGAAGACTGAAATAAATTCCAAACAAAAGAAACGCTGCAACTGCCGGAAGTGCAAATAAGACAGCAGAAACAACTTCAAGACACGGCAACGACCCACCGCGAGCAAGAGATTCAACTCGATAGTAGTTGTCCATCGCAGGAAGCGAGAATGCAAGTATCAACAATGCGGCCGACGCGGCGGCATTCGTCTTAAGACGCACCGAAAATGCCGCGGCAGAGAAAAGTACAACTGCCGCAGGGCAAGAGACAAGAAGCGACGCGGGAAGTAACTTACATGCCACCTCACCTAGCATTACGCCTGACGCCACTCCTCCACACAGCGAAAACACCGCGCATATCAAAAACGAAGATAACACAAAACGACAGCGGAAAAACCTGTTAAGCGCGGCAGAGATCGCAAGCGGCAAAATTATCGCCCCTACGCCGAAAACGAAAAATGGCCCATAAACACGAACAATGGTGCCTGTCTTTGAAGCAATTTCGCCTCCAACGGCAGCGCCCTTAAACATAACAAGCGCAACAGAAAAAACTGTAACTGAAAAAAGGACGAAAGCTAAAAAAGCACCAAAGCTTTTCGCGAGGAAAAATCCGCATCTAGAAACAGGGTGCGCCAGCGCCATCTCGTATGTTCCAGTCTCCATCTCGCGGCGGAACACACGAATTGTCGGGAAAACAGCAAACGCTATGCCGCAAGTAAAAAGAGCCGAAAAACCCGCGTCTCTTGCAGTGCGAACAGCCTCGCCAAATTGATGATAATGCAAAACAGGCGCAAGCACCTCAATAACAAGCGCCGTCAGCAATAGAAGAAGCGACAACGGCTCGGAGAGCATCTCCATTGCCGTTGCCGCCATTATGGACCGGTACGCCCTCAACGAAAATCAGAAATAATTCGTATTTGAACTTTCGAACAGGAAGTACGCAAGCACGCCCATCGCAACGCATGCGGCAACCTGAACCGTAAGGGAAAAAGCTTGCATCCACGAAGGCGCGGGAGCCGCCGATGGAGCAATGGGAGTAGGCTGATGAATGGCTGTTGGGATATCAGGGATATCCTCGATGTCATCAACCTTATCGGCCTCCGGAGGCTTAACAGCCGACGGTTTTTTAACCGCAAACTTGCCAGCAGGCTTTATCGCTCCAGGACGAGAAATCTTGAGTGTCTTGCGCTGGGTTATTCCAGGCGCAGGCGTTGCAGCGGCAGGAGCAGGAGTGCTTCCCGCTTCCGTTGCAGAAGGTGCAGGTGTTGCCGCAGGCTCTGCAGGAGGCGTAGGAGGCAGACGATTTGCTCCACCCACGATATCGCTGGGGCGCTTGATGCGAATCGTCTTCATCGGAGCATTCTCGTTCTGAACGGGAGCCGCTCCAATTGCGTCAGCAAGAGAAATACGAGCCGTCTTGTGCTTAGCTGCTTCCTTCTGCGCATCAGTAACTGCATCTTCTGCGATAATGCCAGTCTTGCGCAAAATAGCCTGCTGAGGAATCTGCTGCGTGACGCCCTTAAGCTTCTGCGTCATACCCTTAAGCGCTTCAATAGGCTTAAGCTGCACAGTCTCAGGCGCTTCCGCCACAGCTGGTGCTGGAGGAGGCGTAACGGGAACGGCAGGCGCGGCAGGAGCCGCAGGAGCTACTGCGGGCGCAGCATTAACTGGCGGAGGAAGCGGCTTAATTGTAGCAGCTGCGCCAGGCTTGCGAATCTGAGGAACGCCAGGCTTGGGAGGAAGCTTAATCCCAGGCCTTAAGGCTGAAATCGTAGCACCCGGCTTTGGAGGAAGTTTAAGCCCCGGCTTAAGCCCAGTTACCGTAGCGCCAGGCTTGGGAGGAAGCTTAAGTCCAGGCTTAAGACCTGATACTGTCGCACCAGCTTTAGGCGGGAGCTTAAGCCCTGGCCTTAAAGCCGAAACAGTAGCGCCCGCCGCCGGCTTAGCAACTGGCGAAAGCGCAGGAGCAACCGCCGGCGAAACAGCCTCCGCAGGTCTTGCGAGCGGATTTGCTGCCGGGGGCTCGCTTGCCACCGGTGTCATTTCGACTGGCGTCATCTCGACTTCATCTGCCATATAGGCCTCCTCCCGGAATTTTAGACCGACATTACTTCCGCTTCTTTTGCCTTGAGCTCAGCATCAATCTTGGCAATACCCTCATCTGTAGCCTTCTGAATCTTGTCGAGCCCGACCTTCATGTCGTCTTCAGAAATCTTCTTGTCCTTCTCGAGTTTCTTAACAGCGTCATTCGCATCGCGGCGGACATTACGCATAGCAACCTTCTGGGCTTCAGCCTGCGTCTTTGCCACCTTTACGATTTCTTTACGGCGCTCCTCAGTAAGCTCAGGAACGGTAATGCGAAGCACCTTGCCATCGGACTGCGGAGTAACGCCGATGTTGGCAGCGAGAATAGCCTTGTTCATCGCATCAAGAACAGTCGGATCGAACGGCGCAATCTTAATCTGGCGCGGCTCCGGAGTGGAGATTGTGCCGAGATTCTTGATAGGAGTTGGACATCCGTAATACTCGACCTTTATCTGATCGACCATTGCAGGAGAGGCCTTGCCTGTGCGCAGACCAGAGAACTGCTGCTTGAGCGCGTCAAAACTCTTGGCGATCTTGGCCGTTGTATCGTTGAGAACTTCAGAAACGTTTTCCATTTTCAGTTGCCTGTTTTATTTGTTGATTTTCAAGAAACTATTGTACCGACAGCGTCGCCCTTCACCACACGCTCAAGAGCGCGAGGATCGAAGAAATCGAACACAACAATTGGAATGTTGTTGTCCATGCAAAGAGCGAAAGCTGCAGAATCCATCACCTTAAGGCGTTTTTCAAGCGCCGTCTCGTACTTGAGAGAGCCATATTTCTTGGCCTTAGGATCCTTCTTGGGATCGGCGGTATAAACGCCATCGACCTTTGTCGCCTTAAGAAGAGCCTGCGCGCCAATTTCGCTAGCCTTGAGCGCGGCAGCAGAGTCGGTCGAGAAATATGGGTTGCCTGTGCCGCCGCCGAAAATGACCACGCGGCCTTTTTCGAGATGGCGCAGAGCGCGCCTCTGAATGAAAGGCTCTGCAAGCTTGGGCATTTCGATGGAAGTCATGACGCGAGTGGGGACACCGATGGATTCAAGCGCATTCATCATCGCCAAAGCATTGATGATGGTTGCGAGCATGCCCATAGAATCGCCAGTGACGCGATTGACGCCTTTGCCAGCGCCAGTAAGACCACGGAAAATATTGCCTCCGCCAAGAACGATTCCGACCTCAACTCCGAGGGAATGAATCTTCTTCACGCGTTCTGCCATGAACGCAAGATTATTAGGGTCGATACACTCGCCCGTTTCGCGATTACCCAGCACTTCTCCCGAAAGCTTCAGGAGTATGCGCTGGTATTTCACCTTCTTTTTAGGTTTTTTAGTATTCACGCTACGCATTCTATCATTTTGCCTGTGAAAAAGCAACCGCATCACCCCTTGCTTAACGCGGTTGAGGCAATTATTGCGAATGCGATAATTGCTGAGTCAGCATTCTTATTCATGACTTACGCCTTTCATTTACCTCTTGGGCAATCCTTGCACGGCCAGCCCTTAGGCGGCTCGTAGCCTGGACGCCCCACAGGACGCTTCTGCTCTAAAAGCTGATAAAAGCCATTCATGCGGATATCCGTAAGTCCCTTCCTAAGTCCTGCGCCCTGCTCAGGCCAAATACGCACAAGCTGTGTTGCAAGAGGAGGGACATCACACGAATACTCATTGCTGTAAATACCAAGATCCTTCTGCCTCCAAAGATCGCGAACGCGCCACTTGCCTTCCAACCCAAGCGAGGGGAATGAAGCTTTAATCGTTGTAGTCTTACGAACAGTATTGATAAGCGCAAGAACGAACGATCCATCGCTCATAGGCTTCGCCCAAATTTCTGCGCGAGGCCCCATGGCAACTAGTGCCGCCTGTGCACCAAGCTCATCTTGGCTAGTCTCAATGACCTCGTCATTTGTAAGAAGCGAGAGAGTAAAGTCATCAAGCTTTGTGAGATCGCATCCAATAAGAAGCGGAGAGCAAAGCATACTCCAAAGCGACACATGCGTGTATTGCATATTAGGCGTAAGGCGCGTTGCGCGGCGGAATTTCCACGGCCCGCCAATCACGCCTACAATCAACATGTCAGGATCGTTCCAAGCGCCTGGACGCGCATACGGCCAGCGATAACGCTGCGCGGCAAGAATGGATTTTACGCGAATCCAGCAATCGTTAATATCACCTGTTGTACGCCAGCTGTGCGCGCCGGCGGCCGCAGCTCCGCCATAAGGAAGTGTAAGTTCGCTGCCTGCTCCAAAAGGATTAATCGAATAGACGATATCGCGATTCTGCGCACGCAACGCTTCTCCCATAATAACGAAGGGCAAAAAGTCGCGCTCTGCATTCTTTCCGACAGACACCTTAAGATAACTGCAGCCATCGTATTTTAGATAATCGTACCCCCACTTTGCGTAGGTTTCTGCATCTTTCCATTCGTGCCCGCATGTGCCTTCGCAGCCACCGCAAGTTTGAGCTGCAGGTGAAGAATAAATACCAGCCTTAAGCCCCTTCGAATGGATATAATCGGCGAGCTCTTTCATTGATGGAAACTTCACATTTGAGACAATCGTTCCATCAGCAGAACGAAGAGGCCCTTTGAGCGTAGGCTCGTCAGTCTCGACAACACTATTCTGCCAGTAGTCGTCGATATTAATATAGCTCCAACCGTGATCGGCAAGGCCAGTTGAAATAAGAGCATCTGCCGCGGCACGAATATCTTTCGCTGTTACGAATGATCCGAAAACATTCCAGCTATTCCAACCCATAGGAGGCGTGAGCGCAATCTTGTCGCCTACTACAAGTTTCAATGTGCTCTTTGCTGTGCCCAAAGCATTTTCCGCCGTGAAAGAAATTAAATACTCACCTCTTTCAGCAACGTTGCCTGAAAGAAGCCCTGTTGCAGGATCAAACTTTGCTCCAGCAGGCAAATTCTCTGCGCTAAACTTCATAGGACGCTCGCCGGTTACGCAAAGACGCCAGAGTATTTCATGCCCAGGCCTTACGCCAAAAACTTTTGCGCCATTAATCCGCGGCGAAGGAGATGCCTTGGGAGTAAGAATTCCAAGCTGAGCATCGTTTCCAATCCACGGTGTAATAGTCGTGCCATCTGCAAGGACGAATTTAGCATCACCCCAAACTGCAAGATCCCAATTACAAGAGCCGCAGTCATCGATTTCAAGCGTAACTACTTTTGCGCCGCGAAGGTTGGCCTTGAGATTGCAAGCGGGAGAGTCAACCTTCATGACCGGCGACTCTGCAACAGTCTTTCCATCTGCAACTACGCGAAAGCGCATTGAAGAATCTACCTTGACTCCGCTCTTCGCCTTTTCAAGCACCCACGCATCAACTCCGACAAATGCTTCAAACGAAATTGCCTCGCCCTCAAACTCGTATGTTGACTGCGATGGCGCATGAACACCAAGGCCGCGCTTAAAAACATCATCTACTACTTTAAGAGGAATAACAGGGCCAAACTTGCTCGCCATTGAAGCGCGCCGGGTCGTACTAAAGTGCGCTACACCAATATCTATTCCTTCAATCGGAAGCTCATCAACCCATACTGTGCGCTCTGCTTGCGCGGCAAAAACAGAAAGCAAAGCCGTTGCAAGCGCGATAGATTTATTCATCACGATACCCTTTCTTTTTCTATATTGAAGTATAACATATTCATCTTTCTTGACGAAGCGCAGGATCGAACCTATCACGCAAAGCATCGGCTAGATGATTAAAAACTAGAACTAACACAAAAATCGCAAGCGTTGTAAACGCCATCTCCCACCAAACACCTTGCCACAGCCGAGTCCTTGCGTTGTTTATCATAACTCCCCACGAGGGCTCGCCTTGAACACCTATGCCAAGAAATGATACGAAAACTTCTGTTGAGACAGCCGATGGAAAACGAATTGAGAGTTGAATAAGCGCAATGTGCGCAACATTAGGAAGAATATGACGAAACATTATTCGGGCATGAGAATAGCCCAAAGTTTTAGCCGCCTGAACATATGCGCGATTGCGATGCTTCATAGTCTCAGCTCGTATCGTTCGACATGTACCTACCCAAGTAGTTAATCCAATTCCTGCGATTACTCCCGCAAGACCCTTACCAACCACAAGCGCGATAGCAAGGATAAAAAGAAGACCAGGCATCGACGAGACTGTCGCGCAAAGCCAGACGACAAACGAGTCTATCTTCCCTCCAAAATATCCGCCTGTCAATCCAAGGAGAACTCCAAGGGGAATCGCAATTAGCGAAGTTAGAACTCCGACGAGAAACGCAATACGAGTTCCTTGCACAAGACGCAACGCCACAGAGCGACCAAGGTTGTCGGTGCCAAGCCAATGATCAAGCGACGGCGGAAGATCGCGCGAGGCCATATCAACAATATTGTATGCCGCCGTCGTATCGTTCACACACGAAAGGCGATACTCTACCTCGCCATATAACGCAGCAACAATGTATGCAGCTAAAATGACAAGTGAAAGTTTTACTGAAAACTTCATTTACGAGTTGCGCCAATTTCCAATATTGCTAGGTAACGCTTCGTCAGAAATGGCTATTGTCGGCTTGAATGTTGTACAGCCAATCTCAGCAAGCTTATTGCACAAAAGAGCGTACTGCGCTTCATCTTCGTATGTGCCAACTATCGCTCCGCCTGAGCCTGCGAATTTTGCAGACGCGCCAGCTGAACGAGCAACCATTACCATGTTGCGATTAAGCTCTGCAACATTGAAGATTCTGTCACGAAGATCAAAGTTGGCATCAACAAGAGCAGGAATAAGTTCCTTCTTTCCAGCAAGAAGAGCGTCTCTTCCTTGTTGCGCTATATCAGCAAACTCAACCATAGCAGAAAGAATGTCAGGCTTCTTCTCTTCGAAAAGCTTCTTTACCTTTTTGTGCGCCTTGCCGCTCTCTTCCGCTCTGTTTGGATCGAACGCCACATACACATTCGGCAAAAGGCTTGGATCAATGCGCTCGTATTTGCCGCGATTATTTGCCTCGACAAAGGATTTTTCAAAATCCATAAACACAAGGCCATTGTACATCTGAATGACACGATCCTGAAAACCGCAATTAATACCAAGCTCCAACTTCTCTGCCTCAAGACATATTGTTGGCGTATACTCAAGCGGAATCTCAACGGAATAAAACTTCATGAGAGCCTTGAGCATCGCAGAACAAATTGCCGATGAACCCGAAAGACCCACAAGACGCGGAATGTTAGTTCTGTATTCAGCTGTGAAATTGCGCTTCTCAATTTCAATTCCATGCTCAAAGCAATATTCAAAAAAGAGTTTCGCCACGGCCTTAAGCATACGAATGCCGCCGTAGTAACCGTAGAGACGAATATCTCTTACTAACTTCTCAGGCGAATCAAATGAGGCATCGTCAACCTCTCCAGGCACAAAGCGCATCTTACTAGACTCTGTCAATGTAAGATCAACGCAATATTCAGAAAAGGCAAACGACATCGTCTTGCCATAATACCCATCGGATGGATTACCGAGAAAACCAATTCTCGGGAAGCTTCTTGTATTAACTGTTTTCACCCATAGCCTCCAATGCCTTAAAGTATCCTTGAGGATTTCCGATGTCGTGCCGCTTGCCGGGATAGACATACCCAAAAACTTTTTTCTCGGCTAGCATTCTCCGTATTGCGTCGGTAAGCTGAATCTCACCGCCAACACCAGCTCTCTGATCTTTAAGATAAGAAAATACGGCTGGATCGAGAAGATAGCGTCCTGCTACCGCAATATTGCTCGGCGCTTCTTCAAGAGAAGGCTTCTCGACGATATCTTCAAGCGTAAAGACACGGCCATCGAATGAGCCTTCTGCCATCTTCATTATTCCATATCGAGAGACTCTCTCACGCGGCACTTCTTCACAGCCAATCACGCTCGCACCATTATTCTCGCGCGAAACCTTCATCATTTCAGCTGACGCATTTCCGCCGCTAACAAGAGCATCTCCAAGAAGAATTAGAATAGGATCTTTTTCATTCTCAAAAATCTCGGCTGCCTGCAAAACCGCGTGGCCCAATCCATGGCGATCTATCTGATCGACCCAAGTAAGTTTCGCCTTAGGAGGTTCCTTTTCAAACCACTTCTTTAAGAGAGGCTTCTCGGGAGAAGTAATTATAACTACTTCATCAGCTCCAGCCTCAATTGCCTCGTCAACGATAAGTGCTATGGCAGGACGCGACCCCACAGGAAGCATTTCCTTTGGAATCAATGTAGTCCACGGCGCAAAGCGCGTTCCGTGGCCCGCGGCAGGTATTAAGGCTTTCATCTAACTATTGCTCACTTAAAATTTAATTAGTATCACTCTAATTGTAATATTATACCATACTTTCCGTATCAGCGAGCAATAATCAAAAAGCGCCCCATCCAGAAGGACAAGGCGCTTTTGAGCTCATTAGTCGGCGAATGAGAAAACAGTAAACGTTGCGTGGAGGAATTAAGTTTCGCCTTTCCTTGCGGACAGGCGTTTCACCTTCTCCTCCGTATCCGGTCTTATGACCGAGTAGGAGGATGTCTCCTTAGAAAGGAGGTGATCCAACCGCTGGTTCCCCAACGGTTACCTTGTTACGACTTCATCCCAATCACCACCCAC
>JAGBWQ010000030.1 GCA_017629735.1 Kiritimatiellia bacterium
ATGCACACCGTGAAGGCCGCAGAACCGGAGTCGATTCGGCAGCCTGCACAGCGACGGCGGAAAAGCCGCGGCGTATCCGACGCGGATTTAGCGAGCACCAGCGCCGAATCGACTCCGGCTCGAAGGCCTTGCGTGCATCAATTCAAAAAAGTGGGATAAGGGTGATTACTTCAAAGGCGGCGCCAGAGGCAGAGGCGAGTTTTGCCGTAGGAACGGTCGCGCACGAGTTCCCAGCCGGGAACAGACGAGATATTTTGGGAGGCTGTCATCTCTGCCGCAAAAAGACCTCCCTGCAAGACAACATTACGCGCTATAAGCGTCGCAAGAACATCCGCATACCCCTTCTCCTCGCCAAGCGCATAAGGAGGATCGGCAAACGCAATATTAAAAGCTGGCCCTGAATATGTAGAGAGGAATCGATAACAATCCCCCGTCACAACTCGCGTTTTTGCAGAACAACCAAGAGTCGTTGCATTCTCAGACACAACCGCCGAATGGCGTCGATCAGCCTCGACAAACACCGCCTCCGCTGCACCACGGGAAATCGCCTCAAGCCCTACTGCCCCAGAACCTGCAAAAAGATCTAAAAACCGCGCCCCTGCAATTTCGCACTGCACCATGCTGAAAAAAGCCTCGCGCACCCTATCCTGAGTTGGGCGCAAAGCCCCTGATGTTGGAACTTTTATGCGACGGCCACCAAATTCTCCACCTGCAATACGCATAAATTACAACTCCGAAACTACCACCGGCGCCCCCTTGGGCAAAAGCATTTCCAACTCAGCGCGGTCGGAAGCACTAAACTCCACTCCAATCGTACTCCAGAATTTGCGAATCGGAATAGTCACCTCATATGTATCCGCTGGAGCCGAAACCACTGAAGTAATATCGTAACGCTTGAAAAACTTGCCATTAAGCGAAAGATCAGCAAGTTTAGACCTTCGATGAAGCACAAGCCTAAAACGCGGATGATTCATCACATTCACCTTCTCCCCTATCCGCAGCTGGGAGACGCTCTTGTCATTAAGTTTAACAAGCGAAGCAAAGGTTGAGCCGTTTTCCGCCGCAATGCGCGTAGCATAATCGCCACGACGAACAGTAACGGTCTTCACCCACTGCGCATTGCGCAAAACAAAAAGCCTCTTAAAATTAAGCACTCCAAGCCGCCGCGCAAGATGGTCATCAAGATCGGCCGCAGGCGACCCAGGCAAAGCCCTTATCTGCTCAATAGTAGTAATCGCCATCTCCACATTGCCTTTGCTCTCCGCCTCTTGAAGACGCATAATCAAATTCTGCAACATTGGAGGGCGCTTCTCAAACGACTTCCCAAGAACCCCCTTATTAGGAGGAGTAGGAGCAACATTTACACGAGGCGGCGGAACTGCCTTGGAAGCACTAGGCACAGGAGAAGGAATTTGCTCCTCAACGACGGGCAACTCTTTGCCGCCCTCCTCTTGCTTCTGCCAAACTCGCGAAATAAGTGTATAAACGAGCGAGATCGCCACAAGGATAACTAGACAAACGACCAAACATCCCAAGCCGCCCGATTCTCTTTCGGACGGCTTGTCGAAATGCTCGATGCCGTATTTCCCTTTGGCGATCATCGCGCCGCAAGTTACTTGGCGCTCTCGCCCTCTGCGGGGACAACTGCGCTTACGCTCGCGCGTGCAATTTCAATCGTTACGCCAGGGCAGATTTCAACCTTGAAAGTCTTCTCGGTTGCCTCCTGGATCGTGCCCATGAGTCCGCCCGCGAAAATGATCTTTGCACCAGCGCGCAATTCGTCGATCATTTTTCTGCGCTCCTTCTCCTTGCGCTGCTGAGGACGCACAAGCATGAAGTAGAAAATAGCAAGGATAAGCAACAGCGGCACAAACATTCCCATGCCAGACTGTGTGGGAGCGGCAGGAGCCGCATTGCAGAGCATCAACAACGAATTCATTTTTTGTTCCTTTCTGATCTTAACTGACTTTTGTTTACCTTAAAATTTGCCGTATCAAACTATCTTGGAATACTCTTCTCTGAACGCTCCGAAAGTCCCGTCGGCGATAGATTTACGCATATCCTCCATAAACCTGTTGAGCGCCCACACATTATGTATGGTAAGAAGTCTCAAGCCAAGAATCTCGCCACACGCCAGAAGATGACGAACATAAGAGCGCGAGAAATTGCGGCAGCAGTAGCATGTGCACCCCTCTTCCACTGGGCCTTGATCAAATGCCCATTTTGCCGCTTTTATCGCCACATTCCCCTTCCGCGTAATGGCAGTACCATGGCGCGCTATGCGAGTAGGAATGACGCAATCGAACATGTCGACACCACGCGCCACACACTCCACCATCTGCCGCATAACGCCAAGCCCCATAACATAGCGTGGGCGATCTTTCGGCAAGAAAGGAACGCTCGCATCGACAGCCTGATACATATACTTCTCAGGCTCGCCAACAGAAACGCCCCCGACTGCATAGCCATCAAAACCAATCTCAACAAGACTTTCGGCGCAGTGCCTGCGTATATCGTCGTACACGCCGCCTTGCACAATCCCGAAAACTTGCTGACCTGGCGCATGAGGCTCTTCTTTACTGCGCCGCGCCCAGCGGATAGATCTTTCTACCGAAGCTTCCGCACGCGCGCGATCGCACGGATAGGGAAGGCATTCATCGAAGACCATGGCAATATCGGAGCCAAGCACCCTCTGCATCGCCATCGACTCCTTAGGCCCAAGGAAGAACTCGTGTCCATCGATATGCGAGTTGAACCTACAACCCTCTTCAGTAAATGTACGACGCTTCGCCAATGAAAAAACTTGAAAGCCACCTGAGTCGGTAAGGATCGGACCATCCCAACGCATGAACGAATGAAGCCCACCAGCGGCGGCGATGATCTCGGGACCTGGCCTTAAAAGAAGGTGATATGTATTGCCCAACACCACCTGCGCCTTAAGCTCTTTCAAGTCGCGAGGCTCAAGCGCCTTTACCGAGCCAAGCGTCCCCACATCCATAAACACAGGCGTTTCCACGACACCATGCGCCGTCGTTAAGCGACCAAGCCTTGCTGCCGAACCTAAATCTTCCTTTATAACCTCAAAACTCATTGATGCGTATTTTACCAAAATCCCCTTGCCATTTTTTGAAAAATTGTGTATCATTCTCACCAATATTAGTCTCATAGTCTAAAAGACAGACAAGGAAGATATGAACAAAGCCCTTTACGTATTCGTATATGTGTTTCTGATACTCTCTGGCGCTGCGCTCTTTTTTGAAATAGAGCTCAACGGCAAGCGCGCTGAATTGACAGATCGCAACCGCATGCAAGAGGACTATCTCGTCCGAATCGCAAAGACTATCGAAAAGGTCGAGCCCGACAAAAACTCCACTTTCGAAATTCAGAAAGACGCATCTGCCGTCGAGAACAAGGATATCGCTCCCGAGATGGAGAACATTCTCGAAGAATATCCCGCCCCTCTCGAGCAGAGCAACCTCGAAACCTACAACTGGGAAAACAGCCGCGATCAGCTCCGCTCCGTTTATGTCATCGATCCGATGACGGGCAAGCCTGTAATGGACGGCAATCAGCCCCAGACGCGCGGCAGTGACGAGCAGAAAATGCTCGAGCAGCTCTTTGGCAGCGCAAAGGAGCAGCAGACGCGCCTCAACAACACTCGCGCCCAGCTCACGGAACTGCGCGCAAGACTCGAGTCTGTTGTTAATGAGCTCAATAAACTCAAGCCCGAAGCCCGTAAGGACAAGGTGACGATCGACGATAGGAACGCAAAGATCGCCAAGCTTGAAGAAGCCAAGACTCAGCTCGAAGACTCGATTAAGAAACTCAAAGCTCAGATCGATGAGCTCAACGGCGAAATCACTTCTCTTAGAGACGAAGTTCAGACGGCCAAGAACGAAACTGAAGCCGCCAAGGAAGAGCTCGCAAAAGAGCAGAAGAAGACCGAACAGCTCAAGATGCTTGTTAAGGAGCTTATCGCAGAAGCCAATGCTCGCTCCGCCAAGGGTGGCCGCGCAGCAGTCACTTCTATCACGAATGGCGACAAGGGCAAGGTCGTCCACTGCGACAACAAGTTTATGTTCGCTATCGTCGAGTTCAGCGACGAAGCCATCAAGGAGCTTAAGGGCGAAGACTTCTCTCGTCCCCTTCCTGTTCTTGAGCTGAGCGTCCGCCGCGAAGGCTTCAAGGGCCAGGCCGGCGAGTTTATCGGCCGCATTCGTCTCCGTCAGGAAGTCAAGGGCAAGAACTTCATCATCTGCGATATCCTCGGCGAATGGGAACAGGCCAAACTCCAGAAGGGCGACATTGTCGTAGCTGACTAATCGCAACATGGCCAAAAAACTTCTATCGCATACTTTCAGGGTGCTTCTCGCTTCTATAGCGTTTGGCACCCTTGTTGGTTGCATAGCAGACAATGCGGAAGATACAGACCTGCCGTGGGCATCAAACCGCGGTTGGGAAGGAATCGCTCCTATTTCTCCCGCAGTGATGGATCGTTACGATTGATGTAACGAATTGCCAAATTGATCAAAGACACACAGATACGCGCCTCGCAAGGAGGAATGCGTCTTGACGCGGCAATACTTGAAGCATTTCCCTCTGCTTCCAGAGCCTTTGTACGCGATGCTATTGCTGCAGGAAACATTCTCGTAAACGGGAGACGATTTCGCAAAGGCGCAAAGCTCGCAGGAAATGAAATTATTTCCATCAAGGAACTCTTAGAAGAATCGGACAATCTTGTCTTGCCCGAAAGCGGAGGCGATCTTAACGTCGTTTACGAAGACGATTTGATTGTAGCTTTCGACAAAACAGCAGGCATGAGCGTCCAGCCTCTCTCGTGCAAAGAGACAGGCACACTGATGAACTTAGCAGTATCAGTTTATCCTGAATGCAGGAAGATCTCGGAAACGGACTCTCAAGGGAAAATAAGAAATACATTGATGGCGGGAGCGCTTCACCGAATCGACGCCGACACCTCTGGGCTTGTGATTGTAGCGCGCAGCCAAGAAGCGTTTGATTTTATCCGCGATCAATTTTCGATGCAGACGGTTGAAAAAACTTACCTTGCTCTAGTTGAAGGAAATTTTTGCGAAGGAGGAAGAATCGAAGGCGATCTCATCCACGATCCGACAGTCCCCTTCTGCAGAATGGTCGATCTTAAAAACAACCGCCTACACCCTTCGCAAGTTGCAAGGGCGAAGCCTCTGCATGCCGTAACAGAATACAAACCCATCGGGCACACGCGAAAAGAAAACGAAGATCTTACTCTTCTTGAAGTTACAATTTACACTGGAGTTACGCATCAGATAAGAGCGCAACTTGCATCATCTGGCATGCATATTGTAAACGATAGGCTCTACGGTGCTTTTGCTGTTGAAGGAATGACTGGTCACTGCCTACACTCTTTATCGGCAAAAATTATCCACCCATCTTCTGGCGAAAAAGTAACAATAAAAACTCCTTTGCCTGAGTGGGCAAAATTTTAAAGCCTACACAGATGTTGCGGCAACAACAAGCATGCCGAGCGCATGAACTACCGCTTGCTTTCTTACTAGCTCGCGATCTCCTTGGAAAAAAGCCTTTTCTGCTCGCGTGCCTGATGACGAGGAAACTGCAAACCAAACAGTTCCAACTGGTTTTTCTGCCGTTCCTCCGCCGGGCCCTGCAATGCCAGTAATAGACACTGCAATGTCTGCGCCGTAAAGTCTGCGCGATCCTTCTGCCATTTCTACTGCGCACTCAGATGAAACGGCGCCATAGCGCTCTAAAGTATCACTGGAGACTCGAAGCACCGCTTCCTTCGCGCTATTGGCGTATGTTACAGCTCCTCCAAGGAAAACCTCACTTGCACCAGAGACTGATGTAATTGCCTGAGAGACGCCACCACCTGTACAGCTTTCTGCCGTAGCACAAGTCATACCGCTCGATTTAAGCAATTCGACAAGAACAGCGGCTGTCTTTTCAGGAGAGATATTCACGATACAATCCCCCACTCGCGCAGAGGCTCCACAGGAAGCCCCATAATATTCTCATATCCACCACTGCTGTACGAGGATATAAGATTAAATCCGCTATCGTCAATATCGTAAGCCCCTGCACGATCAAGAGGACAGACGCGCGTTACATAATCTTCTATCACCTCGTCGGGAAGAACGCGAAATGCCACATCTGAGCGAACTGTCTTTACATCGCCATCGCACACAACTGCCGTATACACCGAATGGACATTACCCGAAAGCTCGCGCAAGAACGCCCTTGCCTCGTCAAGATCACGCGGCTTGCCATATATCTTGCCGTTTAACCACACGATCGTATCAGCGGCAATAACATGGCCGCGAGATTTGACGGCGGCGCCTTTAGCCAATGCATTTTCGCGAACAGTTCTCCCCGGGTCTCCCGGATAGATGACCTCCTCCACATCAGTTTTAACAACTATAAAATCAACTCCGTGGTCGCGCAGAATTTTTGCTCTTCGCGGGCTAGCGCTCGCAAGAACATTGAACGCCACAGGCCCTTCGCGCAAAAGAACAAGCTCACCCTTATCTGATTTTGCGACGGTCGAAGCTTCGCCCCCTGGCGAGAGACCATCGTCCACCACAATATCAGCACCAAGACCAACATTCTCAAATGTGAGCGCAGCATCAGTAGCAGGCGCACAGCCCGATTCATTTGCGCTCGTCACACGCAAAACGCCGCCGCACCTTGAAATAAGTTCGCGCGTAAAAACATGATTAGGAACGCGCACACCTTCAAATGTGCCATTAGACGACGGAAGGACAAGCGTCAACGCGCCTGGCCAATGAAGTTTTGCCAAGCGACGAGGCTGCGCCTCAAGGCCGCCAAGAAAATTTTCAACCGCCATCACATCCGATGCAAGCAATGCTATCGGCTTATCCGAGGGGCGCCCCTTCAAAGAAGAAAGGCGCGCAACCGCCTCAGGACAATCAGGATGCGCGGCAAGTCCATAGACTGTATCCGTGGGGATTACAGCTACTCCTCCCGCCTTCAATACACGCACAGCCTCTTCAAGGCCTGCACCATCTGCTTTTACCATCTTCACAAAGCGGATTATATCAAATTATGGTATACTCCATCTTATGAAAAGGACGACAATTTCAACTGGCACATTCGAAGTTAACTGTTCCATACTTACAAACGGAGCAGATGCAATGGTTGTAGACCCGGGCGGCGAGCCAGAGAGAATTATTGCGATCATGCGCAAAGAAGGCGCGTCCCTCAAAGCGATTCTTCTTACACACGCACACTTCGACCACATTGGAGCTGTCAATCAGCTTCTTGAGGAATATCCCGATACGCCAGTATACATCGGCGAAAACGATATGCCTGTCGTCTCACACCCTTTCAATCAACTCCCTCCAGATTATCCGCCGTGCGCACCATTCCCAAATATGCGCCCCGCATCGGAAGCTCATGGAGTTGAGGCAATTCCAACGCCTGGGCATACACCTGGAGGCGTCTGCTATTTTATCCGCGATTTCGCCCCAGAGACAAATACACCGCATCTCCTTCTTAGTGGAGACACTCTTTTTGCAGGCTCAATAGGCAGAACCGATCTTCCTGGCGGAGATATGGCAACGCTTTCGCGCAGTCTCGAAAGCCTTAAAAAACTGCCTTCCAATACGCTCGTCGTCCCAGGGCACGGCTACGAGACGACATTGGAAAGAGAAATATCCTCAAACCCCTTCTTGGTTTAAGCTCTCGGGAAGAGATTTTAAAAATTCATCAACTCCGCGGTGATGCCAGGAGTCTAGGATGATTTTATTTCCATCTTTAAGTTTTAAAAGAGCCACGCCCTTTGCCGACCAACGAGCCCTGTCAACGGACGATATGTCTGCATAGGAATAGCGACTTCCCTTCAAAACAAATCCTTCTTCATCGTAGGAAAAATCGAACTTCACCGAAGAGAGAAGCCTAAGCCCTACAACAAGAAAAGCGAGCAGCGACAGCGCGGAAAAGCTTATCTGCGTGCGAATTTTCTGCGCCTTAAACGCATCAAGATCAAATGCAGCAGGAGGATCAGACTTTTCTATCGCAACATAAAGCTCCGCGGCAGGAGTTGCAGGATAAACAACGAACCCGTCATAGGCAAACCAAACAGCAAGAGCAAGAGTGACTACCACCGTAAAAAGATGGCGGCGAACATACTCCATATTTACCGCAAGCTTCTTCATTGATCCTCCGTAACGCGCATAACTTCCTTAACAGAAGTAATTCCTGCAAACACCTTCGCCCAACCATCTTCGCGCAATGTCTTCATGCCCTTAGAAAGAGAGATGTTGCGAATGACAGAAGCGTTTTCTCTGCGGACGATTGCGCTTTCAATATCTTCATCAACATCCAAGACCTCAAAAAGCGCCCTTCTTCCCTTGTAACCCGTGCGCGTACATTCGTCGCACCCAAAAGGCTCAAAGACAGTATTTTTCGCAGGAGGAACATCGAGCGTGTAATACTTCATGTCGAGAGGAACTTCTTTCCTGCACGTTGGGCACAGACGACGGCAAAGACGCTGCCCCATCACACCAGCCACTGCCGACGCGATAAGGAATGGCTCCACACCCATATCAATAAGACGCGGAAATGCGCCTGCAGCATCATTCGTATGAAGCGTTGAGAACACCATGTGACCGGTAAGAGAAGCGTTAATGGCGATTTCTGCTGTTTCCTTATCGCGTATTTCGCCGACCATGATAATATCTGGGTCTTGACGGAGAAACGCACGAAGCGCACGCGCGAAAGTCATGCCAATTTCAGATTGCATCTGTACCTGATTGATGCCGGCCATGTGATATTCGATAGGATCTTCGGCCGTCATGATACGCACATCAATCTTGTTAACTTCGCTCAAGAACGAATAAAGAGATGTAGATTTACCAGAACCAGTAGGCCCTGTTACAAGAAAGATTCCGTTGGGACGATGAATAATCTTATCAACCACAGCAAAATCTCGCTCGTTAAATCCGAGATCTTCCATCTTAACGAACGAACCAGACTTTGCCAAAAGACGCAGCGAAATCGATTCACCATACGCCGCAGGCATCGTAGAAACACGAATGTCGAGATCCTGCCCGCCGATTCGCATACCAATGCGTCCGTCCATAGGAAGGCGCTTTTCTGCGATATCAAGAGAAGCCATAACCTTGATACGAGAAATTATGGCATTCTTCAAACGGTTCAGCTGATGAGGAACATCAACCTTGTGCAACATTCCGTCGATACGATAGCGGATGCGCAACTCCGTCTCTTGAGGCTCGATATGAATATCAGTGGCTCCCTGGCGATCGGCTTCTGCAATAATCTGGTTGACGAACTTGACGATCGAGGCTTCCTCGTCCATCTCGTTAACATCAATCTTCGTCATCGCGCCTATATTATCTTCAACATAGAAGCGACCATCTTCAAGCATCTGCTCGATTGTCTCGGCGCCTACACCGTAATACTTCTTAACAGCCTTCTCCACTTCTTCCTTTGGAGCAAGAGCCGTTTTGACCACGACACCAGATGCTAAGCGTATGCCATCAGCAGCAACAGTGTCAAAAGGATCGGACGAGACAACTGTTAGAATATTCCCTTCAATGCGGAACGGAAGAACAGTAAACTTATTAACCGCCGCGGCAGTTAAGCTCTGAAGCGCGTCTGGAGAAGGGTTCTGCCTGGAAAGATCGACCATCTCCATACCAAGCGCACGAGCAACAGCAGAAAGAAACTCCTCTTCGCGAACGCCGCCAAACCTAACAGCGGCGTCCGCAAGTTTCATTCCTGGATTTGCCGCGCGCTGGACCATAATACGATCAAGCGCCTCCGGAGAATAAATTCCGGCAGACGAAAGAAGCAACCTAGCAAGCGATGAATTTTCGGACATTCCCATCAGTCCCTTTTTGTTTTAAACAACAGGTCGTATATACTTAGACTTGAGCGCTCTCCAAAGCACTACGCAAAAAGCCGACAGCGGTATTGCCAGCAACATCCCAAGCAAAGGCCCGAGTAGCGTCGCCCAAAGGAAGAACGAGAAGATAACCCCACCGTAGCCAAGGCCTGTGCGGTCGCCCTGTATCTTTGGAGTAATAAGATAGCCATCAAGAAGCTGACCCGCAAGCCACACAGCAAGAACCGAAAAGAGTCTAGCCGCCGACCCGCCAGGACCAAAATACGCAAGCGGGAGTGCTATTGGCAAGCACACGAGAGATCCAAGGAATGGAACGAGGTTTATTGCACCAAGCGCAAACCCAACGAGGAAGCCACACGGCAATCCAACAAACATAAACCCAAGCCCGTAGAGCGTTCCTTCACAAAGGCAGATTACCGTCTGACGTTGGAAGAACGAAACGAGAATATCCGTGAAGGCATCAATTTGCTGCGCGACAAAAGCCTTTGTCTCGGGCTTAAGGAATGCAAGGCCTTTGACCATCTCTTCGCCGCGGCGTTCCTTGGTGGTAATGAAGAAAATGAAGAAAATAAGAGTTACCAGCCCGCTTACAAGTATCTCAGCAAGACGTATGGCGCCAGAGCCTGCCTTAATGGCTGTCATTCCATAACGAGAATAAATGTCACCAATATTTTCGTATGGCACTCCAAGCTGAGCCATTAGCGAATGAAATTTAGGAAATGTATCGCGAAACCAGTTACTTGCCTGAGAGAAAAGCTGCGGCCCTTGGGCGATAAGATTAGAGAGCTGATCGACCACAACAGCTCCTGCATACCAAAGAAGAAGGACAATAGGCACTGCCACAGACAAAAGCATCAGGACAAGAGCAAGCGTAGGATTTTTAAAAATTCGCTGGCAAAGCTGATAATAAGGCCTAAAAAACAACGCCAAAAAGAAGCCGAGCAAGACTGGCACTAACGCTGGAGAGGCGAAAAGAAGCGCCTTCATAACAAACCATGCCACAACACCGGCAAAAGTCAAAACTGCAATAGTCGCGAGAACCGCAAGCCCTCCTGCAGCCGTTTTTCTCGATGTTATACGTTCTTCATTTACTTTTTCGTTCTGCATACTCATAATATTGTAGCATTATTTTTCCGAAAATCAATAGTGTAAGACTATAATAGCACTTAATTTCTATCAAATTACTACCTCAATAGAAAAAGGCCCATCGTTTAGAAGGCGCACTTTCATGTCGGCACCAAAGCGACCCGTACCGACACGATCATGACCCATCTTCGACCGAAGATTTGCGACAACTCTCTCATAAAGCGGCTCGGCCTTCTCAGGTCTTGCAGCCGCAGAAAATCCTGGACGACGCCCATGCGCCGTGTCGGCATAAAGAGTAAACTGCGAAACAACTATGATTGAACCGCCTACATCTTCAATCGAGCGATTGGTCTTGCCTTGCTCATCCTCAAAGATTCTCAGCGCAAGAATTCTTGAGGCAAGGGCATCTGCTTTCGCTTCATCATCGTCATGCGTAACGCCCAGAAGGATAAGATAGCCAACGCCAATTTCTGCTACGCGCTCACCATCAATCTCGACAGACGCCTCTGTAACTCTCTGTATCCACGCTTTCATACGCTGCCCTTTTTACTTCTTATTTGCCTTGTTCTTTGGAAGATGCTTGATCAAAATATCAAGCGCCTTGCGGTCGAGCTTATGTCCGCGGAAGTCTTCAAATTTACAGTCTGTACGCGGAGTATCGAGAATACCAAAGGTGCCGTCAATATTCCAAACAGCCCATCCCCACCCGTGGCGATCGCACATTTCAAGCGTGTCATCAAGCCATGCAAGATATGTTGCATGCTGCACATTTTTCTGATGGCAACCCAATTCGCCTGCATGAATAAATGTGCCGTCGTCTATTGCCGAACGCCAAAGTCTAACCACATTCTTCTCAAGCCAATCTACTCCGCTCTTCCAGCCTGCTGGCGGCCACGGAGGGCACGGACCTTTCTCATCAGGATTATGAACCTTATGGTGCGTTAAAGCCTGCGGCTCATAACAATGAATCGACTCGCCTGTCGAAGGAGGGAAAGGATGAAGCTCCATAACAGGCTGCTTACCCCAACGCCATCCGTCAGACATCACAAACCGATTGGGATCCACAGCGCGAATCGCAGAAAGCGCCGCTCGCGCGACAACCGCATAATTTGACGGCGTCATTCCATTGATAGGTGCAGGCTCATTTAAAAGGTCAAACGAAAGTTCCTCATTGGGGATGCCACGGTAACGCCGCGCAAGAACGGCCCATAGATTTGTAAACGCCACCAATGGTTCTTTATCATGGAAGAGCGACATTGGCTCTTTGGGGGCGTTGCAACAATATCCAGGCCCACGATGGAAATTTATTTGAACATGGATACCATACTTCTTCCCATATTTTACAGCTTCATCGAGTTTTACAAGCTGCGACTCGATTGTTTTCATCCAATCGCTTTTGTCCACGAAAAATCTGTAATCGAGCGGCAAGCGCGCAAAATTAAACCCCCATTCATGCATCCACTCAAAACGATCTTCTGGGAAATAACCAAAAATACGTTTGTCTCCTTCCGCCATTCTTGTCTCGCAGAACATCCCAAGAAGATTAAATCCGCACCAACGCTCTTTCGGTCTCCACCCCTGATGCCTCTCCGTGCCGACAAGATACGGCCGCGCATTGGAAAGATATTTTTTTCGTATGTTTTCATCGAGCGACGCTTGGCAGTTGTAGTCTTGCCTTGGATGTCTTTCGCCATCGCCTATACCTTCTTCCATAAGAGTCTTAAGCTCATCAAAATATTTCGTGTACACATCACGAGGATCGCAGTCGTGCTTCTTACAAACGGAGGCCGCCATGCCAACAACTTCGCCCATCATACCATGCGTGCGCATAAGGCGCGTCGTACCGAGGGCAATATGCGTAACTGAGATATCACGCCCAGCCATAAAAAGATTTGGAACATTGCGCGAATAGAGGCAACGATACGGAACGGGATATGGCCAAACAACTTCATTGCTCGCATTTGACTGGTATGGCTCGCCTTCAAATTTCGTTTCGATTGCGCTCCGAGGGGAATGCAAATCAATCGTCCAAGTTGTCGCGCATGTACCATCTTTCTGAATATCGCGATTGCGTAAATGATTCTGATCGAGAATAAAATCGCCCAGCAAACGCCTTGACTCACGACGCCCTGCATTATACGCAACCCAATTAAGCTCTATGTTTTTGAAATCTCTTTTTTTGGGGCTACGATTTTTGACGAAAGACCAGTTGGAAAACGCAACAAGAAGCCCATAGTCGCGGATATACTCTCCATCTGAAATCTGATTGCGACCAAAGCCAGTTTCCCACCACCAATCTCCTACCAATCCATGAGAATAATTTGCCTCGTTTATGCTTTTAAGCATCCATTCCTCATCCGGGAATAATGTCTCCTTATCAGTCACACATGCACGCCACTGAACAGAAGAGCCCATCGTAAGCATATCGGCAACTTCTGGTGCGGAGAACTCGCGCGTCTCAGATTTCGACTCACGCCCCATACGATAGTCTGCCCCTGCAAGATATCCTACCGTTCCATCTCCAGTGCAGTCGACAAAATATTTACCCTCAATATTCAACAATCCACCACGGCGCGTATCTTGAGACACGACAGAGACGATTCTCCCCTCAGCATTTGTAACTACGCCATTAACATGCATATTTAAGAATAGATCAAGCCCCTTTGTCGCTTTGACGACAGCCATCTTGCGATTGTCCTCATAGACAGAAGCATCTTGTGCATTTCCACCAGCTCTAGGGCCTATTTCAGCAACCACATCTCCGAGCCTCGGATATGGAGGAAGATTGATGTATGCGCCAAGATGCACACGCACTTCCGACGAATTATTTCCACCAAGAACTGGACGGTCGTGGACAAGTGCAGTCTTAAGACCAAGCCTTGCAGAAGAGATTGCCGCGCAAATGCCAGCGACACCACCTCCTACAACGACAGTATCGTATTTTACTTGCGCATTCTTCTTTTCTCTCTGCGATGGACGAGGCGAAACATTCAATATATCGGCAGAAAGTTTTTCTTTTGAAAAGACAATTACATCAACGCGTCCATCAAAACCATCAAGGTCGCGAAGTGCGATTGTGTTCTCCCCTTTTTTTAGATACGCTCTTCCGGCATTAACCCAGAGCCACTCGCCATTTCCTTGACAACCTAAAGTCTTAGAGAAAGCCTTTCCATTGACAATCAAATTAAACTTACCAGCCCCTTCTCCCTTCCACCAAAAAGCAGTCCAGTTTTTTGTCCTGACCCAAACATCATATTCTCCGCCATCTGCCACAAACTTTGTCTTCGCATCTGCAACGCTCTTACCAAGTCCATGCGCCAACAAATACGGCGAATGCATCTGATCCATAAATTGAGTGTCATTTACCCAACCACCCCAATCTTCAAACGACTCCGCCTCTACCCAGATTTGAGAATCTGTCTCTGCCGCGGCAGAAAATGCCAGGGCAAGTACAAGCATAAAAATCGCTTTGGCAATCATCTTCATCAAGTTTGTCTCCTAGGTTTCTTCACTCTGTCTTTTTGAAAACTCGCACCCACAATATGCCTGCCTGTAAAGATTAAGTTCCTTGGCGCGGCGAACAGACTGAAGGAAGCCATCTTTCTTTTTGAAATCTACCTTTAAGAACCCTTCCCCCGCCGCGACACCAGCGGCAAAGACTTTCTCAGAATTCTTATGCGGAGAGACAGTTAAAGACGATGTGAATGTAGATATCCCAACAGATGAGGCATACTCTGCCGTCTTGGAAAGAGAATATCTGAAACACCTCTCGCAGCGACTGCCACCCTCTTCCTCTGCCTCATACCCTAAAGCAACTTTTGAAAGCCACTCGTCGTGATCATATTCAATCGCTACAAACTCGACACCATCGTGCCTAGCTAATGCCTCTGCCGCCTCGCGGCGACGCTCAAATTCCTCGCGCGTATCAATATTTGAATTTGCAAATACCATTACAACGCGATGACCATCTGCAACAAGGCGAGGCAAACAAGCAGAAGCGCAAGGGCCGCAACAAACATGCAAAGCCACATCTTGCTTCGATGATGAGTTTTCCTTATCACTCATCATCTGACACCTTTCTTCTCATTGCCTTCTTCTCAGAATGCGCGTGCTTATCAGCAAGCATTTTTTGCTTCTGCTTCCTGCTACGCCTACGCTTCTGACGACGAATTTTCTCAGCCTTCTCGCGCGCGGCACTCTTACGTTTATGCTCCCTCTCAAGAATCTCTTCTGCAAGCATTCGCCGCGCAAGATACCTATTAGTCTCGCGGCTTCGCGTTTCTCCGCAACGCACCTGAATGCCACTTGGCTCATGAGAAAGCCTAACTACATTTGAAGTTTTATTCGTCTTCTGCCCGCCAGGGCCTCCGCCAAGAATAAAGCTCTCTTCAAGATCCTCTTCAAAGACAGAGGCTTCTTTCATTAGCGCAAGAATGCGCGCTATCGTCTCAGGCGAGATCATGCGCCACCCGATTCTTTCCTGCCGCCGCAAAACGGCCTTTTGAGAGTGCCGCTCCCGACAAGAGCAATACGAGAGACGGAATCAAGAATAATTGATAACGGTCGGCTGTGCGCTCTGATGCTTCGTTCTGCTCCTTCGCCGCAACCTGCCTGAGAAAGTTCCTGTATATCGCTCCGAGAGTAGTCTCTGCCGTACCCGCCGTTGCAAGAGGCACATATCTACCGTTAGACGCAGAAGCTATCGCCTTGAGCGCTTCTTCTTCAAGCTTAACTGTTACAGTCTCGCCTTTAAACTTCGCGTATCCTCGCCCGTCAGCCGCTGGTATTGCAGCACCACGGCGCGGGTCGCCAATGCCCACCGTGAAAATCGGAACGCCGCGCTTCTTCGCAAGAAGAGCATTCGAAAGAGCCTCGCCGCGAAGATCACCACCATCGGAAATAAGAATAATTGCATTGTGATCGTCCGCTGCAGGATCAAGAGTATCAAGCGCGGCGCGTATTGCAGAGCCGAGGTCTGTCTCGCCACGAGGTGCAGAATCGGGAGAAAGCTGCTCAAGAGAACTGCGCAAAAATGCATGGTCTGAAGTAAGCGGACAAACTACAACTCCCGTACGACGAAACGCCACAAGCGCACAACGATCTCCAGCCAGCGAATCAATAAGATCTGCGACATCGGCCTTTGTACGCTCAAGTCTATTGGGTCTAACATCTTCAGCAAGCATTGAACGAGAAACATCGATTGCGACTACCACATTGCGGCTACGCTCAATATATTTTTCCGTTACCATTCCCCACTGCGGGCGTGCCGCCGAGAAAAGAGCGAGAAAAAGGCCTATCGTAATGCACCAGGCCTGCACTCCGCGCATAGCAGGCGCACCTGGAATAAGCCTAGCTTTTAAATGGGGTGCAACTAAACGCTCAAGCGCACGTTCTCTACGCGCACGAAGGAATGCCCAAAAAATTCCTGCAAAAGGAATTGCCGCCGCAAATACGAGAAATATCGGTTCTGCGAATCTCACGGAGACCTCTTTTACATATTGCGCCGCAGCAGCCACGATGCAAGAGCAAGGCAGGCTACGGCCGGCAGGTAAATGAGAAACTCTGGGTGAATTAGATACATCTCATCGAATGAAAGCATCAGAATTACAACCATGTAATAACCGAGCGCCACAGCAAGAGAAATAGCCATACCGATCGAGCTTTCTTTACGGTGCGAGCGTATGCCAAGAGGAATACCCACAAGCACAAAGCAAACAGATGCAAGAGCAAAGACAAACCGCTTCATAAGTTCAACCTTAAGCGAACAATGCTCGCCGCGAAGCTCATCAAGGACATTCTTGCCTTTGTTTTTTGCGCTTGCAGGACGCGCGGCAATTTCATCTATCTGCTTCTTGTAATCACCGATATGACGAAGCATTTGGAAAAATCCATAGTCTTTAGGACGACGGCGATACTTTGAGTCTTTAAGCACATCTTCAAGCGCATAGGAAAAACGGCTAAAACGCGCCATCGTACGATGCTTTTCGTCGACAGGGTCAACTGTCATCCCATAAAGATCAAGAAGAACGTCTCTGCCGCGTTGCGTGACAAGAGCCTTATCGGCAGTAATCATACGAGTGAAGTTGGTGTTCGACTGATCGAGCGCAACAAAATCGTAGAGCCAGTTGCCTTCCTTCGAGCCGAAATAAAGCTTCACCTTCGGAAACTCATCGATAACACGCCCTGGCTCAAGAACGCTTAATCCTGCCCCAACCGAGACGCGCGTTTTAAGAGTGCGGCGAACTTCGTGCCCTCTTGTAACAACTTCGTTGTTGATGTAAAAACCAATCAAAGTGCAAACTAGCGCAAAGAGAACTGGCCATTTGACCACCGTCACGAGGTTTACGCCACACGCGCGCATCGCGGCGATTTCGCTATCTGCACTAAGACGCGAGAACACAAGAATGGAGCTTACGAGCAGCGCCAACGGGACCGACCATTGAAGCGTCTCTGGCAGCGAGACCATGCAGAATTCGGCCACCAGGTCGAGCGGAACTCCATCCATGATGAAACCGACTATCTGGACGAGAAGCCCAATAGTCAAGACGAACGACAGCACCACGAACGCCAAAATAAAGCTCGAAAGAAACGAGCCAAATACATACCGTTCGATCGTCTTCACTAAAGTTCCTCCGCCAGATATCGTTTCTATGCCAGCGCGAAAGCCTTAAAACCTCAACACGAAATAATTCTTCTTGCCTGCACGCAAGACAGCAACGCCATCGCGTACATCATCTTCGGAGAAGATTCTTTCTGGAGGTGCCTTCGTGTCGTTGAGGGAAAGACCGCCCTGCTGCGACATGCGCCTTGCCTCACCATTGGACTTGAACATCCCAGCTGCCGCGGCAACTGCAAAGACGCTCTTACCCACACATTCAGAAAGGACAACATTCGCGCTTGGAACATTCTCGGCCTTCGCCACATCGGAAGCAGTCTTCTTGGCATAAAGAGCCTCAGTTGCCTCCTGTGCCTTCTTAAGGCCCTCTGCACCATGCACAAGAAGAGTTACTTCTTCCGCAAGCGCCTTCTGAGGAATTCTCGCCTCGGGGTTTTCCTTCATAGCGGCCTCAAGAGAAGCAATCTCATCAAGAGACTTCATCGAGAAAACCTTAAGATACCTGATAGCATCAGCATCAGGCGTACGAAGGAAGTACTGATACCAATCGAAAACAGATGTCATCGACGCATCAAGGTACAAAGCATTACCTTCGCTCTTGCCAAATTTACGCCCAGCCGAATCAAGAAGAAGCGGGAATGTAAGACCAAAAACAGACTTGCCCCTCATGCGATGGACAAGGTCTGTTCCTGCTGTGATATTACCCCACTGATCGGCGCCTCCGACTTCCATCGTGCAACCAAACTTATCGTAGAGATGGAGGAAGTCGTTGCCTTGAAGGATCTGATAGGAGAACTCTGTAAAAGTAAGCGCACCATCGCTAGCCTCAAGACGCTTTTTGACAGACTCCTTAGCGAGCATCTGAGGAACGCGGAAGTTAACCGCAATATCACGGAGAAACTCAATCGCCGAAGTATTGCGATACCACTCGTAATTGTCTACGAGAACGGCCGCATTAGGACCGTCGAAATCGAGTATTCGCGAAAGATTCTCGCGAATACCCTTCTTGTTCTCTTCGACCTGTTCGACCGTAAGCATATTGCGCTCGGCCGACTTGCCAGACGGGTCGCCTATAAGCCCTGTCGCTCCGCCTACAAGAGCAATAACCTTATGCCCCGCAAGCTGGAAGCGGCGCAAAACCATTATAGAAACAAGGTTGCCCGCCTGCAGCGATTTCGCGCTTGGATCAAACCCGCAATAAACAGTGGTGGGCTTGTCGAGAGCCTTCTCTACCTCCTGATCGGTGAGCGCCTCGACAAGTCCGCGTGCCTTAAGTTCTTCTATCAGATTCATTGCTATGTATTATATCATTTATTAGCATTAAGAGGCGTGATCGACGTCGTCCAAGAGACGGGGGCCTTGGGATCAAAAAGGTACTTGTTGAGAGGCCCAGGACCGCAGCTTGCGCCGCCAAGACCGACCTGCCTTACATCAAGGTTGAGGTAGATTTCCTTCTGCATTTCAACAGGCGTACGATAGCGCTTCTGTCCGCTACGCTGACGCGACATATCAAGCTGCTCCCAGTTGCAGTGAAGTGCCTGGACGAACATCGGCTCGGACGATGCAAAGCGCACGCCGCGCCCAGCCTTGTCCTTAAAATCGACATAACGCACATCTGCCTTGTAGCCGTTATCCTGCGGCCTTACATAAAACTCGAACTGCTCGGTGACAGTAGACTCCCAAAGAGCAATAAACGAACCGGAGCAGCGGTCAATGTAGTTCTCACGCGGGCCGCGTCCGTAATAAGCCATGCGCTCAAGGGCGGGGTCAAGAATGAGAGAAAGACCGATACGCGGAATGTGCGAGGGGAAGTCGCCATGCGGAATAGACTTATTCTCGATGGAGATGTTTCCGTCGGCAGAGAAGCTCCAAATGGCCTCGTGCGTGAAACCAGCGGATTTTGCTCCCGTAACTTCTACAACAGTCTTGACCTTACCATTTTCAACCTTAATCGGGCGAGCATGATAGGAAATCTGCGAAAGACCCTTAGAGAAGAATCCGCCATGCTTGCGGTTTTCGCCCCAAGCGGATCCGTCGCGCATCCAGCGATCGTTGTCTGTGAATGCACGGGCGCATGTTAGACGAGGACCTGCCGCAAGACCAGGGGCGATATCGCGAAGAATAGTCCTGCCATCCATTTCAAGGGACGAGAGCGTGCCAGTCTTTCTGCAGAAGATAGCCTTTGTGCTACCTGCAACGACTGTAACTGTCTTTTCGTCCTGAGTTATCGCAGGAGCAAACTCCGTCTTAACCGCGAGGAAGCTCTTCGCAACACCCTTGCCGAGAGCTATCTGGTTGCGCGAAACAGCCCAGCCCTTCTTTGCCCACCGGCAATCTGCCTTGGTAAGGAATTCAACTTCAAGGAACACTTCCGCGTCTGCCGGCGTGCGCGAAAGCGCCTCAGCAAGACCAGGGATGGTGAACCTGCAACGGCTGAGCGGCTGAACAGCGGGAGATTCAAATGCACCTGCGGCGCACTCCTTGCCGTCTGCGCGAAGACGCCACACACCGTCGAAAGCATCTGCACATGTGAAGCAGAACCTGTTCCAAAGCTCAAGCACAACGGCTCTAGGATTATCCTTCTCGTCTTCCGAGCGCGTAACGACAAGATTGCGGTAAACATGAGCAACTTCGATAAGCTTGGCGCTCACATTGCGGAAAGGATCGACGACGCCATTGCAGCAGAAAGGTCCGTCGTTCGGCTCTTCGTCCCAATCGCCGCCGTAGGCCAAGAAGCGCTCAGCCTTGCCAGTCGCAGGATCTACAAGACCTGTTTTCTTCCAAATAGCCTGATCGACCCAGTCCCAAATGCAACCGCCGGAAAGTGCAGGATACTCATAGAATACATCCCAATATTCCTGAAGGTTGCCGATCGCATTGCCCATCGCGTGGGCATACTCGCAAAGGAAGAAAGGTTTGCCAGGAGTCTGAGCGTACTTGTCCTTATTCTCCTTGCCCTTGGCCGGTGGCTTGTCGTTTCCGATCTTGCCGCGCCAAATAAGCCAGTCTACAAAAGGATACATGTGCGAGTCGACATCGGCATCGCCATTGCCGCGCTCCCAGTGGATTGGACGCGTAGGATCGACAGCGCGAACTTTATCTGCGGCGCGGCAGAAGCCCTCGCCATGGCCAGTCTCGTTGCCAAGCGACCAAAGCGTGACAGAAACATTGCCGCGGTAGAAAATAGCATTGCGCTCATTGCGCTCGACAATAGACGAGAACCATGTCTCATGGAGGCCAAGACCGTCTTGATCGTAGCCAGGCTCGTGCGCCTCAACATTTGCCTCGGCGCAAACATAGATACCATAAAGGTCACAAAGATCATACCAGAGGTGATGGTTCGGGTAGTGGCTTGTGCGGACTGTATTGATGTTGTACTTCTTGAAAAGTTCAATATCGGTAATCATGTCCGAAAGCGAAACGGTGCGGCCATTTTCAACATTGCACTCGTGGCGGTTTACGCCTTTGAACTTAACAGCCTTGCCGTTTACATAGAAAGTATTACCAACGATCTTCTGCTCCTTGAAGCCAACCTTCTTTGTGCGGATATCGCCGCCCTTCTTGAGGATAAGCGTGTAAAGGTAAGGATCTTCAGCAGACCAGAGGCGAACATTCTTCACCTCAAAGGCGACAGGCCCTGCCGTGAATGCGCCAACGAGCGCACCATTAGCATCGTAAAGACGAGCCTCGGCGCCATCGCAACCTGCAACGGAGATAAGCGCATTCTTGTAATCGTCCTTAAGTTCCGTCTTGGCGTGGAAATCCCAGATACCGCCCTTAGGCATCGACCAAAGCGTCACATCACGGAAGATGCCGGAGAATCTGTACATATCCTGGTCTTCGAGGAAGCTACCATCAGACCAACGGAACACCTCGACTGCCAGCACATTTGGACGCGCGGCATCGGTGTTGAGGTAAGCGGTGATATCAAATTCGCTCGGAAGCTTGGAGTCTTCCGCATAGCCAACCTTCACGCCGTTCACCCAAACATAGTAGGCCGAATATACACCGTCAAAGCGGAGGATTACATCGCGCCCCTTCCAATCGGCGGGAACGGTGAATGTCGTGCGATAGCTCGACACGGGATTGTAATTCGCCTTGCCCGTATCGCGGTCGCGAATGGTGGGGTTTTTAATATCGCGCTTCGGTTCCCACGCATGCGGATAGCGCGTATTGACATACCCCGGCGTGCCGAAACCGCGCATTTCAACGCAGCTGGGCACATCGATCGTGAACCAGTCAGAATCGTCGAAGCCATTCTCCCAAAAGCCCTTCACGCGAAGCGCGGGATCGCCAGCCCACGAAATTTTCCATGTGCCATTAAGCGATTTAACATAAGGCGTTTCCGGCTGAAGCGCCGATCCCATTGCCGCGCTTTCGCTCGCAAGAGGCATGGAATATGTGCGTGCAGGCAACCTACCTGAAGAATTGACCGCAGGGTTCTCCCAGTCGGGTGCTGTAGCGGAAGAAACCGCTACCGCCGCAGCGGCTAGAATTGCTATGTTCATCTCTACTATTCTCCTTTAGTTTTTGAATAAATGTACGAAACTGTTGCTGAAAAAGCGTGCCACACGCCTACGTATGCGCCTGAAATGCGCTCTACGAATGACGATGCCATGGAGCTAAATGTGTATGGCGTTGCGCAAGCAAGCCATACAAGCACAATCGCAACGTTTGCAATGAATATAATGCTCCATGAAAAAATTCTTCCATAAATTTTTACATCAGGCTGGCGTTCACAAAGCGTCTGAATGGTGAAAAGAACATGAAATGCCCATGTAAAACCTATAAGGAACATCCAAAGAGGAAGATAAGGCAAAGGCCGCAAGAATGCGTATGTGATAAGAGCGACAACGATAACGATGAAAGTGTAGAATGGGAAGAAATACGGAGCAAGCGTTATTACGACATTAGTCTTAGTGAGCCTTACGCTACCTCCAGTGGGCCCCACTTTAATATCACTTGGGCGCGCACCAAAAAGAAGCCCCCAGAGCGCGTGAGTTAATTCGTGCCCAAGAACATAAGCCCTTACAGGACGAGAGATTGCAGCCCAGCATAGCGAAAAAGCAGCGATTCCGCCAAGAAGAGCTACAACTTCTGCACTAAAGCCTTCGACTGCGCCAGCTTCTGCCACGGCGTCGAGAAAGACGCGCAGAAAAGCCCAGCACAAGGGCAAAAGACATAAGCCAAGCAAAAGTCTCAAAAAAGCGGCCATCTTCAATCTTCAAAAATGAACACTAATTCCCCAGGAAACACACGGCGGTTCTGCCTAGCAATTGATTCAACAAAATCCGGATCAGAGCGAAATCTACGCTGATTTTCAGAAAGTTTAGCAATCTGCCGCTGTTTTGCTTCAATCTGAGCTCTAAGCTCCATATCGCGCTGAAGCAAAGTACGCCTCCTATTGTAGGTGGGTAAAGCAAACAGAGAACCACCCACCACAATGACAGCCACAAGCGCCATAGTGAAGAAAAGCATGCAACGATTCTTAAAACCCTCTTTCATAACCTTGCATTATATCAAAAATTCTTCATCCAATCATTGACATTTGCCAAAAATTTGAGATACTATGTAATAATTCTTGCCGCAAAAGGCCAATTCGAGATGAATTTTCGAGTAGCCTAAAGGTGAAAGGCAATCAAAGATGAAAATCAAAACTACTAAGAAGTGCGCGGCAAAGACCGTTGCGAAAAAGAAATCCACCAGCGGGAAATGCGCGGCAAAGAAGACCGTCGCAGCCAAGAAGCCTGCAGGAAAGAGCGTAATGTTCACTGTCCATGCAGAAAAAGGCAAGGCTGTCTATCTCGCTGGAGACTTCAACGAGTGGAATCCTAAGGCCAAGAAGATGACCTTCAAGGCTGGTGTCTACTCCGCAAGTGTCAAGCTTGTTCCTGGAGAATACCAGTACAAGTTCATCGTTGACGGGATCTGGTGCGCCGACCCGGAGAACACAAACTCCGTGCCGAACGATCAGGGCACATTCAACTCTGTAATCACCGTAAAGTAACGCTACTCGCCGATTAGGCGAAGATAGCGCGACAATAGATGCCGCTCGGGCAGGGAAGAGAATTCCCCTCGAGCAGCATCTCTCCTTTTTCTACGCTCGCTCCAGGGAATAACTGAGAGATAATGTTGCCTGCAACAATCGGCGAAAGCCCTGGCGTGTGCGAAGAGAAAAGAACAAAAAGCGGCTTATCTGAAAGAAGCTCTTTAACGAGAGAGAGAGTCTCCTTCACGTCTCTTTCAATTTTGTACATCTCCCCACCTGCTCCGCGGCCAAAGCTGGGCGGGTCGAGAACAATTGCGTCGTAGCGACGACCGCGGCGGATTTCTCTCTTCATAAATTTGTGGGCATCGTCCACAATCCATCTAATCGGACGCTCGGCAAGGCCATTTAGCTTGGCATTTGAACGCGCCCACTCCACCATTCCGCGAGACGCATCGAGATGACAGACATCTCCACCGCCAAGAGCTGCCGCCATCGTGGAGCCCCCGGAATAAGCAAAGAGATTGAGAAGCGTAGGGGCATCACCGCGAGACGAGGCTGCCTCTGAAATTTTAGAGCGGATCCACTTCCACTGTGCACGCTGCTCAGGAAATATCCCAAGATGCCCGAAATCAGTTCCTCCAAGACGGAACTTTACACCAGCAGTCTCAATCGTCCACTCCTTCGGAAGATTCGCTCGATCGTGCCAACGATTTCCGTCCTCGCGATCGAACGACGCATCGGCGCGGCGCCACACATCGCCTCCAAGAGTCGGTCTCCACATTGCCTGCGAACACGGGCGTGCAAGCAGATATCGCCCAAAGCGTTCAAGTTTCTTTCCGTCTCCACTGTCGACAAGTTCGTAATCATCTTTCATCGCAACACCTTCACCTTCCCTCATTCGCATTGTCAAAATCGACTGTCTCAGGAACATTCGGTAAACAACCGCCTGTGCTGATGGCACTAAAAAGCTCTTCTGCCTTATCCATATCGTACCACCAGTACGAAAGCGCAGCCTCCTCCCTTCCAAGGCGAGAAAGAACAGCTGGTGGAGTACCAAATTTATTCCAATAAAGAAGCCGCGTAGAATCGGTCTGCCAAAGAAGCACATAAGGAACAGCTGCTGCGATTCTGGCATCCATCTGCCTATACGCTTCAGTTCGCTCGTCCATGGACGACATCTTCTTCTCATCATCAATGAGCTTGTCTACTACAGGATCGCTAAAGCCTGTAATATTGTTCGACCCCTTGCGCACTGCCTCACGGCTCGACCAAGAAAGCTCTGGATATTTAACGCGCCCCGCGCCCCACGCCGCCCATGTCATATCAAAGTTAAAATCGTCCATATCGCGCATCCATGCTGCGAAATCCTTGCGCACAATTTCCATCTTCACACCACATTCAGCAAGCGCATGCGAAAAGAGCGAAAGGAATTTATCTTCCGTTGAACTGCGCGAAAGAAATGTGAAAGAAAATCCGTTAGCGTAGCCGGCCTTGCGCAGGAGCTCCTTCGCGCCCTTAACATCGTACTTCCAAACAGTATTCGTGCATGGGTGCTTGGAATCATAGAGGTCTTGCCAATAAGAGCTGAGAAGGAAATATGCGCCATTCATCATTGTGCGATTCATCGTCTCCCTATCGACGAGTTTAGCCATAGCCTGCCTCACCTCAAGCTTATTGAAAGGCGCTCGGCGCATATTCATTGCAAACCCCTGGAATCCAATTGGCGCATGATTTTTGACGCGCCTTTTAAGCGTCAAATTACGCCCGAAAATCTCAGAGCGAGTACCTTCGGCGTAGATGCGCGCCGTATATACAGGATATAGATCGATCTTTCGCTTCTTAAATGCTTCAAACGCATTTTCATTATCTGCAAAATAGCGCACAACAACTTTATCAAAGTTGCAAGTTCCGCGGCAAGAAGGCAAATCCTGTCTCCACCACCGACCATGGCGCGTCAGCTCCGTTTCTATCTGCTCGGCGACACGCGAAATAAAATACGGCCCACCTGAAACGGCATTGGCAAATTCAAGTTTATTGAAATCCTTCCCTTCAAATGCGTGGCGCGGCAAAATCCAAAATGTTGAGCAGTTGAGAATATCGCGCCAATCGCTACCGCTACTCCCCTTCTTCTTAAAGCGAACCGTAAGATCATCTACAACGATAGGACTTTCAAAGAAAGCAAGCGTTGGCTTCCACGGCCCTGTATCACTCGCAGGATCAAGGACAGTATCAAACGTCCACTTTACATCGTGCGCCGTGACACTTTTCCCGTCCGACCATTTTGCACGCGGATCAATTTCAAAGACAAACTCGTTTCCATCTCTTGAAACAGCCCAGCGTCTTGCGAGCGCAGGCACAAGCTCGCCTGTCTGAGAATCAACACCAAGGAGTCTATCGTACATCATATCGAAGAGCATCGATGTGTACGCATTATTGTCGGTGTATGCGTTGAAACTCTTTGGTGGCTGCGCTCCATTCAAGCGCATCACACCGCCACGACGGGCATAAGGCGATGCAGAAGGATCGGGCTTTTCCGTCCATCCTGCGGATGGATACCAGATAAGCGAAGCAAGCAGAATACTTGCGAAAGGCATTATCGCTCCGTCGGCAAGCCCCAAGAATCGAGCTTAGCCGCCATCCAATCGAAGGCCGCCTCGTGAATCTGACGCGACTTTCCACAAGGTATCGCAGGCCCACACGCCACACGAATATCGCACGACGTATCAACTGGACCGAAATCTTTAAACACCTTGCTCAAAAGGCCTTTCTTGCGAGTCGGCTGGCACCTTGTATCAACTACGAGCGGTATGACAGGGCACCCTGCTCTTTCTGCAAGCTTTGCGCCAATCGACGAATATTTCGCACGGCTGAAAACTTCGCAGCGCGTTCCCTGAGGGAATATAAGGAAACTCTGGCCAGACTGAATTCTCTCCGTTCCAATGCGAAGAATATTCATCAAATCCTCACGCGGCGACGAACGGCTGATTGGGACCATTCCCATGTGGGCAGCAGCCTTTTCAAGGAACGGAAGATGCGCAAGAGATGCTTTAGCCACATAGCTAAATGGGCCGAACGAAAGCAGAATTGGAGGCAGAAGAATTGTCTCCGTCATAGACATGTGGTTGCAAAGATACACAACGGGACCGTCGACTGCGAGGCGATTTTCAAACCCTTCAACCGTCACATTCATACCAAGCTTTTCGGCAACATTCACCACGCCCAGGCACGCCTTTGCCCAGTTTTGCGTAGTAAGAATACCAAACGGCTCAGTAATGGCGCAGAAAGGAAATACTCTTGTAACTCCCCACGAATAACGAAGAGTGGCGAGCGCACTAGGACGCGCTCTTTTCTTCGCACGATGGCTTGGCGCAGTAGCATACGCGCCAGTCGAACGCAGTTCGTTTTGAAACTCACTCAACGACGTCGTTTTCATTTTCTCCACCCTTCTCTGCTTTCGCTTGAGCTTCCTTTGCTTGAGCTTCCTTTGCTCTAGCCTCGCGTAGCTGACGCATTTCCTCACTCATCGCACTAAGACGCTCGCGCATTTCTTCGCGTTCAGCAGCATGCTCAGCTTCGCGCGCCGCTTCTTTTTCAGCCTGTGCAGCCTTTTCTTCCGCCTGACGCTTGGCTTCCTCTTCCTGGCGACTGCGCTCTTCCATCGCAATACGCTGTCTGCGCGACCTAAGCGATGTAAAACTTCTTGTCCCAAGCAAAGAAGAACGTCCTGCCGAAGCTGGGGCGGGGGTTGCCTCAAGCGTGGCTGGGGTTGCTGCGCCCTTGCGCTTCATATTGCCGCCGCCCTTTGCGGAATTATCACCAAGCGTAAGCTCAAGAGAAACGCCATCTTTCTCAAGCACAATAGAAGCCTTCTCAGGATCTGCATTAACAACCGTCCAACCGCCAGCAGTATCGCCTTCGCAAATAAAATAATGGCAGGGCTCCTTCGGATCGGAATTATCCGTAAAGCCTACTTCAACCTTCCCATCTTTCCTTACATTAATAACGGAAAAATGGATAGAACTTTTGAGCTTTTCCTGCTCAGCGGCAAGCTCTTTATCTGCCTTTGAATTGCGCTTTTGGACCTCGCTTGGCATCTTCGTGGGATCGAAGCCTTCAGGCAATGCCCCAAACATCTGCCGCTCGATAATCGACTCATAGCGACTAAAAGGCGCTCTCTCGGCCGCAGCCGCAAACGAGAATACTGCAGATATTACTAATATGATGCGCTTCATTTGCGTAATTATATCAAATTCGCGCCGCAATATGTCAGAAAAAGAGGTCTCGCTCGCCGCGGCAGGTATTCTCGTACTGCTTCAAAACTGTCGGGTAGAACTTCGGCAACCACTGACGAATCCCTTCAAGTTCCGATGCAATAACCTTTTCGCCAAGAGCCTTCGTCTCTTCAGAAGCGAAATCGTCGAGCCATTCGCGGAATGTAAGGACGGCGTTAATCTTACAGAACTTGCCCTCTCTACCAGTCTTAAGCGCATCCATAATGCACCCTCCTGTACGGCCGCAGCGATAGCCTGCCGTGCAGAAACTCGTGATAATGTCTCGGGAGGCAAGGTAGCGCACCATCTCATCAATAGAGCGATTGTCGCCAAGCATGAACTGCTGGCGCTCCTTCTCTTGATGAGCCTCATCGCTGAAATCACTGTATCCCTTAATGGCGATATTCGACGAGCAATCGAGCTGCGTCATGCCGTGATTGAGGACGCGATTGCGCGATGCAGGGCTCTCGCGCGCAGTTACGATCATTCCCGTATAGGGAACAGAAAGACGCGCAATAACAAGGATACGCGCAAAAGTATCATCGTCGATAAGCCAAGGCGACTCTTCTGGAACTTTCGTGCCAGAGGCCGGCTCGAGACGCGGGAACGAAAGCGTATGCGGCCCGATATTAAACCATCTTTCGAGGTCGCGCGCATGCATGACTGTGGCGAGAAGCTCTTTTCTCCAGTCGCAAAGGCCATAGAGGACGCCAAGGCCGACATCGTCCACACCCGCCTCGAGACAGCGGTGGAACGCCGTAACGCGCCAATCATAGTCGCCCTTGACGCTCCACGAAGGATGCATCTGCTCGTAAAGGCGCCTGTTGTATGTCTCTTGAAACACCTGAAATGTCCCAATGCCCACTGAGCGAAGAACCTTGAGATCTGCGATAGGAAGAGGCGCCGCATTAATATTGACGCGTCTTATGCCAACCTTCGCTCCAGTGCGCGGCACAGTGACGACGCGATTGTAGCATGTCTCGATTGTCTCTGCGATATATTCAGTAGAAGTCGAAGGATGCTCTCCGTAGACAGCGATAAGGCGCTTGTGCCCGATTCTTCCAGCGAGAACATCAACTTCCTCTTTAAGCTCGTCCATAGTGAGCACGCGGCGCACCTGAGTCGAATTGCCATCGCGAAAACCGCAATACTTGCAGCCGTTGACGCAGAGGTTCGACATATAAAGAGGAGCAAATACAACGAGACGATTATCGTAGACCTTATGCTTAATACGATCGGCGGCAGCGCGCATCTCTTCGAAAAGCTCAGGATCGGTCACTGACATCAAAACGGCAGTCTCCTCGGGGAGAAGCGTCTCGCAGGTCGATTCGCTTTTCGCGATGATTTCGCGCACTCTAACGGGATCGGCAGGATTCTGAGCTATTTCGCTGATGCATTTATCGATAAGGGCCTCGTCAATAAAATGCTTTCCGCCAGGAAGATACTTATTTACCTCTTCCTTTATTATAAAGTTCTTGCGGTAATCGTCCGCATCTTTAAATTTTCTGATTTGAGAACAGTCTGCCATATGAAAATGTGATTTTTGCGTATTATATCAAAAACATACCCACTACCGCCTGACACTTAAAATGATATAATACTCTCTTATATTAGATACATCAATTTTTCTGTAAACAAAAAGGTAGCATTATGAACGAAAATACAGAACTTCGCAACATTGCCTGGAATAAGCTTTGGGGCGAGAAATGGTTTGGAAAAATTTTGTTCGCATCTATTCTTCTAAATTTGATATCGCGCACCATACATAATCTGGTGAGAGATCTTTTCAACACATCCCTCCTTCAAGAAGAAAATATCAAAACGCTTCTCAATCAAGTAGCATCAGGCACAGCAGATTTTGGACAGCTTAAACATCTTTCGATTTTTGCCGTTGTCTTCTTATTTCTCGCTCTAATTACTGTAGGTATTACGAAATTTGGAAAATCAATCATTCTCATCAATGCCGCTGAAAACAAAGTTGAAGGTTGGCTAGGTGCTGCATTTAGCGGATTCAAAATGCCGCTCGGATTGGCAGCCCTGTCATTTAGAGTTACAATGGTATTTATAGGCTGGAGCATTCTTGCGATACTTACATGCGGAATTATAGGAGCCTCGCTTTCATATCTCTTAAATATACTTCCTGAAAATGAACTTTTACATATTGCTTCGCTTTGCATACTAACATTTATCATATCGTCGTTCTTTATTGCGATTTATTCCATTCCGATTTATCGTTACCGCTATCTCTATAGGCTTAAGGCAGACAATCCTGAATGGTCGGCGGGCAAATGCATGCGTAAATGCCGCGCCCTTACAAAGGGAGAGAAATGGCGCATCTTCAAGCACGACTGTGCCTATTGGCGCATTCTTCTAGCGCCCATCCTCATTGTTACAGCCGTGATTTTATTAAAGGCTCACCAGATAATCACACTAGTTGCCAACAACTATTTGCCTAACACACAAGAAGGCACAATGCCTCTGCCCGAAAGCTTTGCTGCTTTCGCAAATCCTGAAGGCTTCATTGCATATGTATATTTGGCAATATTCCTTCTTGCTTTTATCCTTTTCGCTATCGCAGGAATATACATATCCGTCGGACAGACCTTGCTCTACCGCAAAATAGTAAGCGAAAAGGCAAAAGCAATTGAAACAAAACAGTCCAATTTGATATAATTTCTAGAAAAATAAAGGTGCTTAAAATTGAAATCAAAAGACTTAGCACAGTTATTAGAATTTCCAATTCATGGTGACAAGAATGGGAAATTAGTTGCTCTAGAAAAAGGAGCTGACTTTCCATTTGAGATAAAGCGCGTATATTATATTTGGGGAACGCAAGCCAATGCTGTAAGAGGCCGTCATGCGCATAAGAAGTTAGAGCAAGTAATCATTTGCACATCAGGATCTTGCGACTTCATTCTTGATAATGGCAATGATTCTCAAACATTTCACTTAAATACACCTCATCAAGGTTTGTATATTAAGAATAACGTCTGGCGAGAGTTCACTAATTTTTCTCCTGATTGCGTCGTAATGGTGCTTGCAAGTGAACATTACAACGAAGAGGATTATATTCGTGATTACAAAGAATTTTTAAAAAACATTGAGCAATGACAATTGATAAAAACTATTGCATGAGCTCTTATCTCGCGCTTCGATACATCGAACGCGATGATGTAAACTTCTTTCCAGGAATGGCTCATAAGAACATAGCCCGATTGCCTAAAGAAAAAAAACATCCAGTAAGAACGGCTTACGAAATTGGGGAAAGCATTCGCCAACAACTGTCAGGCCTTAAAGAAAAGAAAATTGGTGTGCTACTATCTGGCGGTATGGACAGCGCAATTGTCGCATCATATGCTCCTGGAGCGGAAGCCTACACCTTCAGGTTCTTAGGTGGTGAGTTCCAAAAAGAAGAATTATCGCGAGCCGAATATTATGCACGAACATATAATCTGAACCTTCATTATGTAGACATCTCTTGGGACACTGTCATACATCACCTTGACGCTGTGATGGAAAGGAAATGTGCACCAGTTCACTCAATTGAGCCTCAAATACTCCAAGCTGCATTACAGGCAAAAAAAGATGGCATAGAAATTATGTTAGTTGGAGAAAGCAGCGATCTTGTTTTTGGAGGGATGGACGGTCTCCTCTCAAAAGACTGGACACTTGAAGAATTTGCCAATCGATATACATTCACAAACCCTGCTGATGTATTAACCAATCCTGTAGACATGAGTTATGTCTACGAACGATACCGGATAGGCAAAAACGGCATAAACTTTCTTTCTTTTATGGATGACATATTTTCAATAGAAAGTTCCAGTTCATATATGAACGCTTTCGCTGTTGCAAATATGCCGTATTATGACCCCTATGCTGCATTTAAAATGTCCGAGCCGTTAGATTTATCTCGCATACGAAATGGTGAACCAAAATATCTAATTCGGGAATTGATGGCGTCTCGGTATCCTAACATTCCTGTTCCTGACAAAGTGCCTATGCCACGCCCAGTTGATTCGTATTTTAAGAACTGGCAAGGCCCTTCCCGCCCTGAATTTAAACCAGATTTAAATATCACAACGTTTACTGGCAATCAAAAATGGCAGCTTTGGTGCCTAGAACAATTCCTCAACAAATACGACAAGGAATAACCGACTATGAACAAAACAACCATAGGGTACACAAGCGGTGTCTTTGACCTTTTCATATCGGGCATTTAAATTTACTCAAAAATGCAAAAGGTCTATGCGATAAATTAATTGTAGGAGTGACAGTAGACGCCCTTGTAAAATACAAACACAAGAACTCTGTAATACCGTTTGAAGAGCGCATTGAAATAGTGCGGAACATAAAATGCGTAGACGCCGCAATACCTCAAGAAGATCTTGATAAATTCAAGATGTGGGAGAAAATCAAATTTGATGTACTTTTTGTCGGAGATGATTGGTATCAGTCCCCTAGGTGGAAAGCCCTTGAGCAGAAGTTCAAAAAAGTTGGAGTTCGCATTATATACTTCCCCTACACAAAAGGTACGAGCTCAACATTACTAAACGACACCTTGAAAAAAATGAGAGCTTCTTGATTTCTTTTAACTCTATGAAGCGAATTTTTATTAGCTATTTACGAAAAATACTTAATCTTTTAATAGAATTTCCTTCTGACATATACAAAAATATATGCCGTAGCACTTTTTTACCGTTATGCAAATACAAAATAGCACAACAACAACGCAATAATTGTGCCATAAAAGTAGGTTTTTTTGTTATATCTAACGCAACCGAAATTTTTTGGGAACCGCTATACGACCTATTTAGTAAGGACAACCGCTTTGATCCTTACATGGTTATTGTTCCTTATACTTATGCTAGCGAAGAATACAAGATTAGCACTGTTTCAAACCTTAAAGAACTAATTGTAAAATCAGGTCGTAAAGTTGTAGTAGCGGACGAACCAAACATAAGAGAGTCCGTTTGCTGCAGACATTTTTTTGCCTATGGCCTTGTTTTTCATATGGATCCATACACATGGCTATGTAATCCAGAAACTCAAATGAGAAATTTAACACGTTCGCTAATTTTTTATACTCCATATTCTTATTGCATTGTAAACAAAGATAATGCCTTTGAGTTAAAGAGCCTAAAACACCCATACAAAATACTTCCAGAAACAAGATTACACATTAACTGCCATCAAAAATACGGTATAACAAAAGGCAAAAATGTATCGCCATTCTTAGGCTATATGGGCGTCCATAAATTATTAAACACTACCAAATGCCAATACAATTGGAGACTAAAAAAGTCAAACGTCAAAAAAGTCATCATTGCCCCTCACCATGTATTAGGACTCGGTAATATATTGCGACTTTCACAATTTTATTTACATCTTGCAAGGCACTATGAGAACCGAATTTCATTTGTTTTCAAGCCTCACCCCTATCTAAAAGAAGATTTAAAGAAATATTGGAGCGAAACTGATATAAAAAATTATTATTCACAATGGGATAAAATGCCTAATACTCAACTAGAAGAAGGTGAGTACATAAATTTACTAAAAACATCTGATGCTATGATACTTGATAGCGGTGCATTCAACGCTGAATATTCACTTTTATACAAACCACTTTTTTTCGTTGAAAAAAAACCAAGACGCAAATTTAACGAAGTTGGAGAAAAAATCTTCAATGTACAATATCACGGCCACTCAGAAAATGAGATAATTGATTTCATTGAAAATGTAGTTCTAAACGAAAATGATATACTTTACACAGCTCGCAAAACATTTATTGACACCTATTTTTGGCCCCCAAACATCGATATCGCAAGAAACACATATGAATATGTCTTATCTACAATTAAATACTCAACAAAATACTGATTTATGACAAACACCTTTATCCATGCACTTTCTGACGTCCAAACAAAGGACATAGGAGATGGAACTCGCATTTGGCAATTTTGCGTCATTCTTCAAGGAGCAAAAATAGGAATGAATTGCAACATTTGCTCACATTGTTTCATCGAAAATAACGTATGTGTAGGTAACAATGTAACAATCAAATGCGGTGTACAGCTCTGGGATGGGATAAAAGTCGGGAACAATGTTTTTATTGGTCCGAACACAACTTTCTGTAATGACAAACATCCTGTTAGTTGCAACTGCGAATATGACTGCCTTACAACAATTATTGAAGACGGCGTATCTATAGGTTCAAATGCAACCATTCTTCCTGGCATTAAACTAGGTACTGGTTGTATTGTCGGGGCTGGAGCTGTCGTAACTAAAAACGTCAAACCAGGTGCCGTTGTGATTGGAAACCCTGCACGAGAGTTAGTAAAACAAGCAACCACATAAGGCACATCTATCGGCACTTTTAGCAAATAAAACACCCCCCCCCCGCTCAAGAATTGCGAAAATTTCGTTGCGAAAATTTCGCAATGGATATTGCGCAGTATATGAAGG
>JAGBWQ010000031.1 GCA_017629735.1 Kiritimatiellia bacterium
ACCAATACGTATTTAGAGAGTAGGAACTGCAGAAAGAAGCTTTTTTGTGTATTGAGATGTAGGCTCATTGAACACCTTGCACGTTTCCCCCGAATCAACAAAGAGCCCTCTCTCCATAACATAAACTCTATCGCAGACATTTTTTACTACTGCAAGATCGTGCGCGACAAGAAGAATCGAAAGGTTCATCTGCTTTCTCAGATCGCGCAACAAATTCAGAATGCGCGCCTGCACAGAAACGTCGAGTGCCGATACTGGCTCGTCGGCTATCAGAATATCTGGCCTGCACGCAAGGGCGCGCGCAATTGAGACGCGCTGGCATTGCCCTCCGCTCATCTCGCGCGGATATTGCGCGAGAACGGCTTCGCTTAAACCAACAAGTTCAAGTAGTTCGCTCGCTTTATATGTGCTACGCGAAACCGCTATAATTTCATTTAATGTCTGCGATACAGTCATGCGAGGATTGAGAGAACCGACTGCATCCTGAAAAATCATCTGAAGTGACGGCTTTTCACCGCTGACGGCGGGGAAAAAATCCACTTTACCCGATGAGGCCTTTTCAAGCCCGATAAGAACTTTGGCAAGCGTTGACTTTCCGCTGCCAGACTCCCCGACAATACCGACAATTTCGCTCTGTCCGAGAGAAAGAGAAACTCCTCTTACCGCCTCAAAAGAACCGTAACGGACCTTGAGATTATCTACCTCAAGAAGATTCACGAGTTCCCCTCCGGGAAAAGATTTGCAAGAATGCGCTCTGCAGGAGTATAGAACTTTTTATCGTTATTGCATTGCTTGCAGCAAGGAACGCAATTACTCCTTACAGAACGCCCGCCGCGGGAAACTGGGATAATGTGATCTAATGTAAGCTCCTCGCGAGAGAACTTTCCTCCGCAGTAATGACACACGCCTTTATCAAGTTGAGCGCGCCACCAGTCGGTTGATCGAAGCTGACGGGCTTTTTCTCGCTCCCTTTTCACATGAACGGGATCTGCGTTGATATCAAGCCATTCGCCTGCGCAGATTTCACCTTGTAATGCTTTTTTTCCTTTAGTCATCGACTAATTATACCAAATCCTTTTTTTATGTGCCACCATAAAAAAGGCCCGCGCCTTTTAGCGCGAGCCTTTTTCGTATTGCTTAGCTTGAACTGATTAGGCGCCAAGCTGCATGCGGCAGAAACGCTTGATCGAAACTTCAGCGCCAAGCTCCTTGCCGACTTCGGCAAGATACTGCTCAACCGTCTGATCTGCGTTTGCGACGTAATCCTGCTTGAGAAGGCATACCTGCGTGCAGTACTTAGCGGCCATACCCTTCTTGATGCCGACGAGAGCCTGCTCTGGAGGAAGCTTACCCTTCTGCTCCTTAAGCGCATTGAGCTTAATCTCAAGCTCGGCATCAATCTCGGTCTGCGGAACTTCCTCAGGCTTGGTGTAGCGAGGAGAGTTAGCTGCGATGTGGAGGCAGATCATGTGAGCTGCGTCATCGAGCTTCTCACCAGTCTTCTCGCAAGCGAGCTCAACGAGAACGCCGATCTTGCCGCCCATATGGATGTAACCGCTAAGGCAGCCAGTTCCCTCAAGAGCAAACCTCTCGCTACGGCGGATCTTAACATTCTCACCAGTCTTTGTGAGGAGCATCTTGTAATCGTCACCAAGAGCCTGCTCGATATCCTTGCCGTCGAGCGCAGCCTTTGCAGCATCATCAACAAACTTGATGAATGCTTCAGTCTTAGCCACAAAGTCAGTTTCGCAGTTGACTTCCGCGAGAGCCTTGGCAGAGCCGTCTGCAGACTCAGCAAGAGCTACGATGCCCTGCTTGGACTCCTTGTCGACGCGCTTTGCGGCAACCGCAAGACCCTTCTCGCGAAGGTACTTAACAGCCTCGTCCATGTTGCCCTCAGTGGCCTGAAGAGCTTCCTTGCAAGCACCCATACCAGCTGCGGTCGCTTCGCGCAGCTGCTTGATCATATCAATAGTAATTGTCATTTTAAATTTCCTTTCGTTTCGTAAGTTCCTTAAGCTGCATTATTCAGCAGCAGGAGCCTCGGCAGCAGGAGCTTCAACTGCAGGAGCCTCGGCGGCTGCGGCGACAGCGGCTTCAGCCTCGGCAACGGCAGCCTTGCGCTTCGCGGCGAGATCTGCCTTAGCCTTCGTCTCGGCAGCTTCCTTAGCGGCGCGAGCAGCAGCCTTCACATCGGCTCCGATACCCTTCTTGGAAGAGGAACGGCGCTCGCCAGAAGACTTCGCACCAGCCCTTGCCTTGCGCTCTGCACGTGCGGCCTTCTCGGCTTCTTCACGAGACTTGCGCTCGGACTCACGCTTCCTGTTCTCCTCAGCGGCCTTAGCGCTGTACTCGTCGTTAGCAGTCTTAATAACCTTGGTAAGACCTTCAAGAATGAGCTTGACGCCGTTAACGCTGTCATCATTGGCAGGAACGACATAATCAATAGGCTCAGGATCGGCGTTCGTGTCGACGATAGCGACAACAGGAATACCAAGACGCGTAGCCTCCTTAACTGCATTAGCTTCCTTGACACAGTCAACGATGAATACGCAGCCGGGCTCGGCAATCATATCGGCAATACCGGAGAGATTCTTCTCAAGCTTGGAAAGCTCGCGACGGAGCATCGAATTTTCCTGCTTGTGCTCAGAAAGCTCGCCGCCGTTAGCCTTGGCCGTGGCCTGAAGCTGATGCATACGCTTGACGGAAGAGCGGATCGTCTTGGCATTCGTCAAAGTGCCGCCGAGCCAACGCTCGGTAACATAATACTGATCAGATTCAATAGCGACAGACTTGACGAGCTCAGCCATCTGCCTCTTGGTTGCGACAAAGAGAATCTTCTTTCCGCCGAGAACAACATCGCGCACGAAAGCGGCCGCTTCATCAAGAAGCTCGACAGACTGCTGCAAATCAATGATGTGGATTCCATTGCGCTTATCGAAGATGTAACCTTTCATCTTCGGATTCCAGCGCTTCGTCTGATGACCGAAGTGAAGACCGGCATCAAACATATCCTTGAGCGTAATACCCGTAAGGGCGGACGTAGGCATTTCCATTTTTTTAACCTTTCAATCTTTAATGTTTAGATTAATCTGCTTTGACCGGGGATGGATACCCCGAGTTCATTCGCTTCAACTCGTCCCCCATGGACGAATTAGGGTGTAGTATATCAAAAACTATCGCTCGTCTTCAACCCCCAAAATTTAATATTACAAAAAGAACGAAAAACCCTTGAAATTACTTGAGAATGGCAAAGTGAAAAAAAGAGGCAAAAGCAGAAAGCGCCCTGTCGTGGAAGACTGGGCGCTTTAGTTCTTTGATCGGCGAAAGAGAAAACAGTAAGTTTGCGTGGAGGAATTATGTTTCACCTTGTCCCTTGCGGGATAGGTGTTTCACCTTCTCCTCCGTATCCGGTCTTATGACCGAGTAGGAGGATGTCTCCTTAGAAAGGAGGTGATCCAACCGCTGGTTCCCCAACGGTTACCTTGTTACGACTTCATCCCAATCACCACCCACACCTTAGGCGGACAAATGCCCGACTTCGGGTGCAGACGGCT
>JAGBWQ010000032.1 GCA_017629735.1 Kiritimatiellia bacterium
AAAAACACTAGTAGGACTTACTAAGCCTACACGCCGAAACGAAGGATCGGTAGAAAACAATATCCGCGCTGCGATTAAGTATCTTGCTCGCAAAGGATTCAGCTCTGCCGCACGCCCTGCCGCGGAGCGCCCGAAAGGTTATTTTGACGGCTGGAAGAGAGCCTTGCAACGCTACAATGGCCGCCGCGATCGCACAGCAACCAACCGATATTACAGCGACGAATACGCCGACAAAATACTGCGCCGCGCCGATAATCCAGACCGCTTTGAGCCAATCGAAATTAAGCTCGCCAAATAATTGCCGCGACGATTGAGTTGAGCCTTACAAAAACCTATCTTGCGAAAGTGCAAATATCTTTTTGCCGCCATCCATCTCCAACAAAACAGCCGTAGGTGAAGATGATTCTGGAATGTGCAAAAGCACTTTTGAAAGAAATTCTTTCCCTTCATCTGGGCCAAGAACAAAAAGCACCGTCGAAAGAGCATCTGCCCACATCGCAGATTTGGCAAGCACCGTAACTGACGCAACAGAGTTAGAAACTACGCACCCTGTTCGTCCGTCTACAATATGCCCACCCCTGTAATAAAAAGCGCTCGTAGCAAGCGCTTCACCTGATGAAAGCTCTACAATAGAAGAAAACCCATCTCCCGCCGGCGACTTTACCCCTGCTCGCCACACTCCAGCACACGAAATAAGATTGCCACCAAGATCTAAAAGCGCATCTTTTGACGATACATTTTTCGCCAAATAATCTTCCTTCGCAAGATCAAGAGCATACCCCTTTGCTATTGCGCCAAGATCAAGCGTATTCGTTCCTCTCCAGCGCGGCGAAAACGCGCCTCCAGAAAGCCTCTCGACTAAAAAAGCAGCCTTGTAGCAATCTCTAACTAATGGATCGGCACGCCTTTCCACTTCTTCATTGGCGAGAGCTGAAAGTTTATTTATTTCAGACTGAGAATCAAACCTATTAAGAAGCTTTGCAACCTGCCTAAAAACATCTTTCGACGAATTCTCAAGAAAAGGCAAATCTTTCGCATCGCGCGCTTGCAGCGTTGCCACAGTCCCCATAATTGGATAGGACACTCTTTCAACTTTTGCGCGCGAACAGCCCGCCATGGAAAGAACCGCTATGAAGGCAAATAAATAAGCCTTCACAGCGCCACCACCTTATCCTGACAAAACACCTCTACCGCAACACCATTAAGCCCTTTTGATGTAAGCGCAGAAGACGCCGCCTCAAGAGCAAGATGCGCTACATTACAATCTTGAGAAAGATGCGCAAGCGCGACCTTCTCAATCGATGGCGATGCCCATTTCGTGATAAATTCAGCAGCTTCATCATTCGAGAGATGCCCTCTCGGGCCTACAATGCGGCGAATAAGAGAAGGCAAACGACCACTCGTATGCAACATTTGAGAATCGTGATTAAACTCAATCGTCGCAAGAGAGGCAGACGCAAATTTCTTGCCGGCCGATTCAATGGGCGTACCAATGTCGGTAGCATGGAAATACGTCTTCTTGCCTTTTATCAAATACCCTACCGGATCGCTCGCATCGTGCGGAACTGAGAACGGCTCAACATAAAAAGGACCGACATCAAAATCCTGCCCATTCTCAAAACGCACAAATACATCGGGAGAAACTCCTGTCTCATAAACGACAGCATCTGCTGTCATCTCGTTGGCATAGACAGGAACATCGGGATTGCTCTTTAAAAACGCCTTAAGCCCTGAAATATGATCGGAATGATTGTGCGTAAGCAAAACACCATGGAAGCGAATGTCAGCCGAAAAGAACTCAGACATACGCGCCTTGAAGATGCGCGGGCCCAACCCGCAATCCACAAGAAGCGCGTCTGCGTCCTGTTCGACTATGTAGGCGTTTCCTTTTGAGCCGCTAGCAAGAGAGACGACATTCATCGCCTATCTCCAGTCTTAAGCGCGGCCTACCGACCCGCGATCGAAAGCACGATGAGCGATGTCTTTGCGGAAGAACATTCCTTCAAATGAAATTCCAGAAATGCGCCCATAGGCAGCATCTACAGCCTCACGAAGCGTCTTGCCAGAGCCTGTGATGCTAAGAACGCGCCCACCGGAAGTTATCGTGTCTGCGCCAGAGAACGCAGTTCCGCAATGGAACACTACCGTCCTTTCGACCTCTTCTTCCAAACCGGAAATCTTCTTGCCCTTTTCGTAGCTTCCAGGGTAGCCGGCAGACGACGCGATAATCGTCGCACAGCAATCGTCCTTGACGACAACATCGCTCTCTTCAAGGCGACCTTCCGCCGCATGAAGAAGCATCGTGGCAAAACTACCACCAAGACGCGGAAGCACAGCTTCTGTCTCAGGGTCGCCAAATCGCGCATTGAACTCGACGACATTAACAGAAGAGCCACTCTTGGCGACAGGACCACGAGGATTGGAGTTTTCGTCGTTGACCATCAGACCAGCATACAAAATGCCGCGATATGTGATGCCGCGGCGCTTAAGCTCGCGCACAACAGGCATGATTATCTTTTCGCGAATAAGAGGAAGCTTGTCGTCCGTTACAACGGGAGCGGGAGAATATGCACCCATGCCGCCCGTATTAGGACCTGTATCTCCATCGCCTATACGCTTGTGGTCTTGTGAAGAAGGAAGAAGAACTGCCTTCTCGCCATCGACCACTGCAAGAATAGAGCATTCCTCGCCGTGCAAAAATTCCTCGATAAGAACCTCTGCTCCAGCCGCGCCAAAGCGATTGCCAACGAGCATATCGTCGATCGCATCTTCCGCATCTTTCGCAGTTTCGGCCACAACAACGCCTTTGCCCGCGGCAAGACCGTCGGCTTTAATTACGACAGGCAAACCAAACGATGGCAATGCCGCCTTCGCTTTCTCGGCATCAGTGAATGTTGCAGCCATTCCCGTAGGAACGCCTGCTGCCTGCATTACTTCCTTCGCAAAACGCTTTGATCCTTCCATGCGAGCGCCAGCGGCAACAGGGCCGAATGCCTTGATGCCAGCTTTTTCAAGAGCATCTACAAGGCCTGCAACAAGAGGAGCCTCGGGGCCAACAACAACAAGATCAGGCTTTTCCTTCTCAGCCCATGCAACGATACCCTCGACATTAGTCGCACTGATATCGACATTTACCGCAATAGAAGAAGTTCCTGCATTACCGGGAGCGCAATAAATATCGTGCCTCTCCTCATCGCGCGTAAGACGCCACGCTATCGCATGCTCTCTACCACCGCTGCCGACAACAAGTATTTTCATCTTTTCTCTCCCTTATCAATCCATTGGAATTCTAAGTTTCTGCCCGACTCTCAATCCGTCGCCCTTCATATTGTTCATCTCTTTGATCTTACGGATTGTCGTGCCAAATGCCTGTGAAATAAGCGAAAGCGTATCGCCGCTCTGAACAACATATTCCTTGTGAGGACCTACAACAACCTTTGTCGGCTGAGGAGCCGGCGGAGGAGCCTGCATCTTCTGCATCTTCGAAATCTTAGCTGTAAGCTCGTTTACGATCTGCGAACGCATAGCCGCCATCTCGCGCTTAAGATCTTCCAACTGCGCGCGAAGCGAATCGACCTCTGCCTTAAGCCCTTTCGTACCATCGCCCCCTTCTATGCGCCTAACGCGCGAGGAGAGATCTTGAAAGTTTGACTCGAGCACATCAACCTGCCCGGAAACGCGCTGCATTTCAGAGTATGCCTGATTTTTAAGAAAAGTGTCGCGCGCATTGGAGCGCTGCTGCGCTGTCGCAGGAAGGGAAAGCGCCGCAAGAGCTGCAAAAGTAAGAATATAAAGATTTGTTCTCATATTTATTTTCCTAAATAAAAATCACACAAGCCAAAGGACAAGCCACGAAACTGCAATCGCGGCAGAGACGACCATAAATCTGCGATGACGACGCCTTGCAACATCCTGCGAGAGCGTGCGGCCAAACGTACGCATACCTCCACCGGAGAGATAATGGACAAGCCGCCCTTTCATCGATGGATCATCGACAAGTATCCATGGAACCTTGTCCGACTTGCGCTCGTGCGCCTTGCGAGATCCGCCGATATTAAAGAAAGGACTCATTTGGGCATTACGAGCTTCTGTCCGGCCCTAATCCTACCGTCGTTTGAAATGACAGTACGGTTTGCCTCGCGAATGAGCTTCCACGCAGACGACTTGCCGTAGAACTTAAGAGCAATCTTGTAGAGCGTGTCGCCTTCCTGCACAACATAAGTGTCGGGGATACGCGCTTTGAGAACTTCGGCCTCTGCCTTGCGAGCCTTTTCAGCCTCATCAGCATCTTTCCTGGCCTTGTCGCGAGCATCTTTGGCAGCTTGATCTTGCTTGAATGGCATAGGAGCCTCTGCATCTGCATCGAACGACGCAATAACTTCTGCTGCATCATTTTTCGGCGGCAGAGCAGCTGCATCTTCATCGCCTTCGAGCAAGGCTTTGATATCAGAAGTATCGCGCGGCGTTGCATCAACATCAGGAGCGTCGGCAATAAGAGACTTAAGCTGCTTAACACTCTCTTCAAGCTCGACATTTCTCTTCTGAGCATCTTCAAGAGATTTCTTCAACGCCGCTTGCGCATCTTCAGAATCTTTAAGACGCTTGCGCATATCCTCTGCCTCGGCAACAGGAATGCCGCCCTCTGCAGAAAAACCAAAGCGCGAAGCCAAAATCTTAGCAAGCTCCTTCTCGCAAATTACAATCCTGTCCTTCGCAAGTCTTGCCTTATCCCCTTCGGGGCACTGCTGAACAAACTCCTTAAACGCGCAGTAAGCGCCTGCATAATCTTTAATGGAATCCATCAAAAGACACGCAAGCTGGAATCTCGCAGATGCGTTGGCAGGATTCTCGCTGCAAACTTTGCGGAAGCCATCTGCCGCGCGAGACAAACGCCCTGCACGGTAATCGTCCATAGCTGCGCGATACCCAGGGCTTTCGCGCTCGGCGGAGGCAGCGCCTTCTCTGCCCATCTTGTCGCAAGAAGCGAACAAGAAAAGAGAACTGACAGCCAAAAACTTAAGGGAGAGCTTACAATTCATCTTCATCTTCCTCCTCGTCTTCGATATCATCATCGTCGTCATCAAATTCGTCGTCATCGTCATCATCGAACTCATCTGGAGTATCGTCAATGAAAAGATCGTCTTCGTCTCTTTCGATATCTTCTTCCTGAACGACAGGCTCGGAAATGACAACTTCTTCGTCAGTTTGCTGGATGCTCTCTTCAGAAGGAGTCTCTGCCGAAACCTCGCCCTCTTCCTCCGCGGCAGCAGGCTTTTCAGTTTGCTTGCGCTTGTAATCGAGAGCCTTCTTTCTTGGATTGGAACGCTGGAGAGTTGGATCGAGCTCGTTGAGCTGTTCGAGCGACGAAAGACCAAAGTGCTCAAGGAAGAGCGGAGTTGTTCCGTAAAGGAACGGGTGCCCCGGCAGCTCAGATTTACCAACAAGACGAATAAGCTGCATATCCATGAGCGTCTTAATGTTGGCAGAAACATCGACACCGCGAATCTCTTCCATTTCGCTCTTCGTCAGCGGCTGGCGATAAGCGATAATAGCAAGAGTTTCAAGGGAAGCTCTACCAAGGCGGCTCGGGCGATCCATCTTCAAAAGAGCGCGCACATATCTGCCGCAGCTAGGCGCGCTCTGAAGGCGATAAGCATTGCCGGAGCAAACGAGACTAAAGCCAACGCCTGCAACATCAAGAGCCTTTTCAAGCCCGCGCAACGCTTCTGCAATTTCTTTCGAAGTGCAAGTGCGATAGACATCCATCATCTCAGCGTTCTCGCCTTCTGTCGGCTCGACAGCGCGGATACCATCGCGAATTTCGTTGGCGGTGAGAGGAGTTTCGCTCGCGAAAAGGAGCGCTCCGACGATTTCCTGCAAAGATCTCGGCAAAGGAATTTTCACTTCGTCACTCATAATCGTCTGGCCTTTCAAGGGGTTTGTCGTCGGGCTCTTCCTTCGATGCTAAAATCGTTATTTCATGGAAGGCCGCATTCTGATACACGATCACTCGATGCTGACGCAATAGCTCGAGAAGCGCGAGGAATGTAACGATAATCACTCCCTTTGGAGCGCGCTCTGGATCGAAAAGAGAAAGGAACGAGAACTGGCCTTCTGAGCGAGTGCGCTCGAGAATTTCGTCCATCTTGTCGGGGACGGAATAGCGCGTACCTTTAAGCTCTTCCTTAGGAAGCTCATCGGCCCTGGCAAGCACTTCCTGAAACGCCGTAAGAAGATCGTAAAGATCGAGATTGGCGATTGCACAACGCGCATCGGCCGCGGTCTTCTCGAATTTCGGGCGACCGCCGCCATAATCGAAGCGATTGGACTGGAGAGCTTCGAGAGTTTCAAGGCGCAATGCAGCATCTTTAAACTTCTTGTATTCGATAAGCTGGCGGACAAGATCGAGACGCGGGTCGACCCATTCTTCATCTTGCCCTTCTTCAACAGCTCTGCGACTGACAGGCAGGAGCATTCGCGACTTAATCACCATCAAAGTGGCAGCCATCACAATGAACTCGCCTGCGATATCAAGATTGAGCTTTCGCGCATCCTCGATAAAGCGCATATATTCGACAGTTATATGCTCAATTGGAATGTCGTAAATGTCGAGCTCTTCGCGGCGAATCAGATAAAGCAAAAGATCAAGGGGCCCCTCGAATACATCGAGATTCACCTTGTAATCATCTGCAAAAAGCTGTTCCTGTGCCATACTGGTATATTATACCAAAAAAGAAGCCGCTAAGACGACCAAGGTGAAGAGGCGACGGGCACCGCATAGGATCGCGTGGCGACGAGCTGGTCGAAGT
>JAGBWQ010000005.1 GCA_017629735.1 Kiritimatiellia bacterium
CTACCTGATAAACAAAATGCGATTCGGCCTGAAGATGATCAAAAACATAGCCGAACGCTTCGGGATTGTCGAGAGTTGCATGAACGAGCGTGACGCCAGTTTTCGTAACCGAAAACGGAAGGCTTGCTAGATACGCCATTTCGTCGTCGCCCATTTGGCTGCGCGTCCACTCGATAACCGCTGCGGCATGTGGATTAAAATCAGATAAATCCTGCTGCGATGAAACATAATGGTCATGATTACCCATAACCACCGGGCAACCCAACTCGCGAATAATCTGAAGGCATTCGTGAGGACAGGCATTATACCCGACAACATCTCCCGTGCAGAGAAAATCCGTTACGCCGCTAGCGCGGCAATCATCGAGCACAGCATTTAGCGCTTCGAGATTTGAATGTATGTCGCCAAGAATCGCAAATAACCTGTCCATTGCTCAGTGCCTTCACTTTAACAAAGCGGCGGCAATCTGCAGATCTTCAACCGTGGTAATCTTGAAATTAGGCGCGAGGGAAGGAACAATCTTTACCACCCCGCCGTTCAACTCGACAACCTGACAGTCGTCGGTAACTTCCTTCTTACCAAGAGCCGCGTATGCCGCACGGATATCCCTCATCTGAAACGCCTGCGGAGTTTGCACCGCCCACAGATGCTCACGGTCAAGAGTCTCGACCACGCTTGCACCCTTGGTTGCCGCGCAACGCTTAACAGTATCGGTTACCGGGCGCCCGATAGTAACGCTCACACCGCGCTTTGTCGAGCGGACAACTTCGGAGATAGATACTGACGTAATAAGCGCACGCGCAGCATCGTGTATGGCTACCACGCGCGTATCAAGATCACAGGCGGCAAGCCCGGCAAGAACGGAATCCTGGCGCTTAAGCCCGCCAGACACTATCTTATCGAGCTTAGAAATGCCGAACATCCTGCACACCTCTTTTGCGGCAAGCTGCTGCTCCTTGCGCACAACGAGAACTATGCGGTCGATATCGGCGCAACGTTCAAACGCCAAAAGCGACCATGCAACTACAGGCTTATCAACAAGGCTCAAAAACGCCTTGTCAACATTCTTCCCCATCCGCTCGGACTTGCCGGCGGCAAGTATTATTGCTGTTGTCATACCAAACCCCTCCCACAGCATTTCTTGTACTTTTTACCAGAACCGCAAGGACACGGATCGTTACGCCCTGCCGCCGCGCGCGAGAGAGTGGGCGCTGCCATCTGCCGCGGATGAGACATCAGCGATTCGAACACCTCGCCGACCGTCTTCGGGGCTGCCTTAGGTTCACTGGAAGATACTGGATCTACATCCACCACATCTTCTCCGTCAAACTCCTCTGCATTAGTGCGAGCCATTGACATCATATTGAAAGCCGCACGAAGCCTTGCTGCCGTGGCGCTACGGAACTCAGAAGAAACGACCTTCGACTTGATTGTCGACATAAGCGTTTCAAACATCTCGAACGCTTCCTTCTTATATTCAATAAGAGGATCGCGCTGACCATACGCGCGGAGATTTACGCCAGTGCGCAGATCGTCCATCGCGCGCAAGAAATCTTGCCATTCACGATCGATAACCTGAAGGAATACGCCGCGCTCCATGTAAGGCAATGTTTCAGGATCTTCGCCAGCGCACTTTGCCTCATACGCCTCTTCAATCCGCTTCATCACCAGCTCGCCGGCGGCGGCAGGCGTACCCATCAACGGCTGAATCTCTTCTTCAGTTACCGTTACTGGGAAAGTAACGCCAAGCCAGTTCATAAAATCGGTAAGCGAACCGTCTTTAGCATCAAACAGATAGCGCTCAGCCTGCGTCATGACCAAATCGTTCATGACATCAAGAATAAGCTCATGGACAGCCTGCGCGTCGCCAGAAAGAACCTTGCCGCGCAAGCCGTAAACGACGGTGCGCTGCTTGTTCATCACGTCATCAAACTCAAGCGTGCGCTTACGCACTGCGAAGTGCTGCTGTTCAACGCGGCGCTGGGCAGTCTCGACCGAAAGGTTAAGCCAGCGGTGCTCCATCACCTCGCCCTCTTTAAGGCCAAGGCGCTGCATAATCCCCGAAAGACGCTGCGAGCCGAAAAGGCGCATAAGCTTATCTTCGAGCGAGATAAAGAACTGGGATGAGCCCGGATCGCCCTGACGCGAGCAACGCCCGCGCAACTGGCGGTCGATGCGACGCGACTCGTGGCGTTCGGAGCCTATCACATGAAGGCCGCCGACCTCTGCAACACCCTCGCCAAGCTTAATGTCGGTACCGCGGCCTGCCATGTTTGTGGCAATGGTAACGGCGCCCTTTTGGCCTGCCAAAGAAACGATCTCTGCCTCTCGCGCATGGTTCTTGGCATTTAAGACCTCATGCGGAATGCGCGCAAGCTTAAGCATGCGGGAGAGAACTTCTGATGTGGCGACTTCAACAGTGCCGAGTAGAATTGGCTGCCCTTTTGCATGGCGGCGTTCAACATCGGCGATAATCGCCTTGAACTTCTCGCGCTCAGTGCGATATATCTGATCGTTGCCATCAACACGATTGACGGGCTTATTGGTCGGAACAGAAACAACGTCGAGTTTATAAATCGACTTAAATTCCGCAGCTTCCGTTTCGGCAGTGCCGGTCATACCGGACAGCTTGTCGTAAAGGCGGAAATAGTTCTGGATCGTAATGGTCGCTAAAGTCTGCGACTCCTTCTCGATCTCGACACCTTCTTTAGCTTCAACTGCTTGATGCAGGCCGTCGGACCAACGACGGCCGGGCAGGACGCGACCCGTGTATTCATCGACAATATAAACATGATTGTCTTGAACCACGTATTCGACATCCTTTTCGTACAAGCAGTACGCGCGCAGGAGCTGATCGACCACATGCACCCTGTCGGACTTTTCGACGAATGCCCCTTGCACTTCGCGGCGGCGCTCTATGCGCTCGGAATCAGTTAGGGAAGTATCACCATCAATTGCCGACATCTGCGAGGCGAGATCGGGCAAGACGAACATCTGCGGATCTTGAGGGCAAATCTTCTCGCACCCTTTGTCGGTAAGCGAGACTTCGCGCGTACGTTCATCGATAGTGAAATAAAGCTCGCCTTTAAGCTCTCTAGCACGCTCCTTGCGCATCTCGGAGAGCATCTGCATCTCAACGTCTTCATGATGCTTGCGGTACTCAGCGTTTTCAAGCAAATGCCTGAACTGCTTATGCCGCGGCATTGAATGATAGACCTGATAGATTTTTTCTTTAAATGTCTCGACGTCGCCCGACTCAATCGCCTTTTTGGCCTTCTGCACAAGGTCGTTGCACATCGCCGTTTGGACAGAGACGATAGACGAGACGAGAGGATTAAGCTCTACGTATACGTGCGCAGTGGAGATTGTCGCTGGACCAGAAATAATAAGCGGAGTACGAGCTTCGTCAATTAAGATTGAGTCTACTTCGTCGACGATTGCGAAATTATGGCCCTTCTGAACAACTTGCTCAGGCTGCTGCGCCATGCCGTTATCGCGCAAGTAGTCGAAACCGAACTCGCTGTTCGTGCCATAAGTAATATCGCACGAATATTGGGCGCGGCGCTCGTCGGAATCCATCGAGTTTTGAATGCAACCGACAGTAAGGCC
>JAGBWQ010000033.1 GCA_017629735.1 Kiritimatiellia bacterium
AAATATTGGCGAAGAATAACGCGCCAACACTCTTCAAAGCCAGATGCAAAATTCGAGCCTGTTGCATTGGGGCGCCTTGAGAAGATTTTGCGTCCTTATCAAAAGCAAGGTGTTTACTGGATGCGTTTCCTTGAGAACGCAGGCCTTTCGGGGCTTTTAGCCGATGAAATGGGTCTTGGAAAAACTGTCCAGACACTCGCCTGGCTTTCGCTTCCAAGGTGCGACCCTCGCGCACACGATTCTTCAGGGAGAAACCTCCCTTCTCTTATTATCTGCCCCACTTCTTTGGTGCGCAACTGGGAAGCCGAAGCTGAAAAATTTACCCCGTGGCTTAAAACGCTCGTTGTATCAGGGCCAAACCGCGCTGAAGTTTTTAACAAATTCGACCAATACGATATTATCATAACATCGTATGCGCTCCTTCAGCGCGATTTTGATGTAGCGTATATTGGCAAAGACTTCTCTGCTGTCGTTCTCGACGAAGCACAAAACATCAAAAACCGTCAGACGCGCAACGCGAAATCAGTTAAAGGCTTGCGCACAATTCAGCGGCTTGTGCTAACAGGAACGCCAGTAGAAAACTCCGTATCGGACATCTGGTCGATATTCGATTTCTTAATGAGCGACTATCTCGGAGACTACGATACTTTCAAGGAAGTTTTCGAGCAGCCAATCGCCGACGGAGAAAACGCAGAGACTGTGCTTGCACGCCTTAAGAGGAAGATATCGCCATTCATTCTCCGCCGCTTGAAAAAATCTGTCGCAAAAGACCTTCCCGACAAAATCATTAAAGTCTCCTACTGCCCGATGTCAGAAGATTCTCAAAGGGAATACAACAAGGCGCTTTCTGCCGCGCGGATTCAGGCAGGAGATATCATCAAGGCTAAAGGCTTCCAGAAGTCTCGCTTCGAGCTTCTTTCTCTTCTTATGAAGCTTCGCCAAATTGCCTCACGCGCGAAGATCGACACCTTTATGGAGCAGCTTGCGCAAGCCATTGAAAGCGGGCACAAAGTTCTAGTATTCTCGCAATTCGTCAAAATGCTTTCGCTCCTTGAAAAGCGCCTGCGCGAAAGCGGGATTCAATACTGCTATTTAGATGGGTCGACAAAGGATCGCCTCGGCCAATGCGAAAAGTTCAATCGCTCGCCGCAGATTCAAGTTTTTCTCATTTCGCTTATGGCAGGCGGCACAGGATTAAACCTAACATCTGCCGACATGGTAATGCATTATGATCCTTGGTGGAATCCAGCCGTCGAAGATCAAGCCACAGACCGTGCACACCGCATAGGACAGAAGAAAAATGTCTATGTGATGAAAATGATTGCCTCAGGATCAATCGAAGAGAAAGTCCTTGCCCTTCAAAGGCGCAAGCAAGCCGTTATTAGCGCAACGGTAGATACGACTGATTCTGCAATTATGGAAAAGCTTACAGCCGCAGATCTTAACGAACTTCTCTCGTAAGGATCGCCCTTTTAAAGGACGATATTTTCAAAGTCGAAGATGTGCGAAGAGAGCCAGTTGCGGCAAGCAAGATAAATCTCACGAGAAGTCAAATCTGGATTTGTTGTCTCAGGCAACGCACCGTATTCATCAAGCTCGGCACGCGTCAAGCGCGATAAAATCGCAGAAATGACAGGAATGTATGTTGCCGACATCGACAGGACATCAATGCCCATTGCCGCCCAAAGAACCCCGACAACCGGATCTGCCGCGGATTCTCCGCAGACCGCCACATGAATTCCGCGGCGCTTTGCGGCTGCAATTACATTGCGCATAAGCATAAGCACTGCGGGGTTTGTTGGCTGATAAAGCGAGGCCACGGATTCATTCCCACGGTCGGCCGCCATTACATATTGAATAAGGTCGTTCGTTCCAATTGAGAAGAAATCGACATGCTTTGCAATAGCATCTGCGTTGATGGCTGCACTTGGCACTTCGATCATCGCGCCAACAGGCATATTATGATCGTATGCAATGCCAGCTTCGTCGAGGCTCGCCTTTACTTCTGCAAGGACTTCAGCCGCTTCCTTAAGCTCCTCTACGCAGGAGATCATCGGATACATGAGCTGAACCTTGCCAAACACCGAAGCCCTCAAAATAGCCCTTAGCTGTGCCTTAAAGACATCGCGATTGGCGAGAAGATAGCGAATTGATCTATTGCCAAGAAAAGGATTTTCTTCCTTCGCCGAAATGCCGCGCACAAGTTTATCGCCGCCAATATCAAGCGCACGGATTGTTATGGACGCCTTCTCGCCAAGCGTCGCAGTAAATTTCGCGGCATCACGATATGCACGGAACTGCTCTTCCTCGGAAGGCTCACGCTCTCTATTAAGCCAGAGATACTCACTTCTGTAAAGGCCAACGCCGCGCGCACCATGATCACGCAATCCACTGACTGGAATGCCAGGGTGGACATTGGCGAAGATAAGTATCTCGCTGCCATCTTTAAGAGTGCAAGGCTTGGAGCTTTGAGTTGTCTCTTCGAAAATCTCTTTGTCGCGCTCGATAAGGTCGGCGTATTCCCTGATTGTTGCAGCATCGGGGCAGAGAGTAATAGTTCCATTTACGCCGTCAATAGCGACTCTCTCTCCTGCATGGACACGAGATGTGATATCGCCAAGACCTGTTACTGCAGGAATACCCATAGCCCTTGCGAGAAGCGCTACATGGCTTGTGGGCGAGCCTCCATTAGTTGCAAAGCCAAGAACTAAATCACGAGGCAGCTGAACAGTCTCAGATGGAGTAAGATCGTCAGCAATTATTATCGACGGCTCCCTCAGCGCAAGGCGAACATGGTCGCCAAAGCCTGTAAGAGCACAAAGCAACCTGCGCTCGAGATCGTCGATGTCGCGGATTCTTTCGCGGAAATAGGAATCGTTCATCCGCTGAAATCTTGCTCGCGCATCGTTGTAGATGTAGCGAACAGCAGATTCGGCATTTACCAATTTCTCGCGAATGTGGTTTTCGACTAAACCGGAAAGTTCAGTATCTTCAAGAAGCATAAGATGGCATTCGAAGACCATCGCGTCTTCGCGCCCTGCACGCTCCTTGAGCGTGGCTATTATGCCCTCTACATCTCTTTTTGCGTCTCCAAGCGCTTTGCGATAGCGAAGCACTTCATCTTCCTGCCGCCCGGATTCAATAACATATTCCGCAACAGGAATCTTACTGTCGCCATGACAGATGAAAACTGGGCCGACAGCAAATCCACGAGCTGTTGGAAGCCCTTGGAGGATACGCATTTTCCTGGATTCGGACACTGTTACTGCTCGTCAGGAATATCGAATCTACGGCTGACAAGCTGTTCAAGCTCGTCGAGCGCTTCTTCCGCCTGAGGGCCGGAAGCGGTGACCTTAAGCACGGTGCCGGCAACAGCTTCGAGAGTCATCAAAGCCATGATGGATTTTCCAGAAACGGAATTGCCATCTTTCTCTACCATAATGTCGGCGTCGAAACGGCTGGCAACTTTTGCGAAAAGGCCGGCAGGTCTGACATGCATGCCGTACTTGTTCAGCAAAGTCAATTCACGCGTGAGTTTATTTTCCATCATTCCTCCTCTTTTCCGACTTTACAATTGGATCGATTTTCTCCGCTCTCAAGCGAAGGCGTTCTGAAAGATCGTGCACTGGATCCATTCCGGCCATAAGCAATTTATGCTGAAGAACGGCTGTCTCCACAAGATTGACAAGGTCGCGTCCGGCTGAAACCGGAACGATAATATTAGGAACATCTATACCAAGAATCTTCTTGACGCGACGCGCCTGCCCGACCCTGTCGATCTCGCCTTCAACTTCAGAAAGCCTACGGAATGTAATAATGAGCTCAAGGCGCTTTTCGCCGCGCACTGCCGACACACCAAAAAGACTTGCGACATGCATTATACCGATGCCGCGAATTTCCATGTATCCAGCAGTAGAATCAGACGCAGAACCAAAGAGCACACCTGTTCCGATCTCCCTGCGAATGCAAGTAAGATCGTCGGCTACGAGCGCGCACCCGCGCCGAATAAGACCAAGCGCAGTTTCCGATTTGCCAAGGCCAGGATCTCCTTCAAGGAGAACGCCTATGCCGGAAACCTCGACCATCGTTCCATAAAGAGTAGTCTCTGGAGCTTCAAGACGCTCAAGCACAAAAGCCGATTCGCGATAGATAACACGCGTCTTGGCAGGCGAAGTCATAACGACCGCGCCATACTTGCGCATCAAAGCAAGAATATCTTTCTGGGGTTTAAGTCCGTTGGCGAATATAAAGAAATATGCCCCGTGGTCAAGTAGAGAACGCAGGCGAGAGAGCCTCTCGGACTTTTCGAGATTTTCCAGATAGGCCGTTTCGGCCATGCCAATCAACTGAATGCGCTTCCATGCGTAATGCCCGAAAAACCCAGTCAATGCAAGACCAGGGCGACTGACCATAGGCTCTTCAATAAGCCTATGCGTCTTGTCGTCGCCTTCAATGATTTTCAGCTGAAGTCTCTCCGCGGCGGCTTTGAAAAAGTCGCCTACGGAGAAGACCTTGCCTTTCTCACTGTTTTTTCCAGGAAGAACGCGCATGGATTGCGATCTCAGTTCTTGGCAGAAGCAGCGCGCTGCTGACGCACAACACCCTTGCGGGATTTAATGCGCATCTTAAGAAGCTGCCTTTCGGCGCGAGCTGCCGCGGAATCGATCACGCTCTTGGCGCTCTCGGAGAACTCCTTCGCACCAACAGCCGTGGAACCAAGGCGATTGGCGACGACTTCCGCCATGTACATGTGCTTCTTGACATCGATGTCGATGACGATAGCAACTTTAGTAACCTTGGGGAATCGTTCAGCAAGCTGTTTCATGCGCTTTTCAGCGTACTCCTTGAGAGCTTCGATACGCACATCGCTATGTCTCATTGTCACTTCAATATTCATGTGATCTCCTTTCTTTTTCTATGATTACATTCTGAAATTTTCGCCAAGATATTTTTCGCGCACTTCTCCATCGGAGACAAGATCTTCGCTTGTGCCTTCGCGGAGCAAACGCCCGTTGTAAACAAGGTATGCCCTATGAACAACAGAAAGCGTTTCACGCACATTGTGATCCGTAATGATAATGCCAAGACCACGCGCAGCAAGGCGACGGACAATGTCTTGAATCTCATTTACGGAAAGAGGATCTACGCCTGCAAACGGCTCGTCGAGCATCAATATCGCAGGGTCGCGCACAAGTGCGCGCGCAATCTCGAGCTTACGCCTCTCTCCGCCGGAGAGAGTGAATGCAGGCTGCTTGGCAACCTTCATCAAATCAAACGGCTCGAGCAATTCAACCGCGCGCTCCTGGCGTTTCTTGCGAGACATGGGAAGAGTCTCGAGAATCGACATTACATTATCCCAAACGGAAAGCTTGCGGAAAACGGAAGGCTCCTGCGCAAGATACCCAAGGCCCTTGCGCGCGCGCATATAAACTGGAAGACGAGTGATATCTTCGCCGCGGAAAACGACGCTGCCGCTTTCCGGTTTGACAAGACCCACAACCATATAGAAAGTAGTCGTCTTGCCAGCGCCGTTGGGCCCGAGAATACCAACAATCTCGCCGCACGAGCATTTAATGCCCATGCCATTTACAACTGTGCGATCGCCATACGATTTGACAAGCCCCGTTGCCTCAAGATCTGGAGCCTGTTCGCTACGCTCTGCTGCCATCGCGCTCATAGCGTCCATCACTAAATCACTCATTTTCCCCTCCCTTCAGAGAAGATATCAGCCTTTTTCACATCGCCCTTTACCGTTATGATGGGATTGTCGACTTCAACCTGCTCCGCATCTGTACGGAAAAATATTCTTGTTCCCTGAAGCTCCCCACCATCGGGGCCTTCATCGATAAGATGCGCCAGCTCCTTTTGAGAGCGACCATACATCGTAATGTTACCGGCCTTACGCTCGTAAAGAACCTTATCGCAGTATCCGCGCTTCAAACCATTCGTTACTGCCACAGAGCCTGACGCAACAACACGACGCAATTCATTTGTGCCGGAGAGAAACACCCATGCACGATCTGAAACGAGGGAATATTCTCCGTCGTCAAACCTAACGTGCCCGTCCATAAAAACGACGCCTTCAGTTCTGTCGTAATCGGCCTTGTCGGCACGAACCTCTACTTTTGTCTTCGCAGAGCCGCCCTTCGTGTTCGTCGACTTTTTCACATCGTCTGAACGAACGAATGCATTGGAGTAGATCATGACGAAATTCTCGGCAAAAGAAACATAAACTCTCTCGCCTGTAACTTCGGTTGATCCATGAACAGCCTTTGCGGCACCTTCGATCCAGCCAGACTTTGTCTCTCTATCGACTACGCACTTTTCTGCAAAGATCGACGACTTGTTCTTTTTCGAAGTATCGAAATCTTTCGCCTGAAGATCTTTTGCCCAGACAATTCCATTGTCGGTAAAGAACTGAGCCTTCGATGCAGTAACGAGAGTTTTGACGGAACCGTCTGGGTGTGTCTCAACAGGAACGCAAACATTTTCTGCTGGCATCTTCACACGCGCCACACTTGCAGTGTAAACGGCCTGAAGGCGCTCAGCTTCGCGCATAAGCACCTCTTTGCGGAATTGCCATTCCGCGGCATCAAAAGCAAATGCCGCGAACATGGCAAACATGGCGAATATAGTCGTCAAAATCCGCAAAGCGCAATCTCCTTTGTTTATGCCTTAAGCCCCTTTACGATGGCGTTAATACCGACGAGAGATTTCCACAAATTCTCAACCTCGGCAAAACGAATCGCATTGGCAGCATCGCTCTTGGCGACCTTGGGATTGATGTGCGTCTCCATAAAGACGCCATCGACGCCCGTAGCCACCGCGGCGCGCGCGATTGCAGGAGCATACTTTCCATCGCCACCAGAGCCTGTGCCAAGACCGCCAGGGCGCTGCACAGAATGTGTCGCGTCCATAACAACCGGGCACCCCAGCGAACGCATTATGAGAAGCGAGCGCATATCGGCAACAAGATTGCGATAGCCAAAGCTCGCTCCGCGTTCGCAAAGCGTGATGCGATTATTGCCTGTGGACTTAATCTTGCCGACAACAGCAGCCATATCTTCAGGAGCCATAAACTGCCCCTTCTTGACATTAATCACTGCTCCCGTCTCGCCTGCCGCGATAACAAGATCGGTCTGGCGCGCCAAGAAAGCCGGTATCTGAAGAACATCGCAAACTTCCGCCACAGGACGGCACTGCCAAGGCTCATGCACATCTGTAAGGACAGGAACATCGAAAGTCGAGCGAATCTCGGAAAGAATCTCAAGACCCTTGTCAATACCAGGCCCACGGAACGAATCAACACTCGTCCTATTGGCCTTGTCGAAACTGGCCTTGAAAATAAACTTTACACCGAGTCGATTGGCGAGATCTTTCAGCTTGCTAGCCAAGCCAATAGCCATCTGACGCGATTCTATTACGCATGGTCCGGCGATGAAAACTAAGTCATCACCGCCGAAGACCACGCCCTTGTCTACAGTTACTTTCCTCATACTGTAAATTATACCAAAAAAGCTGTGCTTTATCAGGCGCGAGCTTTCGCAATTCCATCAAGAATTTCAAGCCCAGCCACAGGAATACGACCAAGCGGATCGGGTCCGATGTTGAGCATGTAGTTCGATCCGATCGAAGCGCACTTGGCCTTGATATCGAGGATCGTCTTAACGCTCTTGTAGTTCGTGTCAGTAGGACGATAGCCCCACGAGTCGTTCATCGTTCCGACCGTCTCGTAGAGTGCATCCTTCTCTGTCTTGTCTGCGATCATGTTGTCGCCAGGCGTGGTGTAGTCGCCAAGGTTGTAGCCAAGGCGGCCGTTAATAAGGCAGCCAGGCTGATACTTGCGAACCATCGCCTTAAGCTCGCGCCACTGATCAATGCTGATCATCGAAGGAACATCGAACCAAATAAGGCAAAGATCGCCGTACTGCGTAAGGATTTCCTTTACCTGAGGCTTGCACTTGCCCTCGAAGTAACGAGTGAAATCGTAATCCTTGCGGTCGGCCGGCCAATCCCATGTATTGCGCCAATCTTCGCTGCCCCAGTTCTTAACGCCGAGAGCATTCTTCTTTCCGCCGCCATCTTTCTCGCTCCAGTCGAGATCCTGCGAATAATAAAGGCCAAGCTTAATGCCAGTCTTTTCGCACGCCTCAGCAACTTCTTCGACGATGTCGCGCTTAAAGGGAGTGGCATCGACAACATTGTACTTCGACACCTTGGAGTTGTAGAGCGCGAATCCGTCGTGATGCTTCGAGGTGAGAACGAAATACTTCATTCCCGCATCGCGCGCACGCTTCATCCAATCAAGAGGATCGAAGAGAATCGGATTGAACGCCTTTGCGAGCGCCGCGTAATCCTTCATAGGAATCCTGTTGCCATACTGAATCCATTCGCCGTATGCACGAACGCCAGGTTTTCCATTCCACTCGCCACCAAGAAGAGTGTAAAGACCCCAGTGTGCCATCATACCGAACTGGGCTTCCTTGAACCACTTGCGAGTTGCTTCGAGCGCTGCAGTCCCAGCAACTGCATCGGCCGTAGGACACTGGCTACTTACACAACCTGCCGCAAGAGCAGCCGTTGCTCCCCCGATGAAACCCCTTCTGCTGATGTCTTTATTCATTTTCATTCTCCTTAGTTTGTTATAAGAAATCACTTTGCAACGCTCTCTTTTGGCACAGAGCGAGTTTGAAATTCAACAGACTGCACTGTGTGCGGAGCAATTTTCACGACGAGATCTTCGCTGACTGGATCCACACCGCTAGGCAATGGCTTATACTTCCTGCCTGTCGCCTCCCAGTTGGACCATGTCATGTAGCCAGACTGCGTATCCTCCCAGCTAAGCTGCCGCCAGAATTTGCCATCGCCAGGAATTTCGCGGCGATCAAGAAACTCTTCAGGACACGAAAGTGTACGATAGATTGGCGCGGCAAACTGGCGACCTGCAATGGTAAGATTGAGAGTCTCCTCCACGTTCTTTGTGTTAACCATCAAAAGGCAATAGCGCCCACGACCGTTCCCGCAAAGAATGTACTCTACCTCTCCTTCAACACCCGACGAACTCTTGCGCTCTTTGACTGCCTTGCGATGTGCATATATTTGCGTTGCTACGCGTGCAGATGTGTAGAAAGTATCTTCTGTGCCACATTCCTTAGATGTGCCATGGAGATAAAAAATGGGATTGCTCTTTATCGCCTCGCCGAGAATGCGGTACATCACACCACAATGCCCCACTTCCATTCGAGGGCTGTTGTCGGGAGCTCTGTAATCGGGCAGTTCCTCCTGCGAGGCGTCGTACCACTGAACATACCAATTGCGGCCCGTGGACTGATAAAGCGCACCTGAAAGAGCCGTAAGTTGATGGTGGCAGAATCCGTCGATCTCAGGCTGGAAGAGAGCTGTAAGAGCGAAATGCGCCATCAGGAGCGAGTCGCGAAACATTCTCTGGCAGCGATTATCTTCATCTGATCTCTGACGCACTTCTGTAAGCCAGAACTTCTTGTCCTTAAGCAGCTCAGGATACATCTTCACATAATTGCGGAAACGCTGTATGCCGTAGTACGAGCAACTGTAAGGAGCCTCGGCTCCATATCCGTGCCAAATGATATGCGAAACTTTTTTCAGCCTATTCGACGCTGCCATCGCCAGCATAAAGCGCGTCGAGAACTGATTGTAATCGCCAGCGGAGAAATAAGTGCCGCGATAAACATCGTTCTCTTTCGCTTCAAGGCGAGCACGCATGTGCGCAAGGTCTGGATTAAGCTCAAAAAGCTCGCCTATGTTCATGCCAATGGGAATCTTCGGCCAGATCTTCGAAGCGCGATCTATAAAATCGCACCAAAGAGGAGCTAATTGTTCGTACTTCGGATTTCCGTAGGTTTCATTCCCCATCTCGAAACCCGCGACGCATTTCTTGAAGCCGTTATCAACTATCCATTTGACGATTTCAACATTCTGATCGATAGTCTCTTTATTCCACGCTTCAAGACAGACAAAAACCTTTATCCCGTTTGCCTTATAAAAATCAAATGCAGCCTTCGGATTGCTCTGCCGCTTTGCCTTTGCAGGAGGCTGGCGCGAAAACCAGCTGTTCATGCACTGAAGACGCAGAAGATTTGCGCCAGCATCTTTGAGGATACGAGATGTCTCGACCTTGTTCGTGACAAACCAATAATCGTCGTTGGCCACACTCCAAATGCTTTCAAGGGCTGCATTAAAGCCGATACCCTGGTTGCACCCGCTCTTTCGCATATCCTTTACAGGCTTCATATTCGCTGGATCGAACGAAACCTTAAAGTCTGCAAATGCACATTGCATAAGAGAGGCGGCCACCGCAAAAGCAGCCATTAGACGCGCATTAAAAGCACCAAACATCATCTCCCTATTAGAACCCTTTCCGCAATGAATTAGAATATGGTCAATTATACCATAAAACTCAATTCAATGCCGCTCAGAAACCTGCCATTTCCTTAAGAGAAAGCTCTATTTTTTTCGCCTCTTCTTCGGGAATATCAACAGTCCTGAAAACCCAAACACTTGAAGAATTCTCTTTGCGATAAACCTTGTACCCTTCTGCTTCGGCTTTCTTTATTGCATCAAGGTCTAACTTCTTCGGATTCTTGCCAATTGCCTCACATACCTTGCGAGCAGGAAGGTTTTCCTTGATCTCCTTCTTGTTGGGATATCCATCGGGAAGAATCATAAAAGGTTTCCCTTTGTTGATGCCACAACATTCAATGTAGGGCTTGGCGGTCTTAGGAAGCGTAGAGCGCAACTTATCCAACGACTTCTTGATGAAAGATCTTCCGTAATGAACACGGCTCCACTCGGACCACTTCTTAAGGCCAATAAACACAGTGCCAACAGAGTTTGGAGGAACAGTAACCACCTGAACACTCGTGGGATCGTCCGTAGGAAGAGTCTCCCAATTGAGTCTGCGCCAGAACTTTTCTTCACCAGGCACTTCCCTAACAAAGAGCATATCTTTATCGCATGTCACAAATCTGTGAGTCTTCGAAAGCTGGCGATAACCGTAGCACGAGACTGGCACAGTAAGCTTTTCATCTGTTCCGTTTGCGAACATAATGCAAAGCGACGATCTGCCGCGGTTAACAGAAGCCGTCCATTGGCAGTTTGGTTTTTTCCTTCCGCTCTGCTCGTAATGAGCCGACCCCCAGAATGTTCCTTCCGAACCTTGACCTGCGAGAACAGAGCCATACCCAATGACATAAGGGTGCGTCTTTATTGCCTGCGCAGAAAGCGCAAACAGCGCGCCCATGCCGCCCGTCTCGTACTTTAAATCTTCCTTCTTTATCGCCTTCAAATCGCGCCCGTTCTCCCAGCTGTCGTAATACTGGCTCCATGTTCCGTGCGCCGAAATATACATGACACCAGAAAGCGAGGAGAGCTGATGCATCGTAAAACCGTCGAGCTCCGGCTGGCAAAGGCAAGTTTGAATGTACATTCCAGCCCAAATGACATAATGGAACATACGCTGCAACTGCAAGTTCTCATCTGACCAAGGACGCCATTCTGTAATCCACCAACGCTTGTCCGCAACCTCCGGGAACATCTTTGCGAAATTTCTAAACCTACGAAAACCTAAATAGCTGCAGCCATACGCACCAACAGATCCGTAGACATGATAAATAATATGCGTTACATTCGTAAGATCATCTCCGAGCGCCTTGACCGTCTTCGCGCTCCACTGATTAAGGACATTAGCCTGGAAGTAGCCGCGAGGAAGATTCGTCTTGCCTAAGAGCCTTGACTTTGCAGCTTCAATATCGGGATCGCCAGGCGTATACTCCGCCAACGGAAGACCGATTTTGACCTTCGGCATTTCCTTGCGGATTATCGCCAAAAGCTCCTTCCAATACGCAGCGAAGCCTTCTGGATCTTTGCCATAGAAAGGCTCATTGCACATTTCGAAACCGGAAACGCAATCTTCCCAGCCATTCTCTTTAATCCATTTGAGCATAGAGGAAAGTTGTTCTTTGCTCTCCGCACTTCCATTCCAAATATTAAGGCATATTATCGCCTTTATTCCATATTCTTTCCAGAACGAAAACTCATACTTCGGGTGAATCCAAGTGCACTTGCCTTTTTCGTCGAGCTTCCAATCGGCACCTTGATACTTCTTTATTTTGGCAAAATCCTGCACTATTGTGCATGGACGAACGAGCCAAACGCCCGCCTCACGAAACGCCCTGGCAGTCGCTTCCCTATTATCGACATAGGAAAGTTTCCTATCGCCAAAAACGCCATCGACATCACCAGCAAGCCCAAGATCAGGGAAGCATGATGATTTTGTCAGATCCTTTACAACCTTGGCACACGGATCCACAGAAATTGAAAGCTCAATCTTTTTATCGTCTGCATTCAAAGCAAAGGCAGCGAAAAGCACACTCGACAGGAGAAATATTTTTGACATTTAAACTATTTCCTTTCTAATAAATGGTATTTTACCAAAAAGGAGAGCGCTCTGTCATCAAAAACAGAGCACTAAATGCCTTTATTTGCCGATAATAACTTCGCCTCCTGAGCCTCTTGCACGAATTACTTCGCCTGGAAGATAAGCGCCCTCGACAATCTTGCGTGCAATTGGATTTTCAAGATCGCGTTGTATAGCACGCTTAACTGGCCGCGCGCCATACGCAGGATCGTAACCATCACGGACAAGAACATCACGAGCCGTATCGTCAACTTCAAGGCTGAAGCCCTGCGCAGAAAGACGCTTGGCAAGAGCATTAATTTGAATATCAACGATCTTCCTTATCTGATCTTCGTTTAAGGGCGAAAATTCAAGAACTTCATCGAGTCGATTGAGAAATTCTGGCCTGAAGATTTCCTTAAGAGCTTCCTTCGGCGCATTTGATGTCATAATGACAACAGTATTCTTGAAGCTAACCGTACGCCCGTGGCTATCGGTAAGACGCCCATCATCAAGAACTTGCAGAAGAAGGTTAAAGACATCTGGGTGAGCTTTCTCAATTTCGTCAAGAAGCACAACAGAGAACTGGCGACGACGCACCGCTTCTGTAAGCTGCCCGCCGTCTTCGAACCCAACATACCCAGGAGGCGCGCCGACGAGACGAGAGACGGCAAACTTCTCCATATATTCCGACATATCGAGACGCACCATAGCATTCTCATCGTCGAAGAGCTCTTGCGCAAGAGCCTTTGCAAGCTCCGTCTTTCCAACGCCAGTAGGCCCTACAAAAAGGAATGCTCCAACAGGACGCTGCGCATTTTTTACGCCAGCTCGCGAGCGTAGAACAGCATCGGAGACTGCTTGTACAGCATCATCTTGGCCGATTACTCTCTTATGAAGAGACTCTGCAAGACGAACGAGTTTTTCGCGCTCACCCTCGACGAGTTTCGTAACAGGAATACCACTCCAACGAGAAACTACCTCTGCAATTTCGTCGGCCGTCACTTCCTCCCTAAGAAGAACATCTCCCTTGCGCGCAGCAAGAGCCTCTTCATGCTCTTTAAGTTTCTTTTCCAAGGAAGGTATCACGCCATACTGAAGACGAGCAGCCTCATTGAGATTGCCCTCAGAAACAGCCCTCTCGTGCCTTGAGCGCGCGCCATCAAGTTCAGAGCGCACCTTGCGCACATCTTCAAGAGCCGCCTTCTCTTCCTTCCATTGCGCGGTCATAGCATCAGCCTTCACCTTCTTCTCGGCAAGCTCCTTCTGAAGCTCCTCGAGGCGCTTGCGCGAATTTGAATCTTTCTCCTTCTTAAGCGCAATCTCCTCAATCTCAAGGCGGCGAACCTGACGCTGGATTTCATCGAGCTCCTGTGGGCAAGAATCCATCTCAGTCCTGATTCTTGCGCACGCTTCATCAAGAAGATCAATTGCTTTGTCCGGAAGAAAACGATCTTGTATGTATCTTGACGAAAGCTGAACCGCGCTCACAAGTGCCTCGTCCTTAATGTGCACATTGTGATATTTCTCGAAGCGCTCCTTTATGCCTCGAAGAATGGAAACAGCATCTTCCTCAGAAGGCGCATCGACAAGAACTGGCTGAAAACGCCTCTCAAGCGCGGCATCCTTCTCCATGTACCTGCGATATTCGTCAAGCGTTGTCGCACCTACGCAGTGAAGTTCGCCGCGCGCAAGCATCGGCTTAAGCATATTTCCTGCATCGCTCGACCCTTCTGTCTTGCCAGCTCCAACAATCGTATGGATTTCATCGATAAAAAGGATTATCTTTCCTTCCGCATCCTTAATACGCTTAAGAACAGCTTTAAGACGCTCTTCAAACTGACCTCTATATGAAGCTCCAGCCATAAGAGCTGTCATGTCGAGAGAAAAGACCATTCTATCGCGGAGCCCTTCTGGAACATCGCCGCGCACAATTCTTTGAGCAAGCCCTTCAACAATTGCAGTTTTTCCTACTCCCGGCTCTCCAATCAGAACGGGATTGTTTTTAGTCTTTCTCGAAAGAATTCTAACTACATCACGAATTTCTGTATCTCTACCAATTACAGGATCAAGCTTTCCAGAACGCGCCATCGCCGTAAGGTCGCTCCCGTATTTCTCAAGAACATTCTCTGGCGTATCTGGTTTTTCGTATGACATATTCATTGCTTATCTCCTTTCCTAACACTACTCATCGTAGCAAAGACCGTGCCAATCGTGAAAAAAGGTCATTTCTTGGGAAGGAAGCGACAAAATGACACAAGGACATGGATATTATGTCGCACAAAAGACAAAAAACGAAGGGCGCCGCCCGTGAAGGCGACGCCCGATCGACTTGTTCGAAGAAGCGGATTGCTTTACCAGGCGTAATGCGCGAACGCCTTGTTTGCTGCGGCCATCTTGTGGACGTCGTCACGCTTCTTGATGACGCTGCCCTGGCCCTGGAACGCATCGATAAGCTCGGCTGCGACAGCGGCGGGCATACCCATACCGCGTCTAGCGGAAGCGTACTGCGTGGTCCAACGGAGTGCGAGCGAGAGCTGACGGTTGGGAACAATCGGCACAGGAACGGGGTACGTGGTACCACCAACGCGGCGAGTCTTAACCTCGACCTGCGGCTTCATGTTGTCGATAGCGGCCGAAACGACTTCAAGAGGATCCTCAAACTGCTTCTCGTCCTTGACGAACTTCGAAGGATCATCTTTCAACTTCTCGGCAACCTTCTCGATAGCACCGTAAACGATGCGCTCAGCCACAGTCTTCTTGCCGTCTTTCATGACGACGCGAATCATGTGAGCGACGAGTTCAGAATTGTACTTGGGGTCGAGCGTCACGCGCTTGAC
>JAGBWQ010000034.1 GCA_017629735.1 Kiritimatiellia bacterium
AGTTCTCCCTTATTATTTTTATTAAATACTCCAGCCGCCAATGCCAAGCGCACGGCAGACTTCCGAAACTAAAAGCGCAGCCATGAGCGCTGGCGCAAGATAGCGAACCATAAACGAATAAAAGGCGCGAGACTTCATCTTAGTGCCGTCTGCTTCACATTCTTCAATAATGGCTTTGGGCTTAAGAATCCAACCAACGAATACGCAAGTGACGAGCGCGACGCACGGCATCAAAACGGAGTTGGTGATGAAATCGAAGAAATCGAGGAACTGCATGCCAAACACTTTAATGTGCGCCCACGCGCCATATCCAAGAGCAGAGAATACTGAAAGAAAGAGAATAAGAGTGCCGGTGAAAAACGTAGCAGCCTTGCGATCGATCTTCATTACATCGCATATTGCCGCCACGCAAGCCTCATAGAGAGAAATTGCAGATGTGGCCGCAGCGAAAATAACAAGAAGGAAGAACGCCATGCCAACCCAGTTTCCGATCGCACCCAAGCTTGCGAAAACCTTTGGCAGTGTAATGCACATAAGGCCAGGGCCGGCATTCATCGCCTCTTTGACAGGTGTGCCAGTCTTGATGGCGAAGATGTAAACGACAGGGATAATCATCAAGCCTGCGATCAATGCGATAAATGTGTCGCAAATTTCGATGCGACGAACGCTCTTTTCGATTGACTCAGATTTCTTAAGGTAGCTACCGTAGGTGATCATAATGCCCATCGCAAGCGAAAGCGAATAGAACATCTGACCTGTTGCTCCCAAAAGCGTCTTGCCCAAGAGCGCGAACGAGAACGAGCCATCTGCTGCGCGCAAGCAATCCATGTTTGGAATAAGGTAATATTTTAGACCATCTGCAGAACCTGGCATGCAAATGACATAAATTGAAATTGCAATTGCCATGACAAAGAGAATTGGCATCATCACCATGTTTGAGCGCTCGATTCCGTTTTTAACGCCCAAAACAATGATCGCGGCGCAGGCAAAAACAAAGAGCATGCCATAGCCGAAAGGCGCGAAGGACGAGGAGATGAATGAATTGAAGAACTCTGCCGAGTTTATCGCACCTGCTCCCATCAAATCAGCGCCCGTAAAGGCCATCTGGAAGTAGGCTTTGAAATAATAAAGAATCCATCCGCCAATCACGCAGTAGTAAGGAACGATCAACATTGGAATGATCGTTCCGAACAGCCCAAGAAAGCCCCACCCTTTGCGGAGCTGTGGATATGCTGTGAGCTGCGACTGACGCGTCTTGCGGCCAATTGCAATTTCAGTCAACATCAAGGTAAAGCCGAGAGTGACTACAAGCGCGATGTAAATGAAGATAAAAGTGCCGCCACCATAGCGGGCCGCCAGATACGGAAAGCGCCAAAGATTGCCGAGGCCAATTGCCGAGGCTGCGGCCGCGAGCACGAATGCCATCTGCCCCGACCAGCTAGCCCTTTTCTCCTGCTGCATAAATGAAAATTCCTTGCTTAGAAATTATACCAGGCCGAGAACTGAACGCGATCGTCGCCAACGCTGTCCTTGTCTTTGGTGTCTTTTTCTCCATAGACAGTCGTAAGGCGAGCATATTCAAGACCGATTTTGAGATTGGCATTGATGTTGTAGAATGCTGCAACATACGCGCGATCGTTGCGGAGAATGTTGCTAGCGTAGCGCGCTTCGGAATCGGTAGGATCGTCAAATCCATAACCAATGGCGAACGACCAATCGTCGTTGTACTGCCAATTGAGGTCTGCAAAGCCGCCGATTGTGGAAACTTCGCGGCCCTTTGCGTATGGACGCATGTAAGCAACGCGCTGCGCGCAACCGGCCTGAATGCCGCCAAGATTGTCGCCCGCGAAAATCTGGCCAGTGAGAGTGAAGCTCTTGTAGATAGGCAAGGAGCCTGCGATCATGACCATCTTGGAATCGTATTCATCGTCGACAGAGGTAAAGCCATTGCCTCCATCCCAGCGGTGCGAACGATCGCGCCCATACATTCCGCCGACGCCCAAGAGCCAACGGCGAGAAGTATCCCAAGGAGTTACGCGATCGTAGACGAGCGCGCCCTGAAGAAGCGCCCAGTTGGAAGCGGAGTTGTCCTGAATCTCGTCGCTGTCGCGATCGCCACCCATGCCAGGGCCGCCCTTAACTATGCCGACGCGGGCTTCGAGAGAGCTGTCTTCCCAAGACCACTTCTTGGTGAGGCGGATCTGCGGGCTGCGGCGATAGGGGTGGCCGGTGTTTTCCATCCAAGCACCATCGATCTCGCTGGGCGTGACCATCTTCCAGAGATGCCAAGTCTGACCGAAGAGAATCGACCAGCCGCTTTCGTGCTGAGCATCGACATAGAGATGACGCCAATGGAAAGCATAGTCGTTTTCGTTGGCTCCAGCCAAATCGAACTCGGCCTTGCCAGAGAAAGTCCAGCCGTGGTCAGCTTCGGGAGTTGCGAATTTCACGCCAAGGATCGAATCCTGCATGGAGAGCGTGGTGCCGCCCTTGCCGTGGCGTTTGACGAAGTCGGTGACATAGTCGCCATCGACTGCGTGAGAATTGTAAACGCCTTCAAACGCGAGATATCCGTAGGGCGTGATCTTAAGCCCTGATTCGCTGAGAGGCTCGAAAATATTAGCGAACTTATCGGCGAGGAAGAACTTGCTGCCGTCCTTTGTAGTATAGATTCGGCCTGTGGAATTAGTCTCAGTGCCCTCCTCGACCTTTGGTGCCGATGCTGCGAGAATGACAGGCGCCTGGGGCTTGAGCTGGCTTTCGAGCTGGCGGTTGCGTTTTTCGAGCTCATCGATGCGCGAGGCTTGCTTTTTGTTTTCCGCTTCAAGCTTCTGAAGCCGTTCGATCACGGCCTGAATATCAGCCCTGGTAATAGTATCATTAGCTGATGATGTAAGAGCAAGAATTGTGCAAATGCACGATATGACTAAAGTTGAACGCATTTTCATCACTTTTATTTTTTAGATAATAAGAAAAATTTGGCAAATTATATCAAAATATGCCGCAAATTGTCAATTCTATATGATACAATACCCACATGAAGCAAAAATTTTCTATCGTTCTTCTTAGACCAGAAATTCCACACAACACTGGGGCAATTGGAAGGCTGGCTGTTGGGCTTGGCGTATCGCTCAATTTAGTAAAGCCGCTTGGCTTCGCACTTGATGATCGTTCTATCGCACGCGCTGGCCTAGATTATTGGCCGCATCTTGATGTGAAACTCCATGATTCTTGGGAAGACTATCTTGAGACAGAAAAGCCCAAGCGCCTCTTCTTCCTCTCGACGCATGGAAAGGCGTCACTGTACGATTGTCATTTTGAAGATGGCGATGCACTTGTCTTTGGCAATGAATCTTCAGGGCTTCCGAAGGATTTCTACACGCGATATGAGAAGTCGCTTTTCAAAATTCCAATGCCAGGCGAGCATGCTCGCAGCATAAATCTCGCCAACGCAGTCTCAATCTCCGCCTACGAATGTTATCGGCAATTGAGTGCAAGATGAAGCGAGAGAATGAATAGAGAGAATCATTATTCATTAGCAAATTGGCGGAGGGGGGGGGATTCGAACCCCCGGTGGACTTGCGCCCACACAACCTTTCCAAGGTTGCACCATCGACCACTCGGACACCCCTCCAATCGCCATCATTCGTTCGTTTGACTTTCCAGTCTCACCTCTGCCAACGCAGAGTTTGGTGCCAGAGGAGGGACTCGAACCCTCACGTACTCGCGTACGGCAGATTTTGAGTCTGCTGCGGCTGCCATTACGCCACTCTGGCCGCAAATATCCTCTGGAGCGGGCGAAGGGAATCGAACCCTCGTAGCCAGCTTGGAAGGCTGGAGCTCTGCCATTGAGCTACGCCCGCTTACCAAACGAACGGTGCGTAGTATATCAAATTTATGTTATACTTTGCAACCGTGAACATAAAAAGATCTATTCTTCCTTCAGGACGCATCGGCATCGCAGTAAGCGGCGGCGCAGACTCGGTGGCTCTTGCGTTTCTCCTCACCAAAGGCGGCACCAAAAAGAATGCGACAAAACGCTTCGTCATTCTCCATGTCGACCACGGTCTTAGGAAAGAGAGTAAGGAAGAATACTCATTCGTTAAGGGCCTCGCAAAACGTTTAGGACTGCCCTTCCGTGGCATTCATGCACATGTCGAGAGAAAGCGCGGCGAATCGATTGAGATGGCAGCAAGGCGCGTCAGGCTTGATTTCTTCGCTCGCTGCATGAAATCTCTTTCGCTCGATGCAATCGCAACCGGCCATCACATGGACGATGTTGCCGAAACATTTTTGATGAAGCTGAAAAGAATGTCCGTTTCAAGCATCCGCGAAAAGAGCGAAGTAAACGGCATTAAATTCGTAAGGCCCCTTCTCGGCTGCCGCGATTGCGAGCTTAAAGCCTACCTCAAAAAATATGGAGAAGAATGGCGCGAGGATGCCTCCAACGCCGATATCTCTATCGAGAGGAACAAGGTTCGTCACCTCGTAATCCCATTCCTTGTCGAGAATCTCGACAAGGACATTGTAAGGCACCTCGCGGCAATCAGTTCCCGCGAAGGGAAAAGCGCTAAAGCAAAAGCTTAAGCGCCAACCTGCTTAATAACGCTCGTGCGGGATTTGAGCACTCCTGCGACATCTGCAAGATTCGAAGGAATGATCATCGTGTTGTTTGTCTTGGCGAGATTGCCAAACTGGGTAAGATACTGCTGAGCAAGCTGCATATTCACAGACTCAATTCCGCCATGGCCATTGATTGCTGTGGCAACCTTCTCGATACCAGCAGCCTGTGCTTCGGCAACAAGAAGAATTTCCTTCGCCTTACCTTCAGCCTCGTTGATGCGACGCGCGCGTTCACCTTCAGAAAGCGCAACGGCCTCTGCCTTCTCGCCCTCTGCTCTGTTGATCTTCGCCTGACGCTCACCTTCAGATTCGGCAATCATCGCGCGCTTCTCGCGCTCTGCACGCATCTGCTTTTCCATCGCATCACGAATCGACTGCGGCGGCGTGATGTTCTTAATTTCATAGCGCGTCACCTTAACACCCCAAGGATCGCTCGCCTTATCAATTGCAGAAACAATCGCCTGATTGATTGCAGTGCGCTCTTCAAAAGAACGGTCGAGATCGAGCTTGCCCATTTCGGAACGCATCGTCGTCTGAGCAAGCTGAGTGGTTGCAAAGAGATAGTTGCCAATGCCATAGCTTGCCTTTGCAGGATCCATCACCTGGAGATAAAGGACGCCATCAACAGAAACTGCAATGTTGTCCTTCGTGATGCACTCCTGCGGAGGAACATCAATCGCCTGTTCCTTAAGCGTATGACGATATGCGATACGATCGAGGAAAGGAATGAGAATATGGAAACCTGCATCAAGCGTGCAGCGATATTTTCCAAGACGCTCGACGATAAACGCTGCCTTCTGAGGAACTATTACAGCAGTCTTGATAATAGCTATCAATACAATAATCGCTATGATAGCGAAAAAGATTAAACCTCCACTCATTTTTTACCTCCTTGTTTTTCTATTTCTTATTTTGCCGCATGAAGCGACTTTTGTTAAAAGTATTATAGCATATTTAAGCTTTATGCGAGGAACGCCGCAAGGCGAGCGCAAGCAACAGCATCATAAAGCGCATCATGCCATGTCCTCTCAGGTATTTCAGGAACACACCCAAATGCCGCACAAAGATCGCCAAGCGCGTATGAATCCATTCGCGGATATCGTGCTTTGGCAAGGCGCATAGTATCAACCCACGGCCCCCATTTTGTTAAAGGCGCAAGGCGCGTAAGAATTGTGCGCTCCGTTGCAATATTATGCGCAACGAGCCTGCGCCCAGAAAGATACGGAAAAAACTCTTCCCACTGATCAATCAATGTTGGAGCATCTTCCTTAAAAGAGGACTTAAAAAACCATTCCTTTGTCTCGACTATCTGAAAATCCTTAACGAGCGCAATTCCAAGCTGCCACGGCTCGTTCGTGCCGCCATTTTCATATCCCGTAGTTTCAAAATCGAGCGCAACAAATTCCATGGCAGTATTATACCAAAAACATTCCGCCCATTTGGTATAATACGCGGCATAATGTTTGCTTCGATACTACTTCTATGTTCAATCACCTTCGCCGAGACAAAAACTCTCGCGTTGCAAATCTGTCTCGATCGCGCAGGATATTCGTGCAATACAATTGACGGAGTTTGGGGAGGTAAAACTCGCCGCGCTCTCGAGATGTATTCTGCTGATAAGGGTCTAAATATAAATCTCGACGATCCCGACAAAGCATTCGATACTCTATTCCCCTCTTCAGGCGAAATATTTGAGCTTGCAACTGTATGCGAAAATGACATCGCATCAATTACTTCAATCCCTTCATCTCCAGCTGAAAAAGCAAAAATGGAGCGCTTGGGCTACGAATCTATTAAAGAGATGTTTGCCGAAAGAGGCCATCTTTCGGAGCGCGCACTTGAACGAAGCAATCCTGGCGTAGATTGGAGCAATGTTAAGGCAGGGCTAAAGCTCGTCCTCCCATCATTTCCTTCCATCGCAGAGGAGCTTTCGGCTTGGCCACGCCGCTCAAATGGGCCCAAACGCCCCATAGCCTCTCGCATTGAAATATCGCTATCAAAGTTTGAAATAAGCGTATTCGACGAAGCAAACAAGCGAATCGCATTTTTCCCTTGTTCTATCGCGAAGAACAAATCCAAGCGCCCTTCCGTTGGCACGCTTAAAGTGACGACATTAATAGCGCGCCCAAATTACACATACACTCCCGACTACACGCCTCCAGGCGGGAAAGTTAGGCGGCATATCTATCCTGAAGGTCCCAACTGCCCAATTGGAGTGGCTTGGATTGGGCTTAACCTCCCAGGATACGGAATCCATGGAACTCCCTCGCCGAAGACCGTCGGCAATGCGGAATCCCATGGATGTTTTAGGCTTTCAAACTGGAATGCCGCGCGGCTCTACGCTATGTGCCGCACAGGAACGCCAGTTGTTATTTTGCCATAGCGTCGGCCTTCTCCATGTATTTGGAGTAAAGCTGCTTAGGCGCCTTTGTGGTGCGATCTGAAACAGCCCACTCAATGTAAGGCTTAATCTTCGCGGCCCACCTGACATACCCTTCCTCGGCCGGGTGAAGAAGATCAGGGAAAATTGCGCTTGGCAAATTGCCATCAGCATCAACAAAAGAATCGTTGATGTCGCACCAAATAACAGTCTCGCCATCAGCTAGAGCCTTCATCGAACGATTGATCTTATCGTTGCGAATGCGCATGGAATCGGTGATCTTCTCGCCGCGTGGGAAAATCGGGTGAAGAATAATCGTCGCCTTCGGCTGCTTGGCGCGGACGAGCGCAACGATGCGCGAAACGCCGCGGAAAGTATCCTCTGGAGATTCTGCATTGGCAGGCATGTGGCCAGTATTGTTGGTGCCAATCATGATGACAATAGCCTTAGCCTCGTAGCCATCAAGCTCCTTGCCATCGACTATACGCCAGATAAGCTGCTCAGTGCGGTCGCCGCTGAAACCAAGGCTAATTGCCGAATACGGCTTGCCTTCGAAAAGCGACTTCCACGGCTTGCTGCCAGTTGCGTCCCAAAGATGCGTGATCGAGTCTCCGAGGAATACGACTTCAGGCGGATCTTTTTCAATAAGTTTCATCTTCTCGTGATGACGCTTCATCCACCAGCTCTGCGCCCAAGCGCCATCTGGAACCATCGGAGTTAAAGCGCGAATTTCAGAATCCTTCTCATACGGGAACTCAACTCCGTCGAAGCAAGGAACATTGTTGCCATGCTCCGAACCCTGAACCCAAGTAATCTTCTTGGGGCAGCGAACGACATTCCACATCTTCATGATACCCATCGGAGGGCAGATGTAATCGCCCAATCCTGCGCGAGGAACTTCGAGACGGCAAGAGACAGGAAGACGCTTTGCGAAGTTTATGACATCGTAATACGCAAGCCCCTTCGTCCACTTAATATACCAACCCCAAGAAGAGAGGTTGTTGGTCTTATCGGAGCGAAGCGAGTTCGTCTTAATGTCGCAATTCCAAGGAACATTGCTGCGCACGATTGTTACGCCCTCTCGGCAAGCGCCTGCCCAGATGGCCTGCATACCGCCCTGGCTTCCGCCCTCTGCGATAAGGTCGCGCTTGTTCCAGCCATCGAGCGTCTTGAGGTACTGAAGCGCGCGCTTCACCCTAAGAAGCATTCCGTTGAAATATGCAGTCTCAGGATCTTCATTCTGCGCAGGGTCGAACGCATATGTGTGACCATTGGAGCGAGCCTCCCAGTAGAATGCCTTGCGGTCAGCTTCGGTAGCACCAAATTCAGGAAGCTTAAGACCATGCGCATTTATGGAGAAGGAAATGCACGAGCCGCTCATATCGACCGTGGGATCCGGCACTCCATGCTTGAAGGAATCGCCGCTGTAACCATGAAGGCCAAGCTTCGCAGGAAACTTCTTGCCCTCATCAATTGCGCGAGGAACAGCCATGTATCCTGTCACCGGCCTAAGACCCGCGCATGTCACAGAGACGGCGTAAATCCTAACAGCCTCGTTGGAGCCTTTCGTTTCGATAAGCTCTGCCTTAATCGGCACCTTGTCGAGACGGTCGTACTGGCGCTGCCAAAACGCATCGAAATCCTCCGGCTCTGGATCGATTGGAAGCGCATCAAGCCCTGCACCAGCGCTGCCATCGAAATATGCCAACTTCGCAGCCTTCTTGCCTTTGGTATCAAGAATTGTTGCCTGAATACGCACAAAACCAGGCTTGGTAATGCTTGTGGTGTATTCAAAATTCTTGCCCGTGAACGGCACTGTGCCTTCCTCGCTCAATCCGTCGTCGCCGGTACGTGTCCACTTGAGCGTGTACTCCCCTTCGCGCGGCGTTCCTGCAAGCTCCTTCATCTCGAGCGTGAAATTCATCTTTTCACCAAGCTTGTATTCAAGCGGGTTTTTATCAGTATGACCCTTTATCCATGTGCGGTCAGTGATTGCTGCCGAAAACAATATCTGCGATGCAAGAACAACTGCAGAAACAATTAATGATTTCATATTACTCCTTTATTTAAAATTGAAGGTAAATCTCAAAGACGCGAGCGCACATCGTCGAAAAGCGATTTGCCATGCGAATCCATCGCAACGACTCCGCGGAAATTTTCGACATCGAAGTGCCACACAGCTTCTGCCGCGCCAAACTCTTTAAGAAGCGAAACGCCAGCAACCTTCTTCACATTCGAAGCATAGAGCGCACCCGCGCCGCCGACAGCCTGAACATAGACGCAGCCGTGCTTGCGCAACGCGGCAAGAGTCTTGTCGTCCATGCCGCCCTTGCCGATAATTACCCTAACGCCAGATCTCGCAATGAAATCGGGCTCGTAAGGATTTTCGCGCACGCTCGTCGTGGGGCCTGCCGCGACAACGCGCCACGCGCCAGAATCATCCTTTACGCACACAGGCCCGCAATGGTAGAGCGCACCATCTTTAAAGTCGACAGGAAACTCACCACCATCTGCGATGTATTTGTGAAGCCTATCTCTGCCTGTATAGATGCGCCCTGTAAGCTCGATAACATCAC
>JAGBWQ010000035.1 GCA_017629735.1 Kiritimatiellia bacterium
CCGAGGACGAAGAACTCATGAGTTCGTCCGCTCGGCAAGGCGAGCTTTCCGCACCGAAGCCGAATTCAAAAGTCGAAGTCGAAGGTGAAGGCGAAGAAGAGAGCTGCAGGTGTAGAACTGAATTAGCTCAATGCACTCTGCGGGCGATGCTGGAGACTGCCAATGATGCAGTTGCAAAAGCAAGCGTCAAATTATACCCACCAGTGGGGCCATCAATATCAAGCACCTCTCCTGCAAAATACAAGCCCGGCACCTTCCGCGAACACATAGTCGCAGGATTAACATCATCGAGCGAGACACCGCCCAGCGTCACTATCGCCTCCTTCACCGGCCGCGATCGAAGATTCGAAAACTTAAGCCTCTCTCTTCCAAACCAAACCTCAAGCACAAAATCTCGCAACCCAGCATGCTGTATGTATCGCTGACAATTGTAAACCGCAGCTCCGCTCAAGCCAAAACTCTCACAATCAACCTCTCCGCGATAATCAAACAGCACCTTGCCATCTGGCGAAAGAACCTTAGCACGCCCATCTTCAAACCGCTTGCCCGCATGCGACACCACTCGGCTATCCGATGTCTCCATCCCAATAAGCCCAGGCCTATAAGGCTCAACCCTGTGCCCCAACTTGCGCGCAAAAGTCTGCCCATCACCCACACTTCCAGTCTTGGGATAACTAACTCCCCCAGTTGCCACAATTACATTCGAAGCTAAAATATCAAACGCCTCCGTCCTAACCACAAACCCTCCAGCCCCATCAGGCACAATATCCTTAACGGCGCAATTCGTAATTACAGGAACAGAGTTGTCTCTTAAAATATCACCAAACGCATGAACAATCGTCGCCGCCTTTCCATCAGCTGGGAACATGCGCCCATCTGCCATGCGCCTTAAAGGCACACGAAGCGAACGAAAAAAGCGAATCACTTCGCGCGGCGGAAGCGCTCGTATCGCGCGCGAAACCCACTCGGAACACAGCCCCACCGCCGCGAGAAAATCTTCAGGCGACACATCTTTTGTAAAATTGCACCGCCCATTGGCCGTCATCAAAACCTTCGAGCCAAGCCTTGCCTTGCGCTCCAGAAGAACACATTTAAGACCGCGGCGAACTGCGCATGCAGCCGCAAACATTCCTGCGGCTCCCCCTCCAATAATCGCTATGGGAGCTTTCCTCTGATTTGCGTCGAACTTCATTTTCACAATCCCAAAAGACAACGCGCTTTGGCATAGAGGCTCGACATATCAACCTTACGCGAAGAGCCCACATATCCGCCATCTTTAAGCATATCAACAAAAACCCTAAACTTGTGCTTGCCCTGATTTAGATTATCAAGCACCTCAACTTGCGCAGCTCCAAAAGTGCACGCCTCCGAAAGCATACCAGTCGACTCAGCTGTTACATAAAGCTTTTCTGCAAGCTTAACAAACGCTGGAATGGGATTGAATTTCTCACGCGAATAAATAAGCTTGTAATCGAAGGGAAACGAATCAATCACCTCTTCAACATCAGATGGCGTACGCCTCGATGTCGTAACCCAAAACTCTTTCCCTTCATTCTCGGCAAAAACTTTTTCAAGCTCACCACGAATCCATTCAGCGCTCATCGACGAACGCTTGTTCGGGCCACCAACAATCACAGACACTGCCCCGCGCGAAGGAGTATGGCGCGACAAGAATTGATCCACACCAGCTTGATAAAACTTCTCGTCGTTCGATACGAGATTGACTGGAATCTCAACCACATTCGAAGACTTTTTGGGCCTATCGAACGCAGGCGAAAGCACGCAGGTAAAACCCAATATGCGATACCCACGCGGATAAAGAACTACCGCAGAAGGAATGGCGAGTTTTTTCGAGAAAACTTTTACAGCATAAAAAACGCCACTGCCCGTTCCGATAACAACTCTAAATTTCTCCGTCGAAGGAAGATTGGCAGCCAAGCGAAAGAGCAAAGAAGAATGAATATTGAGCCTATCAAAAAGATAGCTCAGCGCCTTTGCCACTTTGGACTTAAACGCAACTGGCAAAATCTCCACCTCAAGCCCAAGCGCACGCGCCAGAGCTTTCGATTGATTTTCATGCCCGGCCTTGCCGTCCGTCAGTATCAAAGCTTTTTCCATCTTTTTCTCCGCGAGGCAATTAGAGCGTTACCCCATCTTTGAATATCGCAATTGCGCGAGAACCATTCTTTTCGTTGGCCGCCATCTCTCCAGAAGAAACTGCCATAACTTTCGCGGCAAATTCTTCCGTATCGGGACACGCCATCGCATCCCAATCAATCCACTTCGGCTTAGCTGCCGCCAAAGACGAATTCGTCGCAACCTTAACAGTCGGCACTACCGTTCCGAAAGGAGTACCGCGCCCAGTTGTGAAAAGCACAATATGGCACCCTGCCGCAGCAAGCGCGGTGGAAGCGACAAGATCGTTGCCTGGGCCTGAGAGAAGCGAAAGACCAGATGTCTTTACTCTCTCACCATATTCAAGAACATCAACGACTGTCGAAGCGCCACCCTTCTGGACGCAACCTAACGACTTATCTTCAAGCGTAGTAATCCCACCTGCCTTATTGCCAGGAGATGGATTTTCGTAGCATACTTGCCCATGGCGCTGATAATATTCCTTAAAGCCGTTTATCATCGCAACGCACTTATCGAATGTTGCGCGATCTTTGCAACGATTCATAAGGATAGTCTCTGCGCCAAACATCTCCGGCACCTCAGTCAGCACTGCAGATCCGCCGCGTTCGATAAGCCAATCAGAAAAGCGTCCCACGAGAGGATTTGCCGTAAGCCCAGAAAATCCATCAGACCCACCGCACTTCAAGCCAACCACAAGCGATGAAACTGGAACTTCTTCGCGCTCCACAGGGCGATTTTTCTCAAGCTCCGAAATGAGACGAAGCCCTTCTTCATATTCATCGCCCGCATCTTGCGCGAGCATAAAGCGAATATTGAGCGACGACACATCGCCAAGGCGCGCTTTAAAACTCTCAAGCGTATTATTCTCGCAACCAAGCGCGACAACCAACACGCCACCAGCATTTGGGTGGCGGCAGAGCGCGGCAAGAACACGCGCCGTACACTCATGATCGTCGCCAAGCTGACTGCAACCATACGGGTGCGTAAGAGCGATTCCTCCGCAAGAAGAAGCAAGCCTCTCCGCCAAAGCGTTCACGCAACCAACAGTAGGAACGACCCAAATGTCATTACGAATACCAATGCGCCCATCTTTGTGGCGGTACGCCAAAATCTTCGGCACTTCGCCCTGGAAAGGCGCGCGAGATTCACTAACACTCGCCTGCGGGCAATATTCGTATTCAAGACAACCGCTGAGATTCGTCGCCATATTATGCACATGCACATGCTCGCCGACAGCGATATCCGCC
>JAGBWQ010000036.1 GCA_017629735.1 Kiritimatiellia bacterium
CTTTCGACGATTCAATCGCGCTTGCGCGATTCGTCACCGTCGCAGATTTCGTGGTCGCGCGTCAGCGCAAATTGACCACCTTATTAATTATTCATTAAGCACAAACTACCGCAAACAATAACTTTTTCATTTCTCGAATCCACCTACAATAATAGCTCCTGTAAACTCCATAACACCGCCATGCTTAGAACGAGCAATCGCCTTCATCTGCTCAAGACCTTTCTTAAAGCCTTCGTCATCTGGCGCCCACATTGAGATCTTGTCGAAATTCATATCGATGCGATAGGTGCCTTTGGCCATCGTCGTGTCGCGTGTGGCGTAGATGTGGCGGAACGAATCGCTCTTGTTGTTGTGATCAAAACGCAGAACGCTCATATCAAGAGGATTGTCGAGCATCTTCGCAAAATCAAATCTCTTGTTTTCGTCTGCCTTGATAAGCTCATAACGCGCGCCCGGAAGGAGATCTGGGACCTTCTTGAAAAGCGGCCCTACGGGAGAAGCATTAACACCGCGGCGAACGAGATCGGCGCGAACCGAATCCATGCGCTTAACAAATGCAGGCACATCTTCTGCCGGCCCATTTTTAAGAACATCGGCAATCGCCGCAAGACGCGGCCATGTGCGCCACTCGACTCCCTTCCAATCGGTAACAAGCTCCGTCCAAAGATTGCCCTGGCCGCCAAGAATGTGCTTGTGGAATTCCTTCGGAATGCCAGCGCAAGGATCAAAGCGAGCAATCTTGGCGATATCAACTATGACGCCAAACGGCTGATATTCTTCGAGGTCGCCCTCAAGCCCCTGAACATAATCGAGGTAGCAGAAAGTATCGGGGCTCATCACGACATCAAAGCCCTTCTTTGCCGCGACAACACCATACTCTGCGCCACGATAGCTTTGAATGATGACGCTGCGCGGCAGATCGTCCCATGTAGCAAGCTCGTCCCAACCCATAAGCCTGCGGCCCTTCTTTTCGAGATACTCGGCGAAGCGCTTCGTGGCCCAACCCTGGAGGTCGTGGGAATTTTTAAGACCAAGCTCACGAATGCGCGCTTGGCAGTCGACGCATTTCTTCCAGTTCACTCCGCTGCACTCATCGCCACCAGTGTGAATCACCTTGCCGGGGAAAAGCTCGATAACTTCATCGAGAATATTCTTGTACATCTCGAATGTAGATTCCTTGCCGAGGCAAAGCTCGCCAGAGTTGTAGCAATTTGTGCATCCAAGAGATGGGTATGCAGTTATCGCCGCGCCGGAGTGGCCAGGAATATCGATTTCGGGAACGATGGTAATGCCGCGCTCGGAAGCGTAGCGAATAACATCGCGGACTTGTTCTTTCGTATAGAAGAAAGGCCCATATTCGCCATCGTGGCCGTCGATCCACATTGTCGACCAACGCTTCGTGCTAGACTTGCGAACGGCGCCTGCCTTTGTGAGATTAGGATAGCGGTCTATTTCAAGACGCCAGCCGTTGCCGTCGGTCAAGTGCCAATGAAAAACATTAAGGTCGTGCTCGCGCATAAGATCAAGCATCTTTTTGATTTCATCGACCGTAAAGAAATGGCGGCTTACATCAAGCATGTAACCACGCCATTTAAAGCGCGGCGTATCTGACGCGAAAGACGAAGAGATAAACATTGCCGCGATGAGCGACAAAACAACTATTACGGAATTTCTTTTCATAACTTGGTATTATAACACAAAC
>JAGBWQ010000037.1 GCA_017629735.1 Kiritimatiellia bacterium
CTAGACATGTTGCACATGTTCCGATTTTACTACGGTGCACAGTATTTGACGAACGGGCCACTCTTGGAATGTTCCATTTTCTGAATTGGGTGCACACTATTCTAACGAATCGCGCAAGCATATACAGTAAAACTTATACAGCCCATATTTTGGTATAATATACATAATGAATAAGATTGCAGTTTTCATGGGAGGCACATCGAGCGAACGCGAAATCTCTCTTGCCTCAGGAAAGAATGTCGCCGAAGCACTCGCAAGCCTCGGCAAATACGAAGTTGTACCGATTGTTCTCAACGAAGATCGCCTTCCTGAAATGCCCGATGGCATTGAGGCGGTTTACATCGCCCTTCACGGCGGATGGGGTGAGAACGGCGGAGTACAAGCAGCGCTTAATCTCAAAGGCATTCCCTACACCGGCCCTGGCGTGTTAGCCTCGCAGATTGCGATGGACAAAATCAAGACCAAAATGGTTCTTGAAATGAACAATGTGCCCACCGCTCCTTGGGGACTCTCTTCAAGAGGAGATAAAAGCCCGCCCATTCCCTTTCCTCTCGTTGTTAAGCCACCGCGCGACGGCAGCTCTGTTGGCATATCAAAAGTCTCCAACCAAGACGAATGGCCCAATGCTCTTGAAAATGCATTCTTGGCCATGGAGGAATCGGCTCCCGTTGCTCTTGTCGAAGAGTTTGTGCGTGGGCGCGAGTTTACTGTTGCCGTTGTTGGCGACGAAGCTTGGCCCGCAGTCGAGATTGTCACAAAGAGCGGTTGGTACGGCTACGACGAAAAGTATGTCTCCAACGAAACGCGCTACGAATTTCTCGCAGACGCAGGTCCCGCGGAGCAGGCCCTTGAGCAGAAGCTCAGCAAAATCGCAATCGATGCTTTCAAGGCCGTCAAATGCCGCGGTGTTACGCGTATCGATTTTAGAGTGTCCCCTCTTGGACGTTGCTATGTCCTGGAGTTGAACACTTCACCTGGTTTTACGTCTCATTCGCTCGTACCAAAATCTGGAATGCGCACTGGGCTTTCCTTCGCCGAAGTGTGCGACAAGATTCTTTCGCTCGCCGCAACCGATAAGATATGAAGAGCAGCAAAAACAAAATAAAAGATAAAAAGCGCCGCAACGGTATCGCGGCAGCTTTAATTATAGCTTCTCTTATTCTCCTTACGGCAGGCACAATAGCCGCATACAAAGAGCTTAAGAAGCTTTGGATTGAGCAATTCGTCATCAAGGACATGGCGGAGCAAGTCTCCATCACATCTGGCAAAATGGTAAAAGCCGATGTCCTGGCCGAAAATTTCGGTCTGCGCAACGGCATAAACCTTGCGTTAATCGATTTCGACAAAAAACGCCGCGATGTGCTGAAGAAGATTCCCAATCTCAAATCCATATCTGTTGTAAGGCGCTTGCCTGGCAAAGTAACCATCGTTGCATAAGAGCGCGTTCCGGTAGCGAGAATGAACATTCGCGCTTCGCGTTCCGATTCTGGGCGCGTGGTCGATTCTGAAGGAGTTGTATTCCTCTGCTCGCGCGGCACTCGTATGTTGCCTATTATCCGCGAAGCCTCTGCTCCTGGCACGAGCCCTGGCAAATCTCTTGATGGGCGCGCGGCGGCAGCCCTCCTTCTTATCGAGCTTAGCCGCGATCCGGAATTTCAAGAGCTTGGAATTCTCGAAGTCGACACATCTAAGCAAGACTTCCTTACGGCAACTCTCGGAGGCGACTATTCCACTGCAAAAATCGCATGGGAAGGAATGGATTCGCCTACCCCCGCAGCAAAAGCAGATCTTTCTCGCAGGCTCAAGCAGCTTCTCGCGGCGATTCGCTCCCGTGTTGGGCATGGAACTGTAACCTGGAACGCGACAGATTTAACAAATCCAGAACGCATTTACGCGGACACGAAAAACACCATACAATGAGCAATATTCACGCAGCCCTCGAAATCGGAACCACACGCACGGTTCTTGCGATTGGAGAAACGCACAACGGCGGAAGGCTTAAGATAACTTGCCATGCCGAAATTCCTTCAACTGGTGTGCGCAAAAGCCAGATACTTGATATTTCTCAAGCAACGCAGTCGATTCGTTCGGTTCTCAAGGAAATTGAAAACCGCCACGATGCGCTTGGCTCTAAAATTACCATCGCCAATGCGATTCTCGCAGTCTCTGGCCAACACGTAAGCGCAACTCACGCAGAAGGAAATGCCGTCGTTGAAGGCGCTAAAGTTGGCGACGACGAGATCAACGAGGCTCAAAGGCGTGCGCGTGAAATGCCCCTTCCCAAGGGAAGAGAGCTTTTGGATATCATCGATCAGGATTACGCTGTTGACGGTCTTGGCGGCATTACCTCGCCGAAGGGAATGTCGGGAAGAATGCTTAAGCTCAATACCCTTCTTCTTCACGCAGACTCCAACAGAATACAAGACGCGAAAACGGCAGCTGAAAGCGCCCATCTCGAAATAAGCGAGCCGCTTTTTGCCGCCACTTGCGCAGCAGACGCAGTCCTTGAAGAACACGAGCGTCGCAATGGAGTGCTCCTTCTTGATATTGGCGGTGGATCGACTGGCTACGCGGCATATTCCGACGGTTGCCTTGCTGATGCTGGAGTGATTGGAGTTGGCGGCGACCACATCACCAACGATATTGCTTACGCATTCCGCACCACCAATGCTCAGGCTGAAAAGCTCAAGATTGAAGAGGCAAGCGCGATTCTCGGCCAGTATACAACTGAAAACTCGCGCGTTAAGCTTACAGGCTCTTCTGCTCTTATGGAGTCGCGTTCCATCTCGCGCAGATCGCTCGACACAGTTGTCAACGCTCGCCTTAAGGAGCTTTTCACAATAATCCGCGAAACACTCGAAGAAAAAGACCTCCTTCACAGAATGCACGCAGGTCTTGTTTTGACGGGCGGCGGCGCAGGAATGCGCGAGATAGATATTGTCGCCAGCAACGAGCTTGGGCTTGAAACGAGAATCGGCAAGCCTCTCCATGTTGATGGGCTTGAAGACTCGCCTAACCCATGGGCATTCTCTGCCATCGCAGGGGCACTTCTTTATTCACAGCGGACAACTGAAGAGAAGTCCGTACTGAGCGATCTTTTTGGGAGATTCTTCAAATGACCGGCACAACACACCCCATACTCCTGCTTGGCGTAGGAACAGCAGGCTCAAGAATCGCAAGAGGAGTCAGAAGAGCTTTTGGAGAAAGCATGCGCTGCGTCCTTACAGATACGGACGCATCTTCTGGACTTGACGGCGAAGAATTCGTGCTTCTCGGTGGCGATAGGCTCTCTGGTCGCGGCGCAGGGGGAGACCCAATTGCGGCAAGACTTGCAGCAGAAGATTCGCTCCAAGCATTAGACCCGAAGATTGAAGGCGTGCGCCTTGCTGTAATCGTGACTGCTCTTGGCGGCGGAACGGGAAGCGGCGCTACACTTGAGATAATTAAGCACCTTTCCAATCTCGGCATTGCAACAATAGTGTTTGCAACAACACCCTTCCTTTTTGAAGGCGAAGACCGCATGCGCACTTCGCGCGGCGTCATGTCGCTTATCGAGCAGGAAGCCAACTCCGTATTCTTCCTTCCTCTCGACAAGCTCGTCGGAAGCGAAGATGTAATGGAAGTTGCGATGAAGCGCGCCGTCGACACTCTTGCAAGCGGCGTAAGCCTCTTCTGGCGTCTCATTCAGAAGCCTGGTTACATTAGGCTCGACGCAGATAGAATCCGCCGCCTTATGATTGACTCTGGTCGCGGCAGATTTGCTTTCGTAACAGTCCAAGGCCCCGACAGAGCATCTGAAGCAGTCGATAAGCTCATGAACTCTGAGCTTCTTGCAATCGCATCATCTCCTGTCAATGCGATTCTCTGTGGTGTCCTTGCCGGCGAAGACCTTCGCCTTAGCGAGCTTGGGCGCATCGCTGATGGCGTTCGCGAATCATTTGGCGAACATGTCTCGTTTGAGCTTGGCACAGTAAACGACGAAAAGGCTTTCTGCGGCCGGATTTGCGTTGTAGTGATGATTTTCGAGTCTATCCAAAAATCAGAAAAGCTCTCTGGCGCAGGAGTAGGTGGCAACCGCCGCGCTCGCGGGGCGAAAGCTGCCTCAGGCTTGTCTGCAGCGGTAGATCGCGGAAGGTTCTCGAATGCAGCTCCTACTATTTGGCACGGAGAAGATCTCGACGTACCTACATTCATTCGCAGGAATATCAATCTTGATTTCTAATTAAGATGAACGAAAATCGCGTAAGAGTCCTGCCGATCCATGTTGCAAACAAGATCTCGGCAGGTGAAGTAGTCGAAAGACCTGCAAGCGTCGTAAAGGAGCTTGTAGAAAACGCGATTGATGCAGGAGCAAGCAACATTCGCATTTCCATCGTAAGCGGCGGCAAAAAACTGATTTCCGTTCAAGATGATGGGTGTGGAATGGTAAAGGAAGATGCCCTTCTCTCGCTCGAGCGGCAGGCCACTTCAAAAATTCTTGACGAGTCGGACATTGAAAACATCACAACTCTTGGTTTCCGCGGCGAAGCAATTCCTTCGATAGCCTCGGTATCGCGTTTTTCGATGACAACTCGCAGGAAGAATGCCGATGAAGGATTTTTCCTTCAAGTCAACGCAGGCATTCTCGCAGAAACTCGCTCCGCCGGCTGCCCGCCAGGAACTGTTATTGAAGTCAAAGACCTTTTCTGTAATGTTCCTGCGAGACTAAAGTTCCTCAAGTCAAATATGACAGAGGAAAGCCACATAAAGCATGTCTATACTGTTCATGCGCTTTCGCACCCTCAGATATCCTTCTCCCTCTACATTGATGGTCGCGAAGCTGGCAATCTTCCTCCTGCATCATCTCTTCAGGAAAGAATTCACGATCTCTTCGGTGCTGAATTTTTAGAAGCTGCGCTTCCGATTTCGCTTCCATCAGAAGAAGGTCGTAATAAAATCAAGATCTCTGGTTTTATTGAAAGGCCCAATCTTTCCACGCCGACGCGCAAGGAGCAGTACATTTTCGTAAACTCGCGCCCTGCAACGGCTCCTACAATCAATTATGCTCTGCGCGAGTCTTATCCAAGAAAGCAAGGAGACATTAAGCCGTCCGTAATCCTTTTCATCGATACGGACGCTTCGATGGTAGATGTAAATGTCCACCCGATGAAGCGCGAAGTTCGCTTCCGCGACAATGCATCTATTCGCAATGCTGTTGCAAAAGCTGTAAAGACAGCAATTTTCACCCCGACTTCAACTTCGACTTCATCTTCACCTTCGACTTCATCTTCGACTCCCCCTTCACCTTCGACCTCGACTTCGACTTCGACTTGGACTTCACCTTCACCTTCAACTTCGACTCCGACCCCGACTTCTCCTTCGACTTCGACTTCATCTTCGACTCCCCTCACTTCGACTTCAACTTCAACTCCCCTCACTTCGACTTCGACTTGGACTTCACCTTCAACTCCCCCTCCCCCTCCAACTCCCATCCCTACCGAAGTTGAGCTAAAACTTTCAGACGACGGCGACAGTGCAAAGCCTTGGAGATGGTTCAATATCCTCGCGCAGACACAAAACGGATATGTCCTTCTTGAAACAGATGCTGGTATTGTGACGATAAATCCAGCCGCTGCTCGCGAACGAATTGCCTACGAACGCATGAGGGATTTGAAATCTCCTTCTCAGCCGCTTCTCATTCCAGAAACAATCTCGCTTTCTCCAGCAGATACAGCTAGAATAAAAGAAGCGATTGATATTCTTCACTCCATGGGCTTTTCGATTGAAGAATTTGGAAGAAACACTTTTAAGATTGACGCGCTCCCTCAAATTGCGGCAAACATTCCAGCCGAGTCGATCCTCGCAACGATATCAAGTGATCTTGCCGAGCCTGGCTCAAGACGCGGCGGTGATAGATGGAAAGAAGAAATCATCGCAAAGTCAATTGCTCGCTCCTTTGCTGGCGCAAAACTAAAAATGTCGCCAGAAGGTGCAAAAGAAATGGTCGAGGAGCTTTGCTCGTGCAAAATGCCCTATGTTTGCCCGCGCGGCAAACCGGTAATGATTTTCACATCAAATCGCGAGCTTGACCGGAAATTTGATCGTCGCTAACGAACAAGCCTTCAAGCCTTGCAACATAGGCAGGGTAAATTTCCTCCGCCCTAAACGACTTTGGCATAATCACAGGGAAGACACATTCTTTTTGTATGCGGTGAAGCGCTTCGATGAAAGACGAAGGCGAGGCTATATCGTAAAGAACTCCTGATTTCTCACGCTGCAAAAACTCGCCACATTCGCCATGTAAAGAAGAAATCACAGGAAGCGATGCAGCCAGGTAATCGAAAAGCTTATTTGGAAGCGCAACGAGGCTATCATCTCTCATAGGAATGATACCTGCATCGCCCTGAGAAAGAAGACTCAAAAGCTCATTCTCTCCTATCCATCCATGGAAATTAACGCGATTTAAAACGCCCAATTTCTCAGCGAGTTTCTTGAGAGAGTTTTTCTTCTCACCTTCGCCTGCAATCTCCAAAGTAAGCTCATCATCAAGTTTAAGAGCTTCTATTACAGTTTCAAGTGCATAGCCGCGTCCAAGGCTTCCTGCGTAAATAAGACGCTTTATCTTCCCTTGCGTAGCTTTGCGCTCGGCATTTATCTGACAAGACACTCCTAAAGGCGCAAGGTAAAAGTCGTCTCGTTTGGACAAGGCTTTATAATCAAGAGAAACTCCTGTCACAAGATCGGCACTGCGATAGAGCTTTGCCACAGCGCGATGAAGAGGATAGAAAAATATTCTTCCAAACCGCCTCAGGAATCGCGGAAGAATACGGTAAAAAGTTTCAGGCCAAGCATCTTGCACATCAAGAACAAACTTAGCGCCATATTTATCTGCAAGATGCTTTGCGCTACGAGCTGCGCATATTGTAGGAACTGCGGCAACTACCAAAGACGGCCTTTTTATTTCTCCAGAAGAAACTAACTCTTCAGCCACTTTCTCAAATGCATTTGCATGATGCAAATGACTACGCACCCTTGCGAAGGAAATATTGCGTCGATAAGGCAATGCAGGAACAAGAACAAGACGGATCCCTTCAGAAAAAGAAGGATTTTCGCTGTCTATTCTCCGCGGAGATTTAGTTGAATGATTAAAAGTAGAAGCAAAGAGAACTACATCGTGACCTAATGCCTTGAACGCCTGCGCCATACTCCAATAGCGCATTTTTCTATAACCTTCCGATGGAAGGTTGTCGAAAGGCGTTTCAATCCAAACTGTCATTCAAACCTTAGCCCCGCGTTATCAAAGCCGAACGCATAGACACGCGAATCGGGAGACGGCGGATCGCTCTCAAGCATTTTACGAATGCGAACTGCCGCAGATGCGCTCTGGGCGAGAATATACATAAAGCCTCCGCCGCCCGCACCAGTAAGAGTGACGGCCGATGCGAACGGACGAATCAGGTCGATCATATCATCAACCTTTTCGTTAGTCGAGCCTGCATCAAGAAGCTTTTTGTCGCGCCAATATGCATTGACGCACGATGCAAAAAGATCAAGATTGCCGTCGCGAAGCGCGGACGCAGCCTTCTCGGCATTTGACTTTAATGCTGAAACGAGAATATTTGCAAACCCGTGTGGATTTTCTTCGTAGAAGCCAATCACTCGGCGCAAAACATTACGAGCCATTCTCTTTTGACCAGTAAAATAAAGAAGGCTACGCGAAGAAAGAGATTTGAGAGTGCGAGAAGGAATTTCAACCTTCTCGACAGTCACTTTCTGTTCACGCCCGGGGAGCGACCTTAAAAGCTTAACGCCAGGAATCATTCCTGCAAATTGATCTTCCCAACCTCCGCCTGTGCGCATCTCGCGTTCAAGCTGCAATGTCAAAATTCCAATCTCATCTATATCAAACGATTTGCACGGCTGGAAGCCATGGCGCTTAACATGCAAAAGCGCAGCCACTGCCGCCGCACCAAGAATAGACGAGGTGCCCATGCCACTTCCCTTGGGCAAATCTGCCGAGATTGTTATCTCTATTCCTTGTGAACCAAAAGCAAAACCTGTCACATGAAGCGCAGATTTAACGAGACAACACCAATCTGTCGGATCGTGATGAGAAGCAATCTCCGCGGCAGACCTTAGAACGCGGCAACGCTTCAAATCCTTTGAAACGACTTTGACAAGCTTATCGCGGCGAGGCGTGATTTTAACCTCCACTGGGCGGTTGCCTTCAAGCGTAACTGCCGCGGCAAGTACTGTTCCTCCTTCTCTCTCGCAGATTGGAGGAGTATCAGACCAGCCACCAGCAAAATCAATTCGAACAGGCGCCGTCACACGAACGGCAGCTTCCTTTTTGCCGCGCAAAGCAAGAAGACGCGAATGATTGATACAAACCATCTTCTTTGAAAGAGAATGTTTCTCCCAAAGGCCATCTTCCTTAAATGAATCGGTCACCAAATATTTAATGTGATACCATTCATTCTTCCCAAGAGGAAGAGATGTAAGGCACTCGCCCTTTTTAAGATTTATTGGGCCGTATGACGCAGGAACATTCGTGACGATATTGTCTCCCGCGAGACTTTCGATTGGAGCTGAAACAGAATCGACAAGTGTTTTCGCTCCACCCTTAACACGCGTTCCAAGAAGCGCAAGAAGTTCGCGAGAAGAACCAATATGGAAAAACTCGCACGACGGAGCCACTGAAACATTAAACGGCGCAAAGCCCGAAAGAAGCATCTTCGGAAACTCTTCGTAAATATCTCCAGCAATAGGAAGCGAACGCATCTTCTTAGCTGTTTCCCAGTCGAAATACATAATTCCAGTATCGACCAAGAAGCGCCCCTTCTTTACATCTGGCTTCTGAAGAAAATCTGAAACACCAAAAACTCCAGTTCCCTTACCATCTGCCACATACACGCCATGGAGACGGGCTTGATCTGGACCATCGGGGTACGCGACACCTGTCACACCACGAGAAGCAAATTTTACGATGCTGCAATCAAGTTTGGGGATAACATCTCCACAACAGACAACAACGCCTGGACGCTGAGGAAGAAGCTCCATCGTCTCAATGATATGGTCGAGCATTGGACGAGAATCAGGCATAGGAACGAATGCCTTGCCCATTGCTGCATACGCAGGTGTGCGCTTGGCGTCGCCACCAGAATGGCAGGTAAGAATTTTTGAATCTTTACGCACAGCTTTCTTGCGGAAAAGCGCTCTAAGGACATTGACTGTCGCACCTAAAGATCCAACCCTGCGATCGCCAGGATCTGGAACGACGATGAAATTTTTACGCCCTTTCAGCTGCGCCTTATAGCCAGCTGCTTGCGCCTTGTTGGCGGCTGTAACAATAACAATATCAAACATACGAATGAATTATATCATATATTTCAGAAAGCTTTCTGACCATATTAAGCCGCGCACGCAACTTCGCAGCTCCAGGTAGCCCAGAAAAATATCTAAACAGATGCGTATGCATCTTTACTGACGCAAATGCGTCTGGTGACGAAACATGATCGTTCGGGAAGCGTTCGGCAAGAATGTCGCGGAACTGAAGAAGAAGCGAAAGATGCTTCTCGCACATCAAGGCTCCACCTGCGCCATCTGCCTTGCGCCCCTCTTTAATCGCAGAAAAGATAAACGGATCTCCAAGCGCCGCTCTTCCGACCATTACAGCCGCAACGCCTGTCTTTGCCATTTCAAGCGCGCTTTTAAAATCCTTCACGCCACCATTTCCAATAACAGGAATCGACGCGCGAGAAACAAGCTCTGCGAGCGTATCGAGATGGACCTCTCCTCCATGCATCTGCGAAGTGTAGCGTGCATGAAATATTATTTCTTTCGCCCCAGCCTTCTCCGCGGCGTCTAAGAGTTCAAACGCATTTGTGCGCCCTGGATTAGGCCCGATCCTCGTCTTTAAAGTAATAGGGAGAGAAGTGTTTTCCGACATCGCCTTCAAAAGACGATAAATCTTCTCTGGGTCATCAATCAATTTTGCGCCAGCCCCTTCACGAGTGACTTTTGTCATCGGGCAACCAGCATTAAGATTTATCTCGCAAAACGCATCGCTTACAACGCTCGAGGCAAACGCAACATCACTTTCTTTAGAACCGAAAATCTGACACGACACCGGCCCTTCGTCAGGAAGCATCTCCATCAAATGCCTTGTCGGCGAAGAACCATGAGCAAGACCTGCCGCGCTAACCATTTCGGTATAAGTCTTATCGGCTCCTCCTTCACGGCAGAGACGACGAAACGGAGCGTCGGTAAAACCTGCCAAAGGCGCAAGAACTACTTTCATTTCGTTACAAGACCCTTGAGAGTAAGGAACGGATCGGAATATGGAGCAGATTTACTAGTCTTGGTAAATGAAACGAACGAAGGAGCGCCCCACCCTGTATGCTGATTGCGACCAAAGACAGCGATGTCTACGCGGCTGGTAGGATTAAGACGAGAAGTATTAAGCTCTACCACAGCACCATTGCCGCCAATTGGAACAACTTTTGCCGCAGAATATGAACCCATAGTTTTCACAAAACACATTTTCTGTGCGCCGGACGCTTTAAGAACAAACACTCTCTTGCGCTCAGGAGCCCTAATCACATAGGAAACTGCGTAAGGCGTAGAATACAAAAGCTCGGGGATCCCAACATCTGTTATATCAGAAACAGACTCCGCAGTAACTGTTACAAGTGGAGGAATAGACTCTGGCGTCATTTGAGCAGAAAGCTGAACGAGCCTATTTGTATCAACACCACTGGGAGGCAGTGCGGTCGGGTGCGCCTTAGGAGAAATATAATCTTCTTCAGAGGTAACGCCGATGAGAGACTTCTTAAGAAGCGTAATTACCGTTGGCGCAAAAAGTCTCCTTGATACGGCAGAAGCTTTCGTAGCAGGCGCAAACGAACGAGAGCAAAGCATTGCCGCACGAAGATAAGGAATATCAGACCAGCTACGCCCAGCAGTAGTCACCCAAAAAGGAACATTCGCGTGGAATACATCTCCGTATTGGCCGAGGGGTGGAGTATCAAGATTAGACGGGAAAAACCAAATCTGATTTGAAAGATAAAGTTTTTGCATTGCCTTCAAATCAGGGAGATAGGCAGAAAGAATAGCACGCGGCATAGACCTCCACGCGCGACCTTTCACAAATGCCTGAGAACAATTGCCAAAGAGAGGATATGGGAAATAAACATTGGGAATTCCAGTGTGCATTTCACGGCGAACACCCTCCGCATCAAATTTCACCTCAGTAATTCCGGGAAATTCAGCAAGACGAGGGCGAGAATGTCCCGCATCGCGATTCATGTAGAGGTCGCCCATGTTCTTCCCTGAATTGCCGGGTGCAAGTTTCAGATGAGCTTCAAAGCAACCAGCATCAAAATCCCATGTGAGATTCTTCTCCCCGAGAGTAATCTTGGTGCCTGCAATACCAGTAGCGTCTTCTGCCGCCAAGGGGCCGTTCTCTAATGGAACGAACGAAAGAGACGCAGCTTTCTTAACAAGCGCAGAAAAACGAGGATTGCCAGAAATGCGCGCAAGATCGGTGTCGTTCTTTATAGCCTTCGCATTACGATATCCAAGCTCAATAGCCTTCTCAAGCGTATCAAGAGCCTCGTTCTCGCGTCCATCGAACCAAGCGAGTGAACACGCAAGATTATAACGCCATGTTGGATCGTCCGGGAGAAGCTCGACACCTTTTCGGCTAAGCTCTTCCATCGCTGAGGTATCACCTTCTTTAACCGCGATAATAAAGCGGTGGCGAAGATTATCGTGCTGCACCTTACGAGATGGATAATCCCATAACGACATCACAGCTAAAAGTATACAAAGAATTTTCATGCGCGCTTAAGTTGCATCCATTTGGGAAGTCTAACAAGTTTAGCTTCACGGCTCTGATTCGTCTCAAGTGATGTTGCCGTTCCAAACGAAGGAGTTTCAAGCGAAGCAATTCGAGCCATAAGAGCTTGCTTGCCTGTCGCTTCGCGTTGACGAAGCTCTTCACAGCGCTGGCGCTCAGTCATAAGCTCCTGCTCAGTACGCTGAAGAATCTCGCGAAGCTTCTGGGATTCTGCCCTGAGCTGAGTGATATCGCGCATGCTCTCAACATTACGAGCGCACTCCGCCTTCTGCAGACGAAGCTCATCAGAAAGAGCCTTTATCTTAATGGAATTGTCGCGCATCATCTTATCGTGGACACGCTTCAAATCTTCCAACTCGCTACGCATACGAATTGTTCTCGGATCATCAGGCCTTCCAACGAGAGCAACGCGCGTCATCTCTTCAACACTTCCGCCGGAACGAGCGAAAAGCTCTCTTCTTCTTGCGGCAAGACGATCTGAACGCTCTTGATGGCGCTTACGGAACGACTCAAACTCGTCTTTTTCCTTGGCGATCATCTCATCAAGCCCAGAAAGCTCATCTTGCATAATCTTAAATACTGCAGCTTGCGTATCTGCAATCTCGCTCGCTGCGGCAGGCAAGCGCTTCAATTCGTCTTCAAGAGCAACAATCTGCTCGGCTTGCTTCGCTGCACGCGCATTTGCATTTGCAACATCAGCAGCATACGCGTCACACTTTACAGAGAGAGCTTCAATTTGAGATGAAAGATCATTGCGCGTGGCAGATGAGGCTGCCATTGTTTCATCTAAGCGTTTCTGAAGATCGGCAGTATGGCGCCTTTCCTCATCAAGAAGCCCCTGTAGCTCGTTTACGCGAGATTCATCGATGACTTTTTTCTCAACGATCTTCTCGACGGGAACTTCTACACGAACCTCTTTTTCAACAATCTTCTCAACAATCTTTTCTACTGGAACTTCGACGATTTTCTCAACTATCTTTTCAACCGGAACTTCAACTATTTTCTCTACGACTTTCTCGACAGGAACTTCTACAATCTTCTCTACTGGAACTTCTACACACACTTCCTTCTCGACTATGCGCACCTGTTCATCGGCGGGAGCCTCTGCAGCTGGCTCTTCCGACTGACTCACTTCTTCCTCAAAAGGAGCTCGAACCTCAACAATGCTTACGGTAGGTGGCAAGCGTCCGCTCGCCAGCAACGCATCAGCCGCCGCCTTGTTGAATGGCCCTCTCGGATTGCCATCGCCAATATCAATTGAGAAGCGCATATCGAGGAAAGGAACCTCCTCCACGCGACGCCAAATAATCTCATCAGAGGAAATCTCTTGCCCAGGCTGAATGCGGCCCATCTTGGCCCACTCAACAAGCTTCGCTTCCGTTTCCGGACCGAATGTTTCATCTTGGGTACGCAACCACCATTTTATCTCGTTCATCACTTTTTCCTCCCGAAAATTTTATCTGCAAATTTAAATTTACGGCTACGCATAAGCTCGTTGAGAGCAGCATTTTCAAGTGCCTTCAATCGTTCTCTATCCATTCCTTCAAATGTTTTAAGCGAAGGAACATTTTGCTGTCGAACATTTACCGGTTCTTCTACGACAGGAGGAAGAACCTCGACAACACGCTCAACGATCTTTTCAACTGGAACTTCAACTATCTTCTCAACCACTTTTTCAACAGGAACCTCGACGATTTTTTCGACTATCCTATCGACAGGAACTTCTACGCGAACTTCCTTTTCGACAACCTTCTCAACTATTTTTTCTACGGGCACTTCTACACGAACTTCCTTTTCGATAAGCTTCTCGACTGGAACCTCTACGATCTTTTCGACTACTTTCTCAACTGGAATTTCTACGCGAACTTCCTTCTCTATCACTTTTTCAACTGGCACCTCTATTCGCACTTCTTTTTCAACAGGCACCTCAACGATTTTCTCGACAGTCTTC